>CAIUOU010000020.1 GCA_903900845.1 uncultured Opitutia bacterium
CAGGACGTCACCGTCGCCGGCAACCGCCGCCTCCAGCCCGAGAAGACCGAGTATCTCAACACCGGCTTCGTTTGGTCCCCGCAGGCCAAGGCCCTCAAGGGTCTGACCCTCGGCGTCGACTATTGGGAGGCCGGGCGCCGCGGCACGGTCACGAACAACTACCAGGATACCGTCAATCGCTTCTTCGGCCGCACCCCGGCCGGCGCGGCGGCTTCCGGCGGCCTGCTGCCCGGCGAAGGCGTCGTGCTCTTCTCCAACGGGGACATCCGCGCGGTGAACTCGGTGTTCTTCAACATCGGTGAGACCAAGGTCGCGGGCTTTGACTACTCCGCGAACTACCTGTGGCGCACCGATCGCCTCGGCCGCTTCGAGTTCTCCACGATGTGGAGCATGTACTCGCACTACCGCATCCGCTCGACCGAGGGCGGGCCGTTTGTCGAGGTGGTGAACCAGGCGACCTCCGAGGGCACCGGCTCCGACAACGGTTACCTCCGCAAGAAGGGCCGCGCGCAGATCGACTGGGCCTACAAGGGCTTCACCACGGTCTTTTCGACAACCTACACCGACGGCTTCTGGGACCTCGACCTCGACGGCAACGAGTTCTTCGTGTCGCCGACCTGGATCTACGACCTGCAGGTCTCGTACAGCTTCCAGAACCGCTTCGCGCCGTTCCTCAACGACACCAAGGTCGCCCTCGGCGCCCGCAATGTCTTCGACCGCGATCCGCCGTACGCGGCCGGTTTCGGCGGCAACTCGACCGGCTATCCGGGCTTCCTCTACAGCTCCGAGGGCCGCTTCGTTTACCTGTCGGTCTCCCGCAAGTTCTGACGCCGACCCCATAATCCTGTTTCACTCGAAGCCCGCCGGACTCCCCGGCGGGCTTTTTTTCGCCCTCGCGGGTGTGGTCGCGGAGACCAAGCGTGAGGGCATGCGCCGGTTGTGCTTACTTCTGTTCATTCCCGTGCTCGCGCTGGGAGGCGCCGGTGCCTCGGGTGGATTTCTCGGCTCGCTGACGCCCGAGCAACGGGCGCGCCTTGGGTTGGCCACGCTCACGGCCGCGCAGGCGGCGGAGCTTGAGGCTGCGGTCGACGCCTACGCGCGTGGAGGTGGAACGTCCCTGGCGGACAACGCAAAGACGATGCCGGGCGCTTCCTCGCAACCTGCTCCCGCTTCCGCCGCTGGTCCGGTGACCCCCGCCGCGCGTGCGACCGTTCCGCGCGGCCCGGCGACATCAACGCCGCGAGCAAACGCTCCGGCGGTGCCCGCCAAGGCCGAAGAGACGGGCGAACGTTTCACCGCGCGCGTCATCGGCCCGTTCCGCGGCTGGAGTGGAGGCACCTACTTCCCGCTCGAGAACGGCCAAGTGTGGCGTCAGGTCGGCGCCGAGTCGAACGAGCTCCCCTTGCGGCAAAACGCCGAGGTTGAGATCTACCAGTCGAAGAACGGCTACTGGCGGCTGAGTTTCGACGGCGCTTGGATCACGGTGCGACGGTTGCAGTGAGAGCCGCAGAGGCGCGACCGACCCTGAAATGACCGCGAAGAGGCACGCGAGCCGCACGCGGGAAAACCGTTGGTCGCTCTCTGGTGCAGCCGAGGCTGCGGCCTTGGATCGCGAAGATCACCGTTTTGCCAAAGGCGGTTAACGAATTTCCCGGAGAGAAATCGCAGACCGCGCCGATGGTGCGGATGACGAGGCGGCGGGCGCCCCCCCCCCGCACTTCCCGGCAGGCCTTTTCGTACCCGCTCTGCGCGTATGGGCGGCGCGCGGAAAATCAGTAGCCCTGTCCGTGGGTTGCTCAGTTCGCCCGCGTGTCAGGGTTTGGCGGGATCGGGTTCCACCACGCGCTCCCGGCCGATTCTCACGGTGCCTTCCGGAGCGAGGTGGCGGGCGAGGAAGTCCTCGAGCTGGCCGTAGAAGCCGACGGACGCTTTTTCGTCGCGGAACCCGTGGCCCTGGCGGCGCTGCGAGACGGACTCATAAACTTTACCGTGTTTCTTCAGCTGGGCCTCGAGGCGGGTCCAGTGGTCGATCTTCACACGCGGATCCTTTTCGCCGTAGGCATGGAGGGTGGGCACACCGATGCGCTCGACGAAATTCACGGGGGAGGTTGCGGCCCGGTATTCCTCAGTGGGGCCGACCCACTCCTCGCGGTAGCTGAATTCGCCGGCCTCCCGGTACGCATCCTCGCCGCGGTGTTTGAAGGTGATCTCGAGGTCGGACGCGCCGACGTAATTCACGCCGCAGCGGTAGAGTTCGGGCGTGAGGGTCAGTCCGGCGAGCGTCGCGTAGCCGCCGTAACTGGCGCCGTAGATCGCGACCCGCGCGGGATCCGCGATACCTTCGGCCACCACCCATTTTACGCCGTCGGTCAGGTCGTCCTGCATGGCCCGGCCCCATTGGTGGCGGCCGCGATTGATGAAGTCGCGTCCGTAACCGCCGGAGCCGCGATAGTTCGGTTGGAGCACGGCGTAGCCGCGGGAGGCCAGGAACTGGGCGTCGGCGTCGAAGCCCCACGAGTCGCGGACTCCGAAGGGCCCACCGTGCGGGTGAACGATAAGCGGCACCCGGCGACCGGCGGCGTTCGGCGGAAGGGTGAGATAACCGTGAATAAGGAGGCCGTCGCGGGCCCGGTAGCTCACCGGCCGGCGGGGCTGCAATTCCGCGGGGTCTATCCGGCGCATGCGCTTGAAGAGCGTCAGCGCCCCCGCCTTTTCATCCAACACGAAGTAGGTGCCCGGTTCACGGTCGTGGCCCACCCAAATTAACTTAACCGTCTGGTCCTGGGACTCGCTTGTGATCCTCACGTCCGAGCCCGCGAAGGTGTTTTCCAGCTTGGTCTGCAGGGCGGCGCGGTCCGCGTCGAACCAATGGTAACGCCGGCGCACGGTTTCATAGGCCACGCCGAGCAGCCGGGTGCGGTCCGGAGTGGTGACGAGGCTGTCCTCGAGTTCCCCTTCCGCAGGGGTGAACAACGGCTCCCCCAGCGATCCGGTGGCGGTGTTGTAGGCGTGGAGCGCGCCGCGATCATGTTTCTGGCGCGAGATAAGCCAAAAGGTGCGGTTGTCGGACGCGAAGGCCAGTGGCTGCCAGTCCTCCTGGTAGCCATGGAACGGGTGCCGGGCGATCTCGCGGAAGGTGGCGCCGTCGTCGGGACGGTGTTCCCAGATGACCTCGCGGCCGACGAGCCGGCCCCGGACGCGAAGGGCGCCTAGGTTGTCCCCGAGCAGGAGCACATTCCGGTCGCTTTCCTTGAATTCCAGGACGGGAGAGCGGGCGCGATTGAAGACATTCAGCCGTGCGACCACCGCCGCGCCGCCCAGAAACATCGCGTGGTCGATATTCTCCGCGAAGTAGCCTGCCACGAGAATGCGCTGCGGGTCCCCGGGCAGCTCGTCGAGAATGTTGGCCACGTTGCCGACGAGGTTGTCCTCGATCCGCTGCGACTCGGCGAGGCGCAGGACGCTGCGGCCGTTCAAATCGGAGGAGCCGATGAAGAAGGACTCGTTGCCGCCGACGTCGGCGAGGAACACCAATCGGTCGTTTCCCTTCCAGAAGAAGGACACGAGACTTTCGTCCTCGCCCTTGAGAACCATACGAGAGGCGCCGGAAGCACGATCGAAGACGCCAAGGGCCAGGCGTCGCTCGTGGGGGAATAGAAACGCGATCTTCTTACCGTCGGGGGAGAGTCGCGGCTGCCTGACTTCCGGAAGTCCGAAAAGTTGCTCGATGGTGGGCAGGGGCTGGGACGGTTGCGCGCCCCGGGCGGCCGAGCCGGCAAAGAGGAGCAGGTAAAGCGCCGTGAGGCATCGAAATCCTCGACGGGCGGGCGAGGCGGCCGGTTTCATTTCGGCGAAAACTGGGAAGCTTGGCCGTAAAATCGAGCCCGGGTTTTAAGTCAGGGAATGCCTCAACCCCGGGTTTGCAATTAGGCGCGGTATTCGCCTCCCTAACTGGTTCGATAAGCACCTTCAAGCCGCCACGGCGGCCCTCTTAGACCCAACAAACCCAAGAACCAAGCAAACCCAATGAACAAACCGCTGCTATCCGCCGTTCGCGCCGCCAGGCGCCTCGGCTTTGCCACCGCCGTAGGTGCGGGCGTCGTCTTCGCCGCCCAGCCCACGGTGTCCACCAACGAGGTCCAGAAACTGGAAAAGTTCGTCGTCACGGGATCCCTCATTCCGATCGCGGCTGGCTCTCCCGCCATCCCGGTGACCGTCATCAGCGCCCCGGACATCGAGAAGACCGGCGTGAGCACGGATCTCCTTGATGTTCTCAAGAAGACCCAGCCCGCATTCTACGGTTCGAACAATATCGGCTCGGAGAACGGTAACATCTCCTCGGGCTCCACCAACGGCGGCTCCCAGGTCTCGTTGCGCAACCGCGCGACCCTCGTGCTGATCAACGGCCGCCGAGCCAACATCTCCCCGGTGCTCGCCAGCGGCGGCGCCAGCTTCGTTGATGTGAGCGTGATCCCGATCTCGGCCGTGGAGCGCATCGAGGTCCTGTCGGACGGCGCCTCCGCGACGTACGGCTCCGACGCCGTTTCCGGCGTGGTGAACATCATCCTCAAGACCAACTACTCCGGCACCGAGATCGGCGGCACCTACGGCTGGAGCCCGAATAATGGCAAGTGGTCGAATCGCAGCTACTTTGGCGTCGCCGGGGCCAGCTTCGGCAACACCAGCCTCACCATCACCACCGAGTGGAAGAAGAGCGATCCGCTCATCCAGTACGAGCGAGACTTCGCCAAGGGCCAGTTCCGCACTCCGTCCTTCGCGGGCTCCATCAACCTCGCCGGCACGACGGATTTCTACTTCCTCGGCGGCAGTCGTAACGCGCCCCCGCAGAACCTGGATCTGACTCCGGCCCAGGCGGTCTCGCAGGGCATCTATCAGGGGCCGCTCACCCAGGACCAGGTCGCCCAGTTCTTCGATCTGGCCAACTACCCGACCATGCTCCTGGACGCGCAACGCCGCAGCTTCACCGCCGCGGTCGAGCATCGCCTGACCCCGGACACGACGCTGTTCGGAGACTTCATCTACTCCCTCAACGAGACTGAGTCGGTCCTGAACGCCCAGCCGGTCTCCGGCAACGTCGTGGCCGCCAATCCGAACAACCCCTTCAACGTCACCGTCACGGCCCGCAACCGTTTTGTTAATTTCCCCCGTATCTATGACAACCAGTCGACCAGCATGCGCGGGGTCGTCGGGGTCAAGGGCAAGCTCGCCAACGGCTGGAACTACGAGCTCGGCGGCAACTTCAACCGTACCGACCATGCCTACCGGAACAAGAACCTGATCGATGCGGTTAAGTACACCGAGCTGGTTAACTCCGGCGCCTACAACCCGTTCGCGATTCGCCAGAATCCGGGCGTCATCGAGAGCATGCTCGGCGTCCAGTTCCGCAATTATGACAGCCAGCTGAACAGCTTCGACCTTCGCCTGAACGGCAGCCTCTTCCGTCTGCCCGCCGGCGACGTGCAGCTTGGCGTCGGCGCCGAGACGCGCTGGGAGTCGCTCAGCTTCATGAACGACCGCTTCGACCAGACCGGCCAGTGGCTCCAGGCCACCCCGCGTCAGCCGTTTGCGGCGCGTTCGACCACCGACGGCTTCTTCGCCGAGGTGCGCGTGCCGATCTTCGGCGGGTCCCGGACCGCTCCCGGTTTCCACGTCCTCGAGCTCTCCGCGGCCGGCCGCAAGGACATCTACAGCAAGACCTCCGACCCGACCGTGCCGAAGGTTTCGTTGCGCTGGCTGCCGTTCAACGACGAGCTGGCGATCCGCGGCACCTACTCGGAGTCGTTCAGCGCCCCGACCTTGTTCGACCTCTTCGGGCCGGTTTCGCAAGGGTTCACGTCCTCAATCAACATCACCCGCTACAACAACTCGGGTACCTCGCTGGGCGTCGCCTCCGGCTCCCGTCAGTACCGCTCGCAGAGCGGCTCCAACTCGAGCTTGAATCCCTCGCAGTCCCGCAACTGGTCCGCGGGCGTGGTCTGGTCGCCCAAGTCCATCAAGGGCTTCTCGGTCACCGCGGACTGGTTCAACATCGACGAGCGGGATCTGATCTCGTCGATCAGCTCCGTGCTCATCGTCACCGACGTTGAGCAGAAGGGCCCGGCGTCCCCGTACGCCAGCCTCGTGCGCTTCGGCACGAGCCTCGCGGGCGAGGTCTACTTCGGCACGGGTTCGGCCGTCACGAGTCCCGGCCAGATGACCAACCGTCCGTCGGACGAAATCTGGATCTCCAACTCGATCGTGAATGTCGCGGGTTACTGGCAGGACGGCATGGACGTCACCGCTAACTACAAGTGGACCGCGCAGGGGCTCGGCAATTTCAGCGCCTCGCTGGCCGGCACCTACATCCGCGAGTACGCCGTGCAGAGCCTGCCCAGCGGCGCGGTTTCCCGTTACCAGGACGGCTTCTCCGGTTCGGCGGTGTATCCGCGCTTCCGTACCCGCTCCAACCTCGACTGGAGTCACGGCAGCTGGAACGCGACCGTCGGTCACACCTGGATTCCGGAAGTCGACGACCTCGCTTGGTCGACCGAGTACCGCGTGGAGAGCTACCACACGTTTGACCTGCGTTTCGGTCGCAGCTTCGCCAACTCCTCGAACCGTTGGCTTCGCGGCCTGCAGGCCAACCTGGGCGTGAACAATGTTTTCAACAAGGTTCCGCCGCTCATCCGCTCCGAGGGCAATCAGTCCCGCGACATCAGCACCTACGATCCGATCGGCCGTTACATCTACGCCTCGGTGAAGTACAAGTTCTGATCCGGGAAAAGATCCTTCCCCGAAGCCGGGCCCACAAGGGCCCGGCTTTTTGTGTCACAAAAAATGCCCCGTCGGGTCGACGGCAGGCAGGTCCGCGTGACGCTGAAGCGTGACCTGCGTTATTCCCCGCTGCTGACCGGAACCGGGGTGCCGACCTTCACCCGCCCTTCGGGGACGTTCATGTTGCGTTCGAGGAAGGCCTCCACCTTGGCATAGAAAGCCAATTTATTCTCCAGCTTCCGGAATCCGTGTCCCTCGTTCTCCTCGATGATGGCCTCGAATTCCTTGCCGTGCTGCTGAAGGCGTGACTCGAGTTTCTGCCATTGGTCGAAACGCACGCGCGGGTCGTTCTTGCCGTAGGCGGCGAGCAAAGGGGCGCGAATCGCCTCGATGTGGTTGATCGGGTTCACGGCCCGCATGCGGTCGGCGTCCTTGACCGGGTCAAGATTGGTGATGGACCGCGCTTCATCCAGGATGCGGGGCGGGGTGAAGCCTCTGCCGCCGCCGGAGCGCAGCTCGAGGTCGGCCACGCCGACGTAATTGATGCCGAGGCAGAACAGGTCCGGAGTGAGGGTGAGTGCCGCCATGGTGGCGTAGCCGCCATAGCTCGCGCCGAAGATGCCGACGCGGGAGGGATCGGCGTAGCCCTGCTCGATGCACCAACGCACGCCGTCGGTCAGATCATCCTGCATCTTGCCTCCCCACTCGCGGTAGCCGCCGCGCTGGAAAGAAAGCCCGTAGCCACCGGAGCCGCGGTAGTTGACCTGCAGGATGGCATAGCCGCGGCTCGCCAGAAACTGGATCTGCTCGTTCCAGCCCCACACGTCACGCGGACCGTAAGGGCCGCCGTGCGGGATGAGGATCATGGGGAGTTTCTTCAATTCCTTCCCGGCCGGCACGCTGATGTAGCCCGGGATTTCGAGGCCGTCGCGGGCTTTGAAGCGGATCGGGCGCATTTCCGCCATCCGCGCGGGATCAATTTTTGGGCGCACCTTGCCGATGAGCGACATCTCCTGTTTCTCGGAGTCGAACAGGTAGTACGTTCCGGGGTCGCGATCGCTCGCTGCGAGCACGACCATCAGTTTGCCGTCCGCGGAGGAGCTTACGATGAGGTTCCGCGTCCCCGGCAGCGCGCCGTCGAGGTCACGCGCGATCTTCGCCATGGCTTCATCCAGCCATTTCACCTCGGAGTAGTCGTCGGTGTGCGAAATTCCGGCCAGATCGCCCTTGGCGTTGAAGATCAGACCGTCGACCGCGGCGCGCGAGGAGAGTCCGCCGCGACGGTAATTAGCGAGACGATCCCCTGGCTCCACCCGGGGATGGTGGAAGATCACCGGTCCCCACGCACCCGTCTCGGGGTCGAGCGTGCGAATGGCCGCGGTGTCGTGCTCCATGAAGCTTTTCACGTACAGCGTTCGGCCGTCCTTTGCGAAAACGGAGGGTCGCCAGTGTGGTTCGAGCGGTGAAGCTTCCTCGAAGAGCAGCGAGATCTCGCGGCTGAACTCGCCGATGGTTCGCCATTCGTCCTTCGAAGAGCGCCGGTACTTGACCCTCACCGGTTCGGTGAAGTCCGTGCAGATCGCTGCGCGCACTTCTCCGTTGGCATCGGCGATCCAGACCCGGGCGCCGATGTAGTTTGTTTCATGGACTACCTCCCGTCCGTTGCGGATGTTGACCTTCACCACATCTCCAAGTCCGGAATTTCCGCGGAGGCGGTTCATCAAGATATGGTCGCGGTCCTTGGGTAGCAGGCTCACCAACGTCTTGGGCAAATCCCGCACCCCGGATGGAAGATCGCCCTCGCCCAGGCCATCTGCGGTGGCTTCGACCTTCTCTAACTTGTTGATTACAATAAGATTGGATCCATCTGGATCACAGGCAAACATGCCGTATTGTTCCCTTCCGCCGTATTGTTGGGCAAAAAGGATCCGGTCCGGCTTTGCCCACACATGGGAAACCACGCTCTCGATCTTCATATCTGTGAGCCAGCGTAGTTTGCGCGTTTCGCGGTCGAGAATCGCGAGGTTCATCCGTTGGTTCTTGGGCGCCAGCCATGTCAGGTAGCGTCCCGTTGGCGAAAGTTGCACCGCCTGCACCTCAGGATCCGCAAAAATTTCCTGGAGGGTAGGGGGCGGAGGATTCGTGGATGCTTCGCGCGCCTGCGTCGCAGGCATCGGAACAGCCAACAAAGCGATAAGCGAAAGCAGCAGGAGTCGCATGGAATTGGAATCAGCGGGGTTGCGGCAGCGTGTCAAACCGCGCGCAGCCGATCGCGTTTGCGGTCCGAACACGGGAATCAATCCAAGGTTCAGGTTTGCGAAGTTAGGGGAATCCTCTACCGGATTGTTTGTTAATCCATCGCTGGACGGCCTTTGGTCGTGCCGGCGGTTCGTCTCAAACCTACCCAAAAACCATAATGAAACTGATGCCCGCCTCCGTTCGCGCGGGTCTGGTGGCCTCGGCCGTCGTTGCCGTCGGCTTCGCCCAGACCAACACCACGCGTCCCGCGTCGAACTCCCCCACCGAACCTGTGAAGCTCGAGAAGTTCGAGGTCACGGGCTCGAACATCAAGCGTGTCGATGTCGAGGGGCCCTCGCCGATCAAGATCATCACCCGTCAGGACATCGAGGTGTCCGGGCGTACCAATCTGACCGACATGCTCCGCGAGCTTCCGGAGGCGGGCCAGATCGGCATCAACGAGTCCGGCACCATCTCCGCGGTGCGCGGCTCCACGGCGCTCGACCTGCGTGGCCTCGGTGCCAATAACACGCTGGTCATCGTCAACGGACGTCGCGTCGCCCCGACCGGCAACAACTCCGGCGGCACGGTGTTCGTCGACCTCAACCGTTTCCCCATCGCCATGGTGGAGCGCGTCGAGGTGCTTAAGGACGGCGCCTCGGCCATTTACGGCGCCGACGCCACCTCGGGCGTGGTCAACGTCATTCTGCGCAAGGACTACAACGGCGCCGAGGTCGGCTTTAGTTACGGCAATTCCCCCCGCACCGATGTCCACGAGAAGTCCGCGACGTTCTTCGGTGGCGCCTCGGCGGGCAAGGCCAGCGCGACGGTAGGAATTTCCTACTTCGAGCGCGGTGCGCTCCGCGCGTCAGACACCCCGTTCGCCAACAACGCCGACCTCTCGGCTAGATTCGCCGCCCGGGGTGCGGCTTACGCCGACAATGTCGCCGCCGGTGCTTTCGACCTCCGGTCCGGCACGGGTCCGCAGGCCCGTATCGGCCTGACCGGCGCCGCCGCTGGCCAGATCAACGGCCAGAACGGCGTCAACATCCCCGGACTCGCCCCGGGTGCCGCCATCACCCGACTGCCCGGCACGGGCGGCGTCGCCGCGGGCACGCTCGCCTCGGCCTCGCCGAGCTTCTCGTCCCCCTTCCGTTCCGCCACGAGCGGGTCGTTCAGCGCCGCCGGGACCGCTTCCTTCGAGCCGCAGCGTCTCGTTCCCCAGGGTAATCCTTCCAACTTGTACAACTTCCAGGAGTTCGTGTGGCTGACTCCTTCGACGGAGCGCACCGGCATCAACACCACCTTCCGGTACGACATGACGCCCACCACGAGCTTCTACGTCGAGACCGCCTACCAGAACAACAAGACCCACATCGAGCTCGCCCCGTCCCCGATCTCCACTGCGGGTGACAACAACATCATCGTCCCGAAGACCAACTACTGGAATCCCTTCGGCGTCGACGTTTCGTTCAACTACCGTCCGGTCGACATCGGTCCCCGCATGGCCGACATCACCAACGATTCCTACCGCATGGTGTTCGGTGTGAAGGGCTCCATCGGCACCAACTGGCAATGGGATGCCTACTACTCCTACGACAACGACAAGGTCGTGGATCAGACCAAGAACGCCATCTCGGAGAGCCGCTTGCGCGCCTCGCTGGCCCGGAACACGCCGGATGCGATCAACATCTTCGGTGGCGCCACCTACCGCAATCCGGCCTCGGTGTTGGATTCGATCCGCGTGACCACCCAGAAGGGTGGCTATTCGACGCAGGATCTGTGGCACGCCCAAGTTTCCGGCGAGCTTGCCCAGCTCCCCACCGGCCCCCTCGGCAGCGCGTTGCTCGTCGAGACCCGCAAGGAGAAGTTCGGCGAGGCCAACGACGCCATCTCCACGACGCTCGATGACATCATCGGCCAAGTGAAGCTGGCCAACTCCACCGATGCTCGCCGGACCGTGAAGTCCGGCGCGATCGAGTTGAACGCGCCGCTCGTGCGGCCCGAGTTGATTAATTTCGTCAACCGCCTCGACCTGACGGTCGCCGGCCGCTACGAGAAGTTCAGCGACGGTTACACCTCCGGCCTCACCCCGTACTACGGCCTGCGCTACCGTCCGAACAAGTCTCTGGTGGTGCGCGCCACTTACAATGAGGCCTTCCGCAGCCCGACCCTGCCGCAACTCTACGGTGGCGTACGCGAGTCTCTGCCCAACGGCCTGGGCGATCTCCGTCGCCCGCAGGCGCTCACCGGCGATCCTTTTGACGGTGCGGCCACGCAGCGTCTCGTGAAGGCTGGCGGCAATCCCAACCTGACCCCGGAGCTCGCGAAGGGCTGGCAGTACGGCTTCATCTACGAGGTTCCGTTGAAGAAGCTGCAGGGGCTGTCCTTCGGCGCCTCCTTCTTCCACATCGAGCAGACCAACATCATCACCTCCGTCGGCACCGGTTTCATTCGCCAGAACGAGGTCGGCGGCGGCACCAGCGACCTCGTCGTCCGTGACGCGGCCTCCGAGACCTACACCAACCGCACGGCGGCCCCGATCAACGTACTGTCGGGCCCGAACGGCGCCACCTCGCCCGTGGCCCCCGGCCAGACAGTCACTGTCCCCGGTCGTATCCAGTACATCTCCGACAGTGTCGTGAATCTGGCCTTCCAAAAGGTCGAGGGCTACGACTTCGAGGTTAACTACCGCAAGCGCACGACCGACTTCGGTCAGTTCAGCGTTCGCAGCAACGCGACCTACCTGAAGTTCTACGGCTTCACCCGCACGTCGAATCCCGCGAACCTGGCCGGCCGTGACGGCTTCCCGCGCGTGCGCGTGCAGTCCAGCCTGCTCTGGACCCGCAAGGAGCACAGCGCCGGTATCACCAACAACTACATCGGGCCCTACAGCGACATCAACCGCGACGGGTACGAGGTCGAGAGCTACTCGACCTTCAACGCGTTCTACGGTGTTGACCTGCCGGCTGGCACGTTGGGCTTCCTGACCAACACCCGCGTCACGCTCGGTGCCGACAACCTCTTCGATAAGCGGCCGCCGCTCTACTACGACTCGATCGGTTACGAGAGCGGCTACGTTTCCCGTCCGGTCGGCCAGTTCTTCTACGTCTCCCTGCGGAAGACGTTCTAACGAACCCCGGCTGAGGGTTTGAACAAAGGGGCGGCCTGAGGGCCGCCCCTTTTTGCTTTTCTGGAACAAGCTGGCCGCTGGCCCGCCGGCTGCTTCCATGCATTGCAAACCCTCCTATCCCATGGCTCCACGCGTCCTCTGCCCCTCTGACTTCGCGCGCCTCGCGCTGTTCGTGATCCTGATCGCCCCGCTCGGCGCGCAGCAGCCGCCCGCTCCCGCGGCCACGGAGGGGCCGGCCAAGCTGGAGGCATTCGAGGTGACGGGTTCGCGGGTCAAGCGGCTCGATTACGAGACCCCTGTGCCCGTGATCACCTTCACGGCCGAGCGGATCGAGGAAAAGGGCTACGCAACGCTCGGTGAGTTCGTGCAGAGTCTCCCTTACAACAGCGCCACCGCCAACTCTGAGTTCACGACCGCGAGCTTCATCACCGGCGCATCCACGGTTAATCCCCGCGGGTTGGGCTCCAATCGCGTGCTCACGCTGGTCAACGGCCGCCGCGCTGTACCCTATGCGCTTACCAACAGCGCCAGCGGCACGCCCCAGACGGTCTTCAACTTCAACAGTGTCCCGGCCTCCGCCATCGAGCGGATCGAGTTTCTCAAGGACGGCGCCTCCGCGCTGTACGGTTCCGACGCGATCACGGGGGTTTACAACCTGATCCTGCGGAAGAATTACGTGGGCTCTTCGGTGGATCTTTCCCTCTCGAACACCATCGGCCACGACACGTTAAGTCGGCGGCTGAGCGTCTTCACCGGTCTGGCGCGCGACGGCTGGGAGATCACCGCGGGCTTCAATTACCAGAGCCGCAACGCCAATTTTCTTTCCGATTTCGGGGTGACCACGACCGACTTCCGCTTTCTCGGGGTGAAAGGGGCCAACCAGAACAGCACGATTTTCCGCCCAAGCTACCTCGCGCTCACCGCCGCGCAGGCCTCGGCCGCCGGCCTCGGCACCGCCTCGGGATATTACATCATCAACGGTGGCCAACCCGCCGCCAGTCCCACCAAGGCGAGTTTCACCTACGTGGGCACGTCGACCGCGGGCATCCCGAACTCCAACCGGCTCGACTTCGCCAATAACACGATGATCTACCCGGAGAGCGAGAGCTTCGGCGGATACGTCGGCGTCAATCGCACGCTCCGCGGCGGCGTGACCGCCTTCGGCCAGGTCATGTTCAACCGCGGTTTCACCCACTACGAGTTCACGCCCTACGGCTACACCACGTCGCTGGCCGGGATCACCTTTCCCGCAACCAATCCCTACAATCCCACCGGACTTTCCCTCACCGGCACGTCCACGTCCGCACCATGGACGTTCCGCGGCACGATCCGCCCGGCACGCGAGGTCAAGACCGCCACCGCCTCGGCGCTTGCCGGGCTCCGCGGCACGATCGGCCGCGGGTGGAGCTGGGAAACCGGCGTCAGCTACGGCCAGAACGAAACCATGCGCGACACGGACCTGATCCGCGCGGCTGACCTCCAGGCCGCCCTCAACGGCACGACGCGCGCCACCGCCTTCAATCCCTTCGGCCCTTCCGAGGATCCCAATCTGGAGGCGCGCCTTTACACCCGCTCCCGCGGTCTCGACGGTCGGATCTCATCACTGACTTGGGACGCCAACCTCAGCGGCGCCCTGTTCCGTCTGCCGTTCGCTGGGGCCGGCGACCTCGGCTTCGCCGTCGGGGCCGAGCACCGCCGCGACCACCTGCGCTCCAATCCGGAACCGAACAACTTCATCGGATTCACCGCCACCACGCCCTACGAGGGCCGCCGCCGGATCAGCGCGGGTTTCCTCGAGGCCTCGGTGCCGCTGCGGAAGTGGCTCGAGTTCCAGCTCGCGGTGCGGCACGAGCGTTACAGCGACTTCGGCGAGACCACCAAGCCGAAGTACAGCGGCAAGGTGCGCCTGCCCGCCAATCGTTTCGTCAATGTGCTGCTGCGCGGCTCGTGGTCGGAGTCGTTCAAGGCTCCCGACATCGGGCAGCTCTACCAGCCCCAGTCGTTCGCGGTCACCTCGGCGAGCATCAGCGACCCGTTGCGGCCCCAGGACGGCGCCCGCCAGCTGCGGGTGCTCGTCGGCGGCAACCCCGCCCTGAAGCCCGAGGAGGGCACCGTGCAGTACGCCGGCGCGGTCTTCGAGGTTCCCGCGCTCCGCGGCCTCAGTCTCAGCGTCGATCACTTCGACATCAAGGTGCGCAATGTCATCACGACGCTTGGCGCCAGCTATCTCCTGAGCGCGGAGGGCACCCGACTCTTCCCGAATGCCGTCGTGCGCGACAACGCCACCCAGAATCCCGGCCCGATCTCTTTCCTCTACGGGATCTCCAACAATCTCGGTCTGCAGTTGTTCCGCGGCATCGATTACGGCGCGCGCTACTCGTTCCGAACCTCGCGACTCGGCAGCTTCACCCTCACCGCGGACGCCACGCAGATCCTGAAGCGTGGATCGGACGCGGGGCAGGGGGCTGGTTTCTTCGACAACACCGGGCTCTATTTCGACGTCGAGTGGCGCTACAACTACGGCGTTTCATGGCGTCGCAACAACTGGGGCGCGAGCATCTCCGCCGATGTGATCGGGAAGTTTTTCAACGACCGGCAGGCCACGGCGATCTTCCCCGGCTGGGGCGAGAACGTCTACGCGGTCATCAGCCCCGCTTTGACCTACCGCGGCTTCAAACGCACCACGATCACCGTCGGCTCCACCAACGTGCTCGACAAGCGGCCGCCCCCGAACGGCTTTCTCGTGCTGGGCTTCGACGACCGAGCCTACGGCGCCGGTGCCCTTGGCCGCACCGTCTCGCTGCGGATCCGCCGCGAATTCTGACCGGTCCGGCCGGGTTGGTAATTCTCCGTTGCGCGGCGAGCTCCGGCCGGCCAAGGCTGCGCCGTTCCCAGAAACAGCCGGCTCGCCCCTTGAACACCCCGGCTGCGGCCCATTCCCCATGAATATCCATCCCCCGTCGTTGCGTCCCGTCCTCGGTTTTTTCCTGCTCCCGCTGCTTGCGTGCGCCCCCGCCGCCGCCCAGTCCGCCCCGGCCTCCGGTCCGACCCAGCTCGAGAAATTCGAGGTCACCGGCTCCCTCATCAAGCAGGCGGAGATGGAGGGCCCGTCCCCCCTGCGCCTGATCACGCGCGAGGAGATCGCCCTGTCGGGTATGGACAACCTCACCGACATCATGCGCGACATGCCCGAGGCCACCAACCTCGGCATCAACGAGGGCGGCACCACCACCGCCGTGCGCGGCGCCTCCGCCATCGACCTCCGTTTCCTCGGGCCCAACAACACCCTCGTGCTGGTCGACGGTCGGCGCGTCGCCCCCAACGGCATCAGCAGTGGCGGCACCGTGTTCGTCGATCTCAACCGCATTCCCGTCTCGATCATCGAGCGCGTCGAGGTGCTGAAGGACGGCGCTTCGGCGGTCTACGGGTCCGACGCCACCGCGGGGGTCATCAATATCATCACCCGCAAGGATCACGTCGGACTCGAGGTGACGGCGCGCTATGGCAATTACTTCAACACCGACGGTGGCGAGCAGTCGTACTCCCTCTTCGCCGGCACGCGCGCCAAGGGGCTTCGCGTCAACGTCAACGCCTCCTACACGTCGCGCCACGCCAACGCCGCGACCGACCAGCCGTTCTCCGCCAACGCGGATCAGACCGAGCGCTGGCGCGCCTACGACGCGGTGAAGTACGCCTCGGCCCTCCGGCCGACCGCGACCGCGACCAGCGCGTTCGACGGGCGTTCGGGCACCGGTCCGTACGCCACCGTTGGTATTCCCACGGCGTCCCAGCTCGCGAACAACGGCTTCACGGCCGCCGCCATCCGGAACCCGCTCACCGGGACCGCCGCCACCTTCCTGCCGGGAACCGGCGGAGTCGCCGCGGGCACGCTCGGCAGCTCGGGTAACTACGCTTCCGTGCCGCGGGGCAGCAATCCCGCGCGGCCGAGCGCCGAGCAGTTCGTGCCTCGCGCCTACCCGGCGGGTGAATTCAGCAACTCCTACAATTTCCAGCCCTTCGTCTGGAACGTGCCCGAGCGCCAGACGCGGAACATCAGCGTGGGCCTCGGGTACGATCTTCCTTGGAACATCAACTTCGAGGCCGCCGTTCTCGCGGGCCGCATCCAGTCCGAGACCCGCCTCGCGCCGTCGCCGGCCTCGACCGCGGGCGACAACGACATCCTCGTTCCCGCCTCCAACTACTACAACCCGTTCGGCATCCCGGTCGCGTTCACCTACCGCCCGCTCGAGGTCGGCCCGCGCATCGCGCGTATCACCAGCGAGTCCGAGGGCTACCGAGCCGGATTGCGCGGCCTGGTCCTAGGCCGCTTCGATTGGGACCTCGGCTGGTCCTACACCAAGAACTCCTCGATCGACTACACCTTCAACGCGATCAGCGAGAGCAAGCTCCGCGCCGCGCTGGCGAAGAGCACGCCGGACGCGCTCAACATCTTCGGGGGACCTTCCTTCAAGAACGATCCCGCGACGATCAACAGTATCAAGACCGTGACCTCGGCGTCGGGTAACGCCGACACCACCCTGGTGGACGGCCGCGTCACCACCACCGAGCTCGTCTCCCTGCCGTGGGGCCGCGTTGGCGCCGCCGCCGGGCTGCAGCATCGCGCCGAGCACTTCAATTCCACCAACGACCCCCAGTCGACCTACCTCAATGACATCATCGGCCAGGTGCGGCTCGCCGATCCCACCAACGCGGGCCGCACCGTCGACGCCGCCTCGCTGGAGCTGCGCATGCCCTTGGTGAAACAAGGGCGTTACCGTTTTCTTTACAGCGTGGAGTTGGGCGGAGCCGCCCGCTTTGAGCGCTTCAGCGACGGGTACGACAGCGGGATCAAGCCCGGTGCCCGGCTGGCTTTCCGCCCGACCCGCAACTTCCTGCTGCGCGGCTCCTACAGCGAGACGTTCCGTTCGCCCACCCTCCCTCAGCTTTACGGCGGTGTGCGCGAGAGTCTCGTCAGCAGCCTGCCTGATCTCCGCCGGCCGCAGGCGCTCACGGGGGACCCGGTCGACGCCAGCACCTACCAGCGCCTCGTGCGCACGGCGGGCAACCGGAACCTGAAACCCGAGGATGGCATCACCAAGCAGACCGGATTCGTGTTCGACGTTCCCGGCCGCTGGCTCCGCGGGCTTTCCCTCGAGTTCACCCACGGGGTCATCGAGCAGAGGAACCTGATCACCTCGGGCCTGGGCACCACGTTCATCCGCCAGAACGAACTCACCAGCACGGGTGATCTCGTGGTTCGCGACCCGCAGTCCGAGACCTATCGCAACAACACCACGGCCGGAATCGCGATCCTCGCCGGCGCGGGCGGCGTCACGCGGCTGGTCCAGCCCGGTGAGTCCGTCACCGTGCCGGGGCGCATCCGTTTCATCACGGATTCGGCCGTCAACCTGGCCCAGCAGATGGTGCGCTACTATGACTATGGGGTCCGCTACCGTCTGCGGACCTCCGGGTTCGGGAGCTATTCCTTCTCCAGCAACTGGACCTACATGGGCTTCTATTCGGCCCGCCGGTTCCAAAACGATCCGGTGGTGAGCAGCGTCGGCCGCAGCCTGCCGCGCTACCGCGGCCAATCCTCGCTGTTCTGGCAACACCGCTCTTGGGCCGCGAGCTTGTCGTCCACCTATATCCACCGTTATCGCGATCTCACGCGTGACGGTTGGGAGGTAAACCGCTACCACACCTTCGGCAGCAGCCTGAGCTACGGTTGGGACAAACGTTCCAAGCTCGGAGATCTGCGGCTCACCCTCGGGCTGGACAACATGTTCGACCGCCAACCGCCGCTCGATAATTCCAACGTCGGTTACAATCAGGGTCTGGTGGGTCGGCCCGGCGGTCGCTTCGCCTACCTGAGCGCGCGCCGGTCCTTCTGATTCGCCGGGGCCGGGTCAGCCCGGTGGTGATTCCAACCGGCGGCGCGCCCATGCCAGCGCGCCTTCCTCATCGCGGAAGGCTCCGTCCAGCTGGGCCTCGAACGCCGCATTGAGAATGACTTTCATCGCCGGTCCGGGCGGAAGTCCGAGCTGAATGAGGTGGCGTCCCAGCAACACCGGCCGGGGCGCGAGCCGCTCCAGCTTCAGCGTGCGCGCCTGCGCGACGAGTGCGTCGATTCGCCGGTGAACCTCCGGCGTCGCCAAGGGCGGACGTCCGTCCGCGTCGGCCCGCATCACCGCCGCCAGCTCCTCGATCGTCGCCGGCGCCAGGCGTCGCGCCAGCCGGCGCACGGCGGAGGGAGATAGTTCCTCCTGCCCGCTGAAGTGTGCGAGATGATTGACGACGAGCGCCCGCACCGGGTCATCCAGCCGCAGCGGGGCCCCGATCCGTCGCAGCAGGCGCACCGCGGGATCGCCCCCCGCCGCCTCGTGTCCCGGGCTGATCCAGCGCTGGCGACCTTTCTTCTCCGCCAGCACGGTCGTCGCCGGTTTGCCGAAATCGTGCGCGAGCACCGCGAACATCAGGCGTTCGCGCCGTGAGGGGTCCGCATCCCGCCACGCGGCCGCCTTGGCCAGGGCGTCAAGGCAATGGCCGGTGTGCGTGAAGACGTCCCCTTCAGGATGCCACTCCGGGTCCTGCGGCGTGCCGCGCAGCGCGGCGATCTCCGGAAAGTGCGCGATCCAACCCGTCTCCTCGAGAACCTGCAGTCCCCGCGACGGGCGGGTCGCCTTCAAGGCCCACTTTTCCCATTCACCCCACACGCGCTCCACGGGTAACTCGGCGAAGGAGTCCGCGATCCCGCGGCACAACGCCACCGTTTCGGGCGCGAGCGTTAGCTCGAACCGCGCCGCCAGCTGGAAGGCGCGCAGGACCCGCAACGGGTCCTCGGTGAACGCCGCGCTCGTGTGGCGCAGCACGCGCGCGCGCAGATCAGCCTGCCCGCCGTGGGGGTCGATCAGGCTTCCGCTGAAGGGATCGACGGCGATCGCGTTGAGGGTGAAGTCCCGGCGCGCCGCCGCAGCGGCGTCATCGAGTCCGGGGTCGGGCGCGACCGCGAAGCCGCGGTGGCCTGAACCGGTCTTCGATTCCCGTCGCGGCAGGGAAAAATCATACTCCTCGCCGGTTGCGCGGCTCCGCACTTTGATCACCCCGAAGCTGCGGCCCACGATGTCGGTCGCGCCGAAGGGCTCCAAATCCCGGTGCAGGGTTTCGAAGTCCACCCCGCCGACCTCGACGTCGAGGTCCTTTGAAGGCAGTCCCAGCAGCCAGTCGCGCACGCCGCCCCCGACGATACGCGGACGGCCATGCCGTCGCACCGCGTGCAGCATCGCCCGCAGGTCCTCGGGTAACGGCAGAGCGGGGTTCATGCGTGCTTACGGCGGGGGATAGCCTGCCGCGCGACCAGCGCCCAGCCCGCGATCAGGGCGACTCCGCCCAGGGGAGTCACAGGACCGAGCCAGCGCGGTCCGCCGGCCGCGAGCCAATAGAGGGAACCCGAGAAGAGAACGACGCCGGCCACCCAGAGTCGAGTAACCCAGTCCGGCGCGACCGACGCGGTTCCGTTCTGTTGACGGCTCCACGCCGCCCATCCGAGGAGCGCGACCGCGTGAAACAGGTGGTACTGCGCGGCGGTTTCCCAGACACCGGTCATGCCGCGCTCCAGCAGCTTCGCCTTGAGGGCGTGCGCGCCGAGTGCGCCAAGGGCGACGCCCGTTCCGCCGAGGAGGCTGGCGGCGAGCAGGGCGGTGCGGGGGAAGGGCGGGACCGCGGAGGACATGCGGTACTTTCCGCACGGCGTTCGCGGGAAACAAGCGCGCAACGGACGGAAGGCGCGGCTTGAAGATTCACGCGACGGCTGGTTACTTCGTCCTCTTTTTCCCATGCCCGAGACCGAGAAACAGGAGAACTCACCCAACCCGGCGGCCGAGACGAAGCCCGCCGACGGCGCCGCTCAGGCCGCGCCCGACCTTCCCACCCAACTCGCCGCCGCCAAAGCCGAATCCGCCGCGCACTACGACCGCTTCCTCCGCACTGCCGCCGATCTGGAGAATTTCCGCCGCCGGGCGCTGCGCGAGAAGGACGAGCTGCGCACCGCCGCCACGGGCCGGGTCCTCGAGGACATTTTTCCGGTGCTCGACACTCTCGCGATGGCCGCCGCGGCCGCGCGGCAGCCGGGCGCGGAGCTCAAGGGCGTGGCCGACGGTGTTGAGATGGTTTTGACCCAGATGCGAACCGCCCTCGCCGGTCACGGACTAAAGGAGGTCAACCCGGTCGGTCAGGCCTTTGACCCCCACCAGCATCAGGCCATCTCCCATCAGGCCTCCTCCGAGGTGAAGGAGGAGAGCGTCGTGCAAGTGGTGCGCGTCGGTTACTCCCTCAACGGCCGGCTTCTGCGGCCGGCCTCGGTGATCGTGTCCAGCGGCCCGGCCAAGGAGGCCGCGGCGGTCTGAACCGGCCGCCCTGCCCACCACCATGGCCAAAGAAGACTATTACGACCTGCTCGGCGTCGAGAAGTCGGCCTCCGCCGAGGAGCTGAAGAAGGCGTACCGCAAGAAGGCGGTGCAGTTCCATCCGGACAAGAATCCCGGGGACAAGGCTGCGGAGGAGATGTTCA
This sequence comes from uncultured Opitutia bacterium, assembly GCA_903900845.1. GTDB lineage: Bacteria > Verrucomicrobiota > Verrucomicrobiia > Opitutales > Opitutaceae > ER46. The sequence continues at coordinate 20,712 of CAIUOU010000020.1, forward strand.
AAAAGGTTTCCCACGCCTACGAGGTGCTGAGCGACGCCGAGAAACGCGCGGCCTACGACCGCTATGGTCCCGCGGCCTTCGAGGGTGGCGCGGGCGCCGCCGGCCCGCGCGGCGGTGGCGGGATGGGCGGAGGTGGATTCCATGACCCGTTCGATATTTTCCGCGAGGTTTTCGGTCAGCAGGGCGGCCGCGGCGGGGGCGGGATTTTCGAGGAGATGTTCGGTGGCGGGGGCGGGGGAGGCGGTCGGGACGGCGCGGATTTGCGATACGACCTGGAAATCTCGCTCGAGGAGGCCGCTCGCGGGGTGGAAAAGGAAATTTCCTTCCGGAAGCAGATGGCCTGCGAGCGATGCGACGGCTCCGGTGCGGAGCCGGGTTCGAAGCGGGTCACCTGCGCGACCTGCCGGGGCGCCGGCCAGGTGCGCCGTTCCGGTGGAATCATCACCTTCACGCAGACTTGTCCGTCGTGCGGCGGAGCCGGCACGCGCATCGAGAAGCCCTGCTCCGGTTGCCGCGGCGAGGGCCGGGTCGCCCGCAGCACCAAGCTCAACGTGCGCATCCCGCCGGGCGTCGATACCGGCTCCCGGCTCCGCTCCAGCGGCAACGGCGAGGCCGGTCTCGCGGGCGGCCAGCCGGGCGACCTCTATATCGTGCTCTCGGTAAAGGAGCATGAGCTGTTCGAGCGGCAGGGCGACGATCTCTTCTGCGAGATCCCGATCAAGTTCACGCTCGCCTCCCTCGGCGGATCGATCGAGGTCCCCACGCTGTCGGGCAAGGCCGCGCTCAAGCTCCCGCACGGCACGCAAAGCGGCACCACGTTCCGGCTCCGCGGCCGGGGTATGCCCAGCCTGCGCGGTGGCGCCCAGGGGGACCAACTCGTGCGGGTGCAGGTGGAGGTGCCGACGGCCCTCTCCTCCGAGCAGCGCCGTCTCCTCGAGGAGTTTGCGCGCGTCAGCGGCGACGCCGCCGAGCCGACTTCGCGCTCGTTCTTCGAGAAAGCGAAAAAGTTCTTCTAGCGGGCTCTCTCCGGTCTGGTCGGTCTCGACTCGGTCCCGGCCGCGCGGTAACGAGGAAGGACTTTCCGGTCCTCCCCCATGAAGACGTTCGCGCGCTTGTTCCCTGTTTTGCTGCTTTGCTCGGTTGCCGGTCTGGCAGCTGACGCACCTTCCGCCAGCCAGTCGGCGCCGCCCGCCGCCCGGAAGGGCAAGGGGGGCAAAGCCGCCGCCAAACAGGCTGACACCAAGCCGGTCGTTGGACCGCACGCTGATTTGCCTCTGCCCTCGGCCGCGACCACGGCGCGGCCCCAAGGGGTCGCGGCTCCCGCGGGCGGTGAGCGGGTGGTCCTGCTCGGCAACGGTCTCGCGGAACGCGACGTCTACTACGGGCGCGTTGAGACGGAGCTGCATCTCCGCTTCCCCGGAAAAAAGCTCATCGTGCGCAACATGGGTCGTCCCGGGGACACGCCCGCCTTCCGGCCGCATCCCGCGCGGGTCTCACAGTGGGCTTTTCCGGGAGCCGAAAAATTCCGTCCCGAGTACGCCTCGCACAACGGCAAGGGATTCTTCCCCACGCCCGACCAGTGGCTGACCCACCTCCAAGCGGACACGATCGTCGCCTTCTTCGGCTACAACGAGTCCTTCGACGGCCCGGATCGCGTGGGTAATTTCGAGGCCGAGATGGACGCATGGGTGCGGCACACGCTGGCGCAGGCCTACAACGGCCGCAGCGCGCCGCGCCTGGTGCTCGTTTCGCCGATCGCGTTCGAGGACCTCTCCGCGACGCGCGACCTGCCCGACGGCCGCCGGGAAAACGCCAACCTCGCGCTCTACGCCGCCGCCATCGGGCGCGTCGCCGCCCGCCACCGGCTCACCTTCATCGATCTTTTCGCGCCAACGAAGGCGCGTTACGAGCGTCCCGGGCGTCCGTTCACGATCAACGGCTTCGCCCCCACGGAGGCGGGCTACCGCGAACTGGCCGCTCTGCTCGCCGATGGTGTCTACGGTGCGGCGCCGGCCGGGCGGTCGGAGGCCGACGCCGCCCTCGTGAATGCCGCCGTCAAGGAGAAGGACTGGCTCTGGAACAACGACTACACCCTCGTCAACGGCGTCCACACCCACGGCCAGCGCTACCAGCCCTACGGCCCGCAGAATTATCCCGACGAGGTGCGCAAGACTCGCGAGATGATGGCGCTGCGCGACACCCTGATCCACGACGTCGTTTCCGGCCGGAAGCGTGACCTCGCGGTCGACGACCGCCGCACGCACGCCCTCCCGCCGGTTCCCACCAACTTCAAACCTGGCGGCGCGATGGGCACCATCGAGTACCGCGGCGGCCGCGAGGTGATGGCCGACCTCAAGATGATGGACGGCTTCAAGCTCGAGCTGTTCGCGTCCGAGAACGAGTTCCCCGACCTCGCGAACCCGGTGCAGATGTCTTTCGACAACCGCGGGCGCCTCTGGGTGGCGGTCATGCCGAGCTATCCGCATTGGCGCCCGGGCGACCCGAAGCCCAACGACAAGCTGCTGATCCTCGAGGACACCGACGGCGACGGCCGCGCGGACAAACAGACGGTGTTCGCCGACGGTCTCCATCTCCCGATCGGTTTCGAGTTCGCCCCCGAGGGCGTCTATGTGGCGCAGGAGCCGAATCTCGTGCTGCTCGTCGACGAGAACGGCGACGACCGCGCGGATCGCATGGAGATGCTACTGCACGGCTTCGACACCCACGACACGCACCACGCGATCTCGGCTTTCACGTCCGACGCCTCGGGCGCCTTCTACCTGTGCGAGGGCCGGTTCCTGCATTCGCAAGTCGAGACTCCCTACGGCCCGCGCCGTTGCAACGACGGCGGCGTATGGCGCTTCGATCCGAAGAGCTTCCGGCTCGAGCGCTACAGTCAGGCCGATTACAACAACCCGTGGGGCGTTGCCTTCGACCACTGGGAGCAGTGCTTCATCTCCGACGCCTCCGACGGTCTCAATTGGTGGGGCCTGCCGCTCTCGGCGAAGATGCCCTACGGCGTCGAGATCGCGAAGACGCGGACCTTTGTGCCGAAGCGTTCACGGCCGACGTCCGGCTCGGAGTTCGTGTCCTCACGCCACTTCCCCGATCACCTGCAGGGGCAGTTCATGATCTGCAACAGCATCGGGTTTCTCGGGATCTCGCTCGCTTCGGTGCGGGACGACGGCGCGGGATTCCTAGGCTCTTTGGCCGGCGATCTCGTCTCGGGCAACAATCCCAACTACCGGCCGGTGGATCTCGAGTTCGCGCCGGACGGGTCACTGTACTTCGTCGACTGGCACAGCGCGTTGATCGGCCACATGCAGCACAACGCCCGCGATCCGAACCGCGACCATGACCATGGTCGCATCTACCGCATCACCTACCCGGGCCGTCCGCTGGTCAAGCCGTCCAAGGTCGCCGGCGCGCCCATTCCCGAGCTGCTCGAGAACCTGAAGTTGCCGGAGTATCGCACGCGCTACCGCACCCGCCGCGAGCTGCGCGGCCGGCCTGCGGCCGAGGTCCTCCCCGCGGTGCGCGCGTGGGTCGCCTCGCTCAACCCCGCTGATGCCGATTACGAGCATCACCTTTGCGAGGCGCTTTGGGCGACTTGGGCGCAGAACCAGCCCGATGGCGGGCTGATCGCGAAACTGCTCGGAGCGCAGCGTCACGAGGCCCGGGCCGCAGCCGCCAGTGTGCTGCGCTTCGCCCACGACCGGGTTCCCGACGCCACGGCGCTGTTGCTCCGAGCCGCCCGCGATCCGCATCCGCGGGTCCGGCTCGAGGCCACCGTCGCCGCCTCGTGGATCGACAACACTGACGGGGCCCGCATCGGGCTGGAGGCCTTGCAGTCGCCGCTCGACGCGTGGTCGGGTCCGGTCACCAAACAGATCTTCGAGCACACCCTGAAGGACGACGCGGAGGCCCTGAAGGCCGCCGGTGGCGTCGACTTGGCGGCAAATCCGGGCGCCGCGGCGTACTTCGCGGGCACCTACGATTTTCCCAAGGCGCCCAAATCGGAGGCCGACCAGAGTTTTGGGCCGACGCGTCCGCTGGAGGGCGAGGAGAACCGCGTCTACCGCATCGGCAAGGAGGTCTATCTGCGGGATGCGCATTGCGCCACCTGCCACCAGGCGAACGGCAAGGGTCTCGCCGGTGTTTATCCCCCGCTCGAGAAGTCGTCTTGGATCGATGACGACGAGCGTTTGATCAAAATCGTGCTCAAGGGCATCTGGGGGCCGATGGAGGTCAACGGCGTGACCTATGATCCCAGCAAGGGGGTCCCGCCGATGACGGGTTTCGGCGGTCTGCTGAACGACAACGAAATGGCTGCGGTCGTCAGCTATGTGCGCCTGTCCTTCGGCAACAACGGCAACCTGATCACTTCCGAGCAGGTGCGGAAGGTGCGCGAGTCCACCAAGGACCGGATCAACTTCTACACCGTGGAGGAGATTCTGAAGGAGCATCCTCTGAAACCCTGAGGGTGCCGGGACGAATCCAGTCGGCTTCGCGCCTCGTCCGGGAATCTCGCGGGTGCGGCCCTGGTATTGTCCGGCGTGCGCCGCCTGCGTCCGTGGCCCGGCACCGGCGGGTTGAAACCATCGGCGTCGCGTTGCAGCGTTCCGCCCGATGACTTCATCGGAAAACCCGAGTCGTCGGCCTTGGGTTATCGGGGCCGGTCTGGCCCTTCTCACTTTCCTGATTTTCGCTCGGGCGATCGGGAATGGGTTCGTGAACTACGACGATCCCGATTACGTCACGGCAAATGCGCAGGTCCAGGGTGGGCTCACCGCAGAGGGCGTCCGCTGGGCGCTCACGGCAGGGGTGGCTTCGAACTGGCACCCACTCACGTGGCTTTCGCATCAGCTCGACGTCACGCTCTTCGGGCTCGATCCGCGCGGGCACCACGCCACGAGCGTCCTGTGGCACGCGCTCAACGCGGCGCTGGCCTTCCTTGCGCTGCACCGTCTCACCGGAGCCGTGTGGCGCAGCGCGTTCTGCGCGGCTTTGTTCGCGTGGCATCCCCTGCGGGTGGAGTCGGTGGCGTGGGTCTCCGAGCGCAAAGACGTGCTCAGCGGCTTCTTCTTTTTCGCCGTCCTCTGGCTTTACGGAGGCTACGCGCGGCGCCGTCGGGAGGGGCGGCCGTGGTTCGCCGCCTACTCCGCCACGCTGGCGGCCTTCGCGCTCGGCCTGATGGCGAAGCCGATGCTGGTCACCCTGCCGTGTCTCCTGCTGCTGCTCGATTTCTGGCCGCTCCGGCGGGTCGAGCTGGCGCGGGGCGCGGGATCAGCGTGGGCACGCCTGGTGGTGGAGAAGCTGCCTTTCTTCGCCCTTGTCATCGCCTCGGCGGTGGTCACCTACCACGTGCAGAAGGCGGGCGGTTCGGTGACGGCCCAGCTTTCGCTGGGCGATCGCCTGGGCAACGCGGTCATCGCGGTCGTGCGCTACCTCGGGACGTTCCTGCTGCCGGTCGATCTCGCCGTGCTGTACCCGCATCCGGGATCCTGGCCCGCGCGCAAAGTGGTGGCGGCATTGCTGGTCGTGGGCGCCCTCACCGGGGCGGCGATCTGGCAGTTGCGCCGGCGGCCGTGGATCGCGGTCGGCTGGTTCTGGTTCCTCGGCACGCTGGTGCCGGTGATCGGCCTCGTGCAGGTTGGGCTGCAATCGATGGCCGATCGGTACACTTACCTCACGATCGTCGGTGTGCAGGTGGCAGCCGGCTGGAGCGTGGCCACGGCAGCGGCCGCGGCCTCGCGGAGGATCTGGGGTGCGGCCGGCCTTGCGGTCCTGCTGGGCTGCGCGGCGCTCACGTGGAGCCAGATCGCGGTATGGCGCGATTCGGAGGCTTTGTTCACGCGCGCGATCGAGGCCACCGAGGGCAACTACCTCGCCCACGACAACCGCGGCCTGCACCGCTACAAGGCGGGTCGCGTGGATGAGGCGTTCGCGGACTACCGGGCTTCGCTGGCGATCCGGCCCGACTACATGAACGCCAACAACAACCTCGGGCATGCCCTCAACGAGCTGGGACGTCCGGCCGAGGCCGTGCCGCTTTTCCGCCGCGCCCTCGTGGCGCAACCGTTAAATCCCGAGGTGACCAATAACCTCGCGAACGCGCTCTCCGACTTGAACCAGCTCGATGAGGCCACGGCGCTCTACGACCAAGTGCTCGCGCGTTACCCCGACCACGCCAATGCCCTCAACGGCTCCGCCGTCGTGCTCGCGATGCGCGGCAAGCCGGACGAGGCGCGCGTCCGCCTCGAACGCTTGCTGGCCCTCGCGCCCGGCAACGCCGGAGCGCATAATAATCTCGGTAATGTTTGCTCCATGCTCGGCGACCGCGCCAGCGCGCTCCGCCATTACACACGGGCCACGGAGCTTAATCCGCGCGAGGCGCACCCGCATTTCCTGGTCGGCAGCCTGCTGGTGCAGGACGGGAAACTCGAGGAGGCGGCCGCGGGTTTCCGGCGCGCGATCGCACTGCAGCCCCGCCATGCCGACGCCTTGGCGCAACTCGGCCTGGTGCTTGCCCGACTCGGGCGGCGCGGCGAGGCCGTCCGTGCGCTTGAGAACGCGCTCCAGCAGCGACCGGGCGACGCGCAGATTTCCGCGTGGCTGGCTTCCGTGCGTTCGTCGCCCTGAGGGTCAGGGTGCGAATTGCCCTCGAGCGCAGGCTGGACGCGCCGGCCGCCGGCGCGAGAATCGACCCCATGTCGCCCGATCAGGCCCGCCCACGCATCGCCGAGCTGCGCGTCGAGGTGGCGCGTCACGACGAGCTTTATTACCGTCGGGCGCGGCCGGAGATCGCCGATTTCGATTATGATCGCCTGAAGGCCGAATTGGCCACGCTTGAGGCGCGGTTTCCGGAGGAAGCCGCGGCGGCCGGCGCCGAGACTCCCACCGCGCGCGTGGGTGACGACCGCGCCGAGGGCTTTGCCCGCGTGAAGCACCGGCTGGCGATGACCACGCTCGACAATACCTACGACGAGGCGGAAATGCGCGAATTCCACGCGCGACTCGCCAAGGCGCTGGGCGCGGACGAACTCGCTTACACGGTGGAGCCGAAGATCGATGGCGTGGCGGTGAGCCTCACCTACGAGCGCGGCCGCCTCACGCGCGCCGTGACTCGTGGCGACGGCGAGGAGGGTGACGATGTGACCGCCAATGTGCGCACGATCCGCGGTCTGCCCGATACGCTGGCAGGGGAGGGCGCGCCGAATGTGATCGAGATCCGCGGTGAGATCTACCTGCGCGAGGAGGAATTTCGCCGGATCAACCAGGTTCAGGAGGAGGCGGGGGAGGCCCCTTACGCCAATCCGCGCAACCTCGCGGCCGGCACGCTCAAGCTACTCGATTCCCGTCTCGTCGCCGCTCGCCGCCTCGAGATCGTTCTCTACGGGCTTGGCTTCCAGTCGTCCGCCTTCTGTGCGTCGCAGACCGAGTACCACGCGCTGCTGCGGGCCTGGGGTCTGCCAGTCATCGAGGCCTTCCGGTCCGTTCGCGGAATCGACGCCGTCTGGGCGGCAATCGGCGAACTCGACGTTCTCCGCCGGGGTTTCGTCTACGCGACCGACGGTGCGGTGGTGAAGCTCGACTCCTTCGAGCAGCAGCGCCACCCGAAGATCGGTTTCCGCGGCATGACGGCTGAGGGGCAGGCCGAGGCGGCCCGCAAACTTTCCCCCCGCTGGGCCTGCGCTTACAAGTTCGCCCCCGATCGCGCCGAGACCCGCGTGCGCGACATCACGATCCAGGTCGGGCGCACCGGTGCGCTCACTCCGGTCGCGGAGCTGGAGCCGGTTTTCCTGGCCGGTACTACCGTCAAGCGCGCCACGTTGCACAACGCGGACGAGATCGCGCGCAAGGATGTCCGGATCGGCGACGCCGTGCTCGTCGAGAAGGCGGGCGAGATCATTCCCGCGGTCGTGGCTGTGCTCGTCGAGCAACGCCCCGCTGGCTCCGCACCGTACGCGTTTCCGACCTCGTGTCCCGCCTGCCGCACGGCCGCGGTGCGGGGCGAGGGCGAGGTGGTGTGGCGTTGTCCCAACCCCGCCTGCCCGGAGAAGGTTCGGCGCCGGATCGAGCACTTCGCGTCCAAGAACGGCGTCGACATCGACGGGCTCGGCGAGGAGGTCGTCGCGCTCCTTTTGGAGCGGAGCATCATTCACTCCATTCCCGACGTGTTCCGGCTGCGGCTTGATGACCTGCTTCCGCTCAAAAAATCCGGCGAGGTGTGGGCGGCTAACCTGATCGCGGCGATCGACGCGCGGCGCCGGGCGGATCTCTGGCGCGTCATAAACGGTCTCGGCATCCCTCAGGTCGGCGCGGCCGCGGCGAAGGACCTGGCGCGGGTTTTTCGTTCGCTCGAGGCTCTGGCCGCCGCGAGCGAGGCCGAACTCGTGCGCATCGATGGCTTCGGCGAGAAAACGGCGGCGGCGGTCCGCAGCTGGGTGTCGGCTCCCGAAAACCTAGCTCTTCTCGAGGCGTTACGCGCCGCGGGGGTCGAGCCGGCCGCGCCGGCCGTTTCCGGAACGGTCTTCTCCGGTAAGACCTTTGTGCTGACGGGCACTTTGCCGACCCTCTCGCGCGAGGCTGCGACCGCGATGATCGAGGCCGCCGGGGGGAAGGTCAGCGGCAGCGTCAGCCGAAAAACCCACTACGTGCTGGCCGGCGATGACGCCGGGTCGAAACTGGAAAAGGCGAAGTCCCTCGGCGTGCTCGTCATCGACGAGGCTGAGCTCAAGCGACTTTTGGCCGGCTGATCGGCCGCGCTGCCGTTCAGAATCCCTGCTTCTGCAGGGCGAGGCTGAGTTCCTGCATGAAGGCTTGGGCGTCGGCAGGCTTCGGCCGGTAGCCGTCCTGGCTGATCTGCGTGAAGCCGGGCCGACCGTACTGGTCGACCATCCACTTGCCGGTGACGCCATCGCTGAAGGTGACGGTGCCGCTCGCGACCGCTCCGGGAATCAGCGTGACCTTGTCGACCGAAACCGTGACTCCCCCGGCGGGAACGGCCTCTTCGAGTTCTTCGGGCGGCAGATCGCCCTCGTCCATGCCCGGTTCCTCCACGGTCGGCTCATCCTTTGCGAGACCGAGCTTTTCCTTGGCCTTGTCAAAGAAACCCTTCTTTTCCGGCGCGGCGGCGGGTTTGGCGGCCGGGGGCGGCGGTGCCTTCGTGACGTCGGTGGTGTCGACCTTGGGGGCGGCGTCCTTCAGGTCCAGGTTCAGGTCGTCGACGAGGAAGCGTACATCTCGGTACGTGAGGGAAACCTGGAATTGGTCCCGCAGCTTGGTCTGGATCGCCGACAGGCCTTCGCCGGCGGCAACCCATTCGGTCACGGTCTTCTTCTGCTCGGGCGTGAGAGTCATGGGATGGTCGTGTAAGAGCGCAGTCTCGCCACGGAGGCGGCGGCTGGCAAGCGCCCGGCGGCGTGAGACCGCGCCTAGCGCGAGAGTTGGGACTTGAGGAACTCGACGCTTCCGCGGGTGGCGGCGTCCTGTTCCATCATGTTGTCCACGGCCTTGCAGGCATGGATCACGGTGCCGTGGTCGCGGCCGCCGAACGCGTCGCCGATGTCCTGGAGCGAGTGCCGGGTGAGCGTGCGGGCGAGGTACATCGCGATCTGGCGCGGGATGGCGATGTTGTTGGGCCGCCGCTTGCTGGTCATGTCGCTGTGGCGAATCTGGAAGTGATCGGCCACGCGCTTCTGGATCGTCTCGATCGTGAGGACGTTCTGGGCCTGCTCCATCAGCACGTCGTGCAGGAGGCGCTCGGCGGTGGGCAGGTCGATCGGCTTGCTGGTGAGGGCGGAGTAGCTGGAGACCTTGAGGAGCGCGCCCTCGAGCCGGCGGATGTTGCGCGTGATATGCTGGGCGATGAAGCCGAGGATGGGCTCGGGCAGCGTGCAGTTCAGCTGCTGGGCCTTGGCGCGAAGGATGGCGAAACGGGTTTCGAGGTCGGGCGCCTGGATGTCGGCGGGCAGTCCCCACTCGAAACGGGAAACGAGGCGTGATTCCAGTTTCTGGATCTCGCTCGCGCGACGATCGCTGGTGAGGACGATCTGCTTCCCCGACTCGAACAGGTCGTTGAAGGTGTGGAAAAACTCCTCCTGGATGCGCTCCTTGCCCGTGAGGAACTGCACGTCGTCGATGAGGAGGATGTCGACGCTCCGGTAGCGTTGCCGGAAGCGGGTGAGGGCGTTCTCCTGCAGCGCCTGGATGAACTCGTTGGTGAACTTCTCGGTCGAGAGGTACGCGACGCGGGCGTCGGGGTTGGCGCGCAGCACGGCGTGGCCGATCGCGTGCATCAGGTGGGTTTTCCCCAGACCGGTGTCGCCGTAGAGAAACAGCGGATTGTAGGCTTGGCCGGGGGCCTGCGCGACGGCGAGGGCCGCGGCGTGGGCCATCTGATTGTTGGAGCCGACGACGAACGTCTCGAAGGTGTTGCGCGGGTTGAGCGAGCCGGTGGGCGCGGAGCGGTCGTCGGCCCGTGCCGGCCGGCGTGGCGCGGTGGCTCGCGGCTTGGGGGCCGGGGCTTCGACTCGATTCTGGCCGCGGGAGGAGGACGCGGCTGCCTGGCCGCCGGCTTCCATCTTGCGCAGGCGGACGTTCACCATCCGGCCTGCCGTCAGCCGCAGGCGCTGCGAGATCAGGTCAAGGTAGTTGTCATGGATCCAGATCGCCGCGAAGTCGTTCGGAACCCCGAGGGTGATCGTGTCGGCCGACGACTCGAGGCACACGACCGGCTCGAACCACATCTGAAAAACGTCCTCCGGGAAGAGCGACTTGAAGTCGCACTTCACGGTCTCCCATAAGCTGGGGGAAAGGACGGCGGAGGGCATGGACGGTCAGTTGGGCGCGGGTTTATTCACACGACGCCGCCGAAGCGCTCCTGACATGCCGCCCGGGACCAACCGCTGCCTTGCTGCCGTGATAAAATTCGTGGAGGGCCATCAACCGCGGACCAAGGGCCGACGATAAGAGTGTAAGACGTTGATGGCTAGAAGCTAACGGGTACGATCACTGCAGCTACCGCAAAGGGTGAGCTCGAGGACATGGGAAGGAACGAACGAACGGGTCGGAAGAACTGGCGAAGGACGCACTAACTGTGAACCAAAAAATCGTTTCAAGGTGAACTTCCCGACAACTTGTTCACACCGCGCTGGGCATAAGTTCCGCGGATTTTTTGTTGCCTCGGCGCGCGGGAGCCAAGCGTCCGTCGCCGTTTCGCCTTGGAAGGGGATTTGTTCAACCAGAGCTCCCGGAAAAGGCTCGGAAAGCCTGATCCAGGCGTAAGCATAACACCGATACGTGGTGAGAATCACGCCGCCGGATACGCGGGGGGCTCAGGGAGCGAGGGGCGCCGGGTCGGCCCACTTGCCGTGCTCGCGGATGAGGGCGATGAGCCGCGCGTCGGCTTCGGCCTGCGGGATGTTGTACTGCACGCAGGTCTTGCCGACGTAGAGGTTGATCTTCCCCGGTGCGCCGCCGACGTAGCCGAAGTCGGCGTCGGCCATCTCGCCCGGACCATTCACGATGCAGCCCATGATCGCGATCTTCACTCCCTTGAGGTGGCCGGTCTGAGCGCGGATGCGCTGCGTGGTGGTCTGGAGGTCGAAGAGGGTGCGGCCGCAACTGGGGCACGCCACGAACTCCGTCTTCGAGATGCGGGCCCCCGCGCCCTGCAAGACGTTGTAGGCGAGGCGTGTCGCCCGGACCGGATCCACCTCGGTCTCGACGCTCACGAGGTCGCCGACGCCGTCGCAAAGCAGGGTGCCTGTGAGGAACGACGCCTCCAGCAGGCGGGAAAGAAAAGTCGGATCGTGGTGGACGGCCGTTCCGGCGGTGTTGCGGATCCAGACCGGAGCGTGGCAGTCCGCCGCACGGAGCGCCTCCGCCAGGCGGCGATAGCGGCCCGCGGGGTGCGCGAGGTCGCCATCAACCGCGGAGGTCCCGAGGGTGAACCAGAGGCGGGTTCCGTCCGGCCCCGTGATCACCGGCACGAATCTTGGAATATCGGCCGCCTCGGTTTCGCAGGCCAAGTAGTGGCCGTGCCGCGTCGCCAGCGAGGCGAAATCCGCGAGCGTGCCGGCCTCCGCGCCGGTGAACCGCCGCAGGAGGACGATTTTCCCGCGGGTGAGCGCAAGCATCGGCTGCAGGATGTCGGGAGTGAGAGCGGGGGCGATCTCCAGAACCAGGAATTCGGCCGGCAGGACGGTCCGCGCCGCGGTCGCGCAGAGTTCCGCGAGGTCGCCGGGCGTGGCGACGGGCACAAGCAGCCCTTCCGCGGGAGTGTCGACGAGCCGGGAGGAGGCGAGGGCCGCGGCGGCGGCGGGAAGTTCGGAGGCCGACGCCACCCGCACGATGACGCGGGGCGGCTGGTCACCGCCCACGCGGCAGCGGGGGCTCAAATCGACCGGCAGGGAAGTCCGGCGGCCAAAACTGAACGGATCGATCGCGTCGGGCGGCGTCGCGGAATCGCCCTGCCCGCGCCAGCGGCTCATGGCCTTGTCGGCGATCGCGCGCGCCACCGGGATCTCGTACACGCTGTCCTCGGTCAGGGACACGCGGATGGTGTCGCCGAGACCGTCCAGCAGAAGGGAGCCGATGCCGATCGCGCTCTTGATGCGGCCGTCCTCGCCGTCGCCCGCCTCGGTGACGCCGAGATGCAGGGGGTAGTGCATGTCCTCTTCGGCCATGCGTTGCACCAGGAGCCGGTAGGCCTGGATCATGACCTTGGGGTTGGAGGACTTCATCGACAGGATGATGTCCTGGAACGAGTGCGCCTCGGCGATGCGCAGGAACTCGAGCGCGCTCTCGACCATGCCCAGTGGCGTGTCGCCGTAGCGGTTCATGATACGGTCGCTGAGCGATCCGTGGTTGGTGCCGACGCGCAGGGCGCGGCCGAGCTCGCGGCAGCGCTTCACCAGCGGGGAGAACGCGTCGTGCAGCCGCTGCAGCTCCACCTCGTAGTCCGAGTCCGAGTATTCCCGCACCGCGAATTTCTTCTTGTCGGCGTAATTGCCGGGATTGATCCGCACTTTTTCGACGTGCTCCACGGCCTCCATCGCCGCGGCGGGCAGGAAATGGATGTCGGCCACCAGCGGTACATGGCCGAAGCCCGCGGTGGTGAAATCGCGCCGGATGTCGCGCAGGCAGCGGGCCGCCGCGACGTTCGGCGCCGTGATCCGCACGATCTCGCAGCCCACCTCGGCCAACGCGATCGACTGGCGTACGGTGGCGGCGACGTCCTGCGTGTCGCTGGTCGTCATCGACTGCACACGGATCGGCTGGATGCCGCCGACGCCGACGGAACCTACCTTCACCTCCCGGGTGGGGCGGCGCACGGTTTGGAAACGCGAGGCGCAGTAGGGCATCGGCGGCTTCATTTGGCGGGCGCCGCCTTGTCCCCGGCGGCGCGCTCGGCCCGGTGCTCGCGCATGATGCGGGGGACGTCCGAGAAGACGGTCACGTAGGCGATCATCGAGAGGAGCAGGACGAAGAACACGCTCTGCGCGGTGGCGATGACGTCGTTCGGGAGGGGGCGCCCGCGCAGGCGGGCGATCGTGGCGAACACCATCTGGCCGCCGTCAAGCACGGGAAGGGGCAGCAGGTTGAAGATCGCGAGGTTCACGTTGAGGAGGATGGTGATCATCAGCACCGCGAGGATGCCCACCTCGGCGGCGCTATGCAGGATACGGGCGATGCCGACCGGACCGGACATCTTGTCGAGGCCGATGTCGGAATGCGGGCTGACGAGGCTGCGGAGCGTGCGCACGGTCCAGCGCGCGACGTCAGCCAGTTGCGTGAAAGGGGAGACGTGGACGATTTGGAACCCCGTCCGCAGCGTGAGTCCGATGAACGGCGCGGGTTTCTCCGGGCCCCGCGGGCCTAGGGTGAGTTCCCGCGTTTCGCCGGCGCGGCGCACGGTCGCCCGGGTCTCCCGGCCGGCCGAGGCCTCCAGTGCGAGGCGGAAGGCGGAATCGTTGATCATCGGTGCGCTATCGAGGGTCAGGATTTCATCCCCGGACTCGAACCCTGCGCGGGCGGCCGGCGAGCCCGCGGCCACGGCCTGCACGATCAGTTCGAAGCCGGGGCCGATGCCGACGCGGCGGACCTTCTCGTCACCTGCCAGCCGCGGCGTCAGCCTCACCTGCAGCGGTTGTCCGCCGCGCTCGAGATCGATGACGACCTCGGGGTCGCCGTTGGAGGTCCGGCCGGAACCGAGCACGAGGGAGTTCTGGATGTCGCCCCATGCTCGGACGGAGCCGCCGTCGACCCGGCGGATGACGTCCCCGACCCGGAGCCCGGCCGCCGCCGCCGGACTGGTCACACGCTGGCCGTCCGGCAGTTCCAAGGTGGGTGCGACATAGCCGATACGGATTGATGCCATATCGCTGCTGACCGGCTGGCCGAGCGCCCAGACCACGCAGGCGAGGGCGAAGGCGAAAAGGATGTTGAACGCGGCTCCGGCGGCGAAGACCAGCATCCGGGTCCCGTAGCTGATGGGAGGCAGGCGGGAGACGTCGGCCCTGCTTTCGCCCTCCGCCGCGCCGAGATCCGCGAGCTGGGGCAGGAGCACGTAACCCCCCAGAGGAAACCAAGCGAGGCGGTACTCGACGCCGTCCTTGCCCCGCCAGGAGCAGATGGCCGGGCCGAAGCCGATCGAGAACCTCTCCACGAGGACGCCCCGGCGCCGGGCGGCGAGGAAGTGACCGAGCTCGTGCACGAAGATCGAACCGCCGAAGAAAAGCGCGACGAGGAGGATCGACCAAAGATTGGAAAGCAGCGAGGGGAGGAGATCGGGTGCCACGGGACGCGGAGTTCAGCGGGTGGCGAGGGTGGCGGCGCGTTCGGCGGCGAGGCGACGGGCCTCTTGGTCGAGCGCGAGCACGGAGGAAAGATCGCCGGGGTCGAAGTTTTTGATGCGGGTCAGAACTTGCGTCACCACCCGGGGAATCGCAAGGAACGGGATCCGGCCGGCGAGGAATTCCGCCACGGCTACCTCGTTGGCGGCGTTGTAGGCGGCGGGCGCCACGCCGCCCGCGCGCATCACCTCGCGGGCGAGCTTGAGCATCGGGAAGCGGCCCTCGTCGACCGGCCGGAATTCCAGATTGAGCAATCGTCCGAGGTCGAGCGCGCCTTCGACCCCGGGAGCGCGTTCCGGATAGAGCAGCGCGTGCTGGATCGGGAACGTCATCGAAGGCGGGCAGAGCTGCGCGAGCATCGCGCCGTCGGCGAATTCCACGAGGCAGTGCACGATGCTCTGCGGGTGGAGCACGGCGTCGCACTGGTCGGGTTGCAGCCCGAAGAGGCACTGGGCCTCGATCAACTCCAGGCCCTTGTTGGCGAGCGTGGCGGAATCGACGGTGATCTTGGGGCCCATCGACCAGTTCGGGTGGCGGACCGCGTCGGCGGGAGTGACCGCCGCCAGACGTTCGGCCGGCCAGTCGCGGAAGGCGCCGCCGCTCGCGGTGAGGACGACGCGCCGCACGCCCGCCTGCGGGTGGCCTTCCAGGCACTGGAAGACGGCGTTGTGCTCGCTGTCGACCGGCAGAAGCCGCCGGCCGTGCTTTCGGGCCGCGGCCAGGACGAACTTTCCGGCGAGCACGAGGATTTCCTTGGAGGCGAGGGCGAGATCCTTGCCGGCCGACAGTGCCGTCAACGCGGGTTCAAGGCCGGTCGTGCCGACCACGGCGACGAGCACGACGTCGGCCTCCGGGAGCCGGGCGAGCTCGTTCAGGCCATCGAGACCCCCGACGATCCGGGTCCCCGGGGGAAAGGCGGCGGGCTCGGCTTTGGCGGCGGCGAAGGCCTGCTCATCGAAAACTCCCACGTGGCGCACGCCGAACTCCCCCGCGATGGCGGCGAGCCGCGGCCAATTACCCCGCGCGGCAATGCCCACAAGTTCGAGCCGGTCGCGGTGGGCGGCGATCACGCGCAGGGTGTTCTCCCCGATGGAGCCGGTGGCGCCGAGCAGGACGACGCGTTTGCGCTGGGACGAGGCGGAGGAGGCCATCACGGACCTTCTGGTTCGCGGATTCCGCGCCGCCGGGCAAGGACAACGATGCGCGCGGGTAACGCGCCGGGGTTCAGGGTAGCCGGAACAGCAGGTAACCTACCGGCGCGACGAGGATGATGCTGTCGCTGAGGTCGAACATGCCGCCGATCCCGGGGATGGTCGCTCCGGAGTCCTTGGAATTGGCCCGGCGCTTTATGACCGACTCGATGAGATCCGCCACAATCCCGAGCGCTCCTACCGGCAGGGCGATCACCGCGGCGAAAGCGGGGGTGAGAAACGGCGGGAAGGCGTCCCGGGCGAGCCACGCGAAGCCGGCCCCCACGCCCATCGAGGTCAAAAGCCCGCCGGCCGCGCCCTCCCAGGTTTTCTTCGGGCTGATCCGCGGCGACATCTGATGCCGCCCGATCGCGAGCCCGGTCAGCAATGCCCCCACGTCACAGAACTTCGCGACCGCCACCAGCCACAGGGCGAGCAGCAGCCGGCCGTTCGGCGTGATCGCATCACCCGGCAGCGGCGTGATGATCGCCACCATGTAGGAGAGCATGAGCGGCACGTAGACGACGCCGAAGACCGACGACGCGAGCGCCTCGACGCGCGTCTCGGAGGTGCGTTCACCGAGCAGACGGATCGCGAAAACCACGACGGCCAGCGGCAGCAGGACGCCCGGTTCAAAGCCGAAGTTGGCCCGCAACCACGGCGCGAGCGTGAGGGCCGCGCCCATGACCATGCCGAACTTGTCGAACGGGTCGTAGCCCGCGCCGCGCATCAACGCGTAGAATTCCCGGAGCGTGAGAACGGAGATAAGCGTCACGAGCACCAGCGCGCCCGGCGTGCGGAAAAACCAGATCACGGCGCCGACGAGCGACCAGAGGAGAATGGTGCTGAGGATACGCTTGCCCATGGTCGCGCTTCAGGGGGTACCGGCCGGCCTGACTTGTTCGCTCGTCCGCCCGAAGCGGCGCTCGCGGCGATGGTAGTCGGCGATCGCGGTCGCCAGGTCCTCGCGGCTGAAGTCGGGCCAAAATACCGGGGTGAAGAACCACTCGGCGTAGGCGGCCTGCAGGAGAAGGAAATTGCTCAACCGCGTCTCGCCGGAGGTGCGGATCACCAGATCCGGGTCCGGCATGTCGGCGGTGTAGAGGTAATTTTGAAAGCGGTCCCAAGCCGGAGATCCCGGCGGCTCGCTCCCGGCGGCAACCGCGGCGGCGTAGGCTCCGACCGCATCCTGCACTTCGGTGCGCGAGCCGTAGTTCAACGCGAGTACCAGCGTGTAGTCGTCGAACTTTTCCGTCGCCTTGACCGTGTCGCGAAGAAGCCTCTGCACCCCGGCGGGCAGGTCGCCGGTGCGTCCGATCGTGCGCAGGCGCACGCGGTCGCGCACGAAGGTCTCGAGCTCCTTGCGCAGGTAAAATTCCAGCAGACCCATCAGCGCGCCCACCTCGTCCTCGGGGCGGTTGCGATTCTCGACCGAGAACGCGTAGAGCGTGAGCATCTTCACCCCGAGGTCGCGGGCCGCGAAAGTCATCGTCCGCACCGTCTCCACACCGCGCCGGTGCCCTTCGATCCGCGGCAGCCCGCGTTGTTTTGCCCACCGCCCGTTGCCGTCCATGATGATCGCGACATGAGGCGGAGCTGGGGGAGTCGGGACGGACATGAGGCGCCGCGACGTTGGGAGTCGGCTCGGGGGATGACAAGCCGCCTTCGCCCCGGCGGGTTGACGGTACGCGACCGGTGTTCACGGTGCGTTCCCATGAACACGCCCCTGTCCGACGCGGAGATCACCGCCGCTCTGCGCGAAATGGAGGGTTGGTCCCACCAACGTGACGCCCTGGAGCGTGAGTACCGGTTTTCTGATTTTCGCGCCGCGCTCGCCTTCATGGTGCGGGCCGGCTTCGAGGCCGAGGCGGTCAACCACCACCCGGAGTGGTCCAATGTCTACAATCGGGTGAGCGTCCGGCTGACGACGCACGACGCGGGCGGACGCGTGACCGAGAAGGACTTGGATCTCGCGCGACGATTCGACGCGGTGGCTGGCGTGTAGGGACGCGGAACGCGTCAGAGGCCGCGCAGGAAGTTGAAGGTGCGGTCGATCTGGCCGGGGAGGGCTTCGTGTCCGAAGTCGGGGTAAATGACCAGATCCTTGGGCGAAGCGATGCGGTTGTACGCGGCGAACTGCGTGCTCGGCGGGCAGATGGTGTCCATCAGGCTGGTGAACATCAGCACGTCGGCGCGGATGCGGGGCGCGAGATGCTGGACGTCGATGTAGCCCAGCCGGTTGAAGATCGCGGCCTCGCGCTCGTGACGCGGGTCGAAGGCGCGGAAGAAGAGCCGCAATTCCTCGTAGGCGTCCTTCGCGAGGTCCATTTCCCAGACGCGCTGGAAGTCGCACAGGAAGGGAAACACCGGGGCGATGCGGCGGATGCGCGGCTCCAGCGCGGCGCAGGCGAGGGCGAGCGCGCCTCCCTGCGAGGCGCCCCAGCAGCCAACCCGTCCCGGATCAACTTCCGGGAAGGCCATCACGACCCGGGCGAGCTGGACCGTATCGAGGAACACCTGCCGGAAGAGCAGCTTCGAGGGATCGGGATCCTCCAGCCCGCGGATGATGTGTCCGCGGAGCGTGGGGCCCGCCACGCGCATGTTGTCCTCCGACTTTCCCCCTTGGCCGCGGCAATCCATCGCCGCGAGGCAGATGCCCTCGGCGGGCCAGCCGAACTTGTCGAGCCAGTCGCCGCTGTGCCCGGTGTAGCCGTGGAACTGCAGGACGGCCGGGTTTCTGACCCCGGCCGTTGCGCGGGGCCGCAGGTACTTCGCGTAGATGCGGGCGCCGCCGACGCCGGTGAACCAAAGGTCAAAGCACTCGACGCGTTCCGAGCCGATGGCGCCCGCGGGCTTGAGCACCGGCCGCGGATCAGTCGCCGCCAGTTCTCCCAGCGCGTTCTCCCAGTACGCGTCGTGATCGGCGGGGCGGGGGTTGCGACCGCGGTATTCGCGTAGTTTCTCCAGCGGCAGGTCGATGAGCGGCATAGAAAGGCAGGGGGCCGGCGTGCGGATGGTCCGCCGCGGGCTAAAACACCCGGATGAAGGAACGCGGGCCGACGTCGACCAGCGGCGAACCGGCCGGCACCGGGGTGCTCCGGAGAAAACGCCCGTGCTCATCGAACACCGCGATCTCCCCGGGCCGTTCCGGCAGGGGGGCATGGTATTCCCGTTGATCGGAGTCGAACGCCAGCGCGGG
Organism: uncultured Opitutia bacterium; assembly: GCA_903900845.1. GTDB lineage: Bacteria > Verrucomicrobiota > Verrucomicrobiia > Opitutales > Opitutaceae > ER46. The sequence continues at coordinate 39,962 of CAIUOU010000020.1, forward strand.
ACCGGCGCGTCGCTCGAGCGTCACCTCCGCGACCTTCCGGCCCGTGAGGTTGTGGGCGGTGACGCGACGACCCTCGTCGCCGAGAACCAGCAGCACGTCTTTGACCATGTCGAAGGCAAGGCCGGTCGCGCCGGAAGCCGGGTGCTCCAGCGTGAGTTCGCCGAGGTAATTTCCAAGCCGCGTGCAGTAGAGCAGCCGACCAGGGGTTGGTCCGAGCAGGTAAATGTAACCGTCGCGCGGGCGGATCGCGAGGTCCCCGGCGCCTTCGGGTGCTCCTTTGATCTCCAAGTCGCGCTTGATGGCCCGGGCGGGACGGTCGACGACGCGGATGCGGTTGCCCGGGGAGAGGCGCAGGAAGAAGTGGTCGGTGTAGGGGTCGTAGGCGAAGCCGTTCACACGATCGTCCCCCTCCAGGAAGCTCGGCACCTCGGCGTTGGCGCTCGCGCCCAGGTCGAGCACCGGGCTTTCCCCTCCGGCCGCGAGGGTGTAGACGTGCAAAGGCCCGCGCGTGGCGCAGCCGCCGAGGGCGAGCGCGAGTCCCATGGCAGCCGCGGAAAACGCCGGTTTTCGCGTTGCCCCGGCGCGGGACCGAACCGTCACTGCGCCCATGAAAGTCGCGTTCATCAGCGGTACCAGCATCGTGAATTCGACCCTGTTCTCCGCGTGGGAGTCGGTGAAGGTCGAGACCAATCACGGCCCGGTGACCTTCCGGCGCCGCGGAGACCACGTGCTGCTAAACCGCCACGGTTTCGGCGTCCCGCTGCCGCCGCACTCGATCAACCACCGCGCCAACATCGCCGCGATCTCCGCGCTGGGTTTCCACGACGTCGTCTCGCTGAACTCGGTGGGTTCGTTGCGGCCGGAACTTCCGCCCGGCACTTTCGTATCCTGCTCCGACTACGTCTGCCTCCAGCAGGGGCCGGCGACGTACTTCGACGACGAGCTGAAGGGCGGGGCGCCCGGGATCGCGAACAACCTCATCCCGCGGATCATCGGGGGGCTCGCGCCGGACTTCGTGATCCATCCTGGCAAGGTCTACGTGCAAATGCAGGGCCCGCGCTTCGAGACCAAGGCGGAGATCCGCGTGATCCGCAGTTGGGGCGACGTCGTCGGCATGACGGCCGCGCACGAGGCCGACCTCTGCACGGAAACGGGTCTCAACTACAACAGCCTCGCGCTGATCGACAACTACGCCAATGGCCTGGAGGGCACCGAGATCGACTTCGCGCGCTTCAAGGAACTCGTGCGGGAAAACCAGTCGCGGGTGAACAAGCTGTTCGAGCGGATGCTCGCGATCCTCGGGAACTGAGCCCGCCGCAACTCCCGGCTTGCGGGACGCCGGCCGCGGTGGCGCGCTCTTCTCCGTGCTCCTTACCCCGCCCCTCGCGCTGACGCTCGGTCCGGTCACGGTCCTGGGCCTCAGCATCGTCCTCATCGTCCTCGCGATCGCGTGGCTTCGCATCCACGCCTTCTTCGCGCTGTTCTTTGCGGCGCTTTTCGTGGGACTGGCCACCGCGCTCGGTCAAACCGGGACGGGGCGCTTCGCGAAGGCGGTGGAGTCGGCGATGGCGGAGTTCGGCATCGCGGCGGGCAAGATCGGCTTCACGATCGCGGTCGCGTCGGTCATCGGCGTGGCGCTCATGGAGAGCGGCGCGGCCGACAAGATTATCCGCCGTTTCATCGCGGTGCTCGGCGAGGCCCGCGCGGCGTTCGCGCTGATGGCGTGCGGCTTCGTTTTGGCGATCCCCGTCTTCTTCGACACGGTCTTTTTCCTGCTGGTGCCGCTGGCCCGCGCGCTGAGCCTCCGCACGGGCAAGAACTACCTCCTCTATGTGCTCGCGATCTGCGCCGGCGGCGTGATCACGCACGGCCTGGTGCCGCCCACGCCGGGCCCGCTGGTGGTGGCGGAAACCCTCAAGCTCGATCTCGGCGTCGCCATCGTGGGCGGCTTGTTGTTCGGCATCCTGCCGGCTCTCGCCGGACTTGGCTTCTGCCATTGGATCAACGCCCGCTTGCCCGTGCCGTTGCGCGAAACCGCCGGTTCCTCGCTGGCCTCACTTGAGGCGGTGGCGTCGCGCCGGGAGGAGGAACTGCCCGGTTTCTTCGCCTCGATCGCCCCGGTGGCGCTCCCGGTGATCCTGATCGCCGCGGCCTCATTCCTCGGCCCGGTGCGTGAATCGATGCCGCCGGCGCTGATGAACGCCCTCGATTTCCTCGGGAACAAGAACATCGCCCTGCTGCTCGGCGCGCTGATTGCGCTCGCGGTCTACGTGAAGCAGAAGGCCGTGGGCTGGCGCCAGCTGGGCGATGTCATCGGGCCGCCGCTCGAGACGGCGGGCGTGATCATCCTCATCACCGCGGCGGGCGGCGCCTACGGCGCCATGATCAAGAACGCCGGCGTGGGCGAATCCGTCCGCGTGCTCGCGACCGCCGGCGGCATGAGCCACGTGCTCGTCGCCTGGCTGCTCGCGGCGGTCATCCGCGTGGCACAGGGCTCGGCCACCGTCGCGATGATCACGGCCTCCTCCATCATGCTTTCCATCGCCGGCCCGGAGGGTTTCGGCGTGCATCTTTTCTACATCTACCTCGCCGTCGGCTACGGCGCCACGACCCTCTCGTGGATGAACGACAGCGGCTTCTGGGTGTTCAGCCGGCTGGGCGGCCTGACCGAGGGCGAGACGCTGCGCAGCTGGACCGTGCTGCTCACGGTGATCTCGGTGGTCGGCCTGTTGCAGGCGTTGGTCGCTTCCGCGCTCTGGCCGCAGCTCTGGTTCTGAGTCCAGGCGAAGGCGACGCGGGCCGGGGCGTCGTGCGGCAAAACAATTTGCGCGGCCCGCCGGCCCGCCTACGGTGCCCGCGATGAGCGACTTTGTGGCGGCGGGCCGGATCACCGAGGCCAAGCGGGCGCTGGACCGCGTGCGCGAGAACATGCGCGCCACCATCCGCGGCAAGGATGACGTGATCGACCACGTGCTCGTGTGCCTCGCCGCCGGCGGGCACCTCCTGCTCGAGGACCTGCCGGGCGTGGGCAAGACGACCCTCGCGTACGCGCTCGCCCGCTCGCTCGACTGCTCGTTCTCGCGCATCCAATTCACCAGCGATCTCCTGCCGGGCGACGTCACCGGCGTAGCGATCTACGACGAGACGACGCGCGAGTTTCTCTTCAAGAAAGGACCGGTCTTCGCGAACATCGTCCTGGCCGACGAGATCAACCGCACCACGCCGAAGACCCAGTCTGCCCTGCTCGAGGTGATGGACCGCGCGCGCGTCACGGTGGACGGCGAGCCGCATCCCGTGGGCGCGCCGTTCATGGTGTTCGCGACGCAGAACCCGGTCGACTACGAGGGCACGTTCCCGCTGCCGGAGAGCCAGATGGACCGCTTTCTCCTGCGGCTGCGCATGGGCTACCCCGGCGCCGACGATGAACGCGAGATCCTGCGTCGCGCGCATGGCGGGTACGACGCCATCTCGGTCAATCCGGTGATCACGCGTTCCGAGGTCGTGGCTTTGCAGGCGCTCGTGCCGCAGGTCTACGTGGAGGATAGCGTCATTGATTTCATCCTGCGGATCGTGACCGCCACGCGCACCGAGGCGGAGTTCCGCTGCGGTGTGAGCGTGCGCGGCAGCCTCGCGTTGCGCTCCGCCGCGCAGGCGCGGGCACTCGCTCGCGGGCGCGATTTCGTGGTTCCGGAGGACGTTTCCTCCCTGGTTGAGCCGGTTTTCGCCCATCGCCTTGCGCCGGCTCGGCCGACGAGCGACGCCCTTGAGGAGCGGCGGGCGGTGGCGGCGGCGCTCAAGCGACTGGTGGGCGCGATCCCGGCTCCCGCCTGATCCCCGCCGCGATGGCCATGGCGGCAGATCGCGATCCAATCGCGGCGGTTCTTCCGAACGGCCGGGAGGTTGTCAGCGGCTGGGCCGGCACCGGAGGGGAGGAGAAGCGTGCGCCGTTCACGTGGAACGCGCTGCTGTGGTCAATGGTGTGTCCGCGCCGCGGCCACCGCCTGCTGCCGACGGTTTCGGGCACGTTGCTCATCGCCGTGGCCTTCGGCATCGGCGCCGCGGCGTACAACTCCTCCAACAACATCCTCTTCATCACCCTTTCGCTGCTGCTGTCGTGCCTGTTGTTCAGCGGCCTGCTTTCGTGGCTCAACCTGCGTCGGGTCCTCTGGCGTCTGCGTGTCACGGGTCCGTTGCGGGCCGGGCACGACGCGGTTGTGGCCGCGGAACTGAGGAACGGCCGGCGCTTCCTGCCCGCCTACGGTCTTTGGCTGGATTTCTCGGCGCGGCCCGTGGATGACGAGGCGAAGGGGGCGGAGTCGACCTTCACCGCGCGCGCCGCCGACATCCGTGCCGCGCTCGCCGCGGCGGAACGCGGGGAGCGCCGCGCGCGCCTGCCGTTGGCGGACCGGGTCGCGCCACAGGGGAACGCCGCCGCGGAGTGGATCGTGCGGCCGGAGCGCCGCGGGCGTCTGCGGGTTGAGCTGGCCGGCGTGGCCTCGCTCTTTCCCTTCGGATTCCTCCGGAAGGACGTCGGCGTCGGGCAGCGGGTGGAGGCGGTGGTATGGCCGGCCCCGGTGGAATACCGTCGTTTTGCGGCGCCCGGGGCGAAACGGCGCGGCGAGGGAGAGCGCGAGCGGCGGGCGGGCGGCGGTTCCGACCTGCTGGCTTTGCGCCGCTATGCGCCGGGTGACTCGCACCGGCTGGTGCACTGGAAGGCGAGCGCGCGCTCGGGCGCTCTGTTGGTAAGGCAGTTCGCGGCCGAGAGTTCCGAGGGATGCACGCTGTGGATCCGCACGGAGCGCGAACTCTGGCGCGAACCCGCGCGGTTCGAACTGCTGGTCGGCTTCGCGGCGACGTATGCGGAGGATCTCTTCCGTCAGGGCAGGCTGCGCGCGGTTGCGATCGGGCGGGAGGCGCCGAGGCCCGTGCGAGGCGTGCGGGACCTGGAGGAACTGCTGGACCGTCTGGCGCTGGCGGCGCCCTCCGGGGAGTCCGGCGGGGAGGCGACTCCGGATTACCGGGCCGGGCGCGGCAGCGTGGTGGTGTTCGCGCCGGAGGGGCCGCACGGCGTGGCGGCGTTCGCCGAGGGGATCAAGGTGGCCTCGGCATGAAGGCGGCCGGAAAAACCGCGGTGCGCCTCAGGGCCGATGAATTCCGGCTGCTGCGCTGGGGCCTGGGCGCGGCGCTGAGCGTGCTCGGCGCGGCCACGGTCCTGTACATGGAAATCGAGGCGCCGGTGCTGATGACGCTGGCTTTCGCGGCGGCGCTGGCGACCGCGCTGTTTCCCGCCCTGCCGGCACGGGTTCCGCGGCTCGTCCACCCCCTCGCGTTTCCCGTCATCGTGATGCTCTTCGCGGCCGACCTTTGGCGCGGCGGCGAACTGCTGCCCGCGGTCGTGCGGCTCGGTCTGCTGCTGTTGATCTACCGCAACCTCTCCTATCGGAAGCGACGCGACGACCTGCAGGTGATCCTGCTGGGGCTCTTCCTCATCATCGTGGCCGGCGTGCTGACGGTCTCGCTCACCTTCGCGGCGCATCTGCTCGTTTACGCCGCGGTCGCGCTCGCGCTGCTGTTGGTGATCACGCTGGGCGAGGCGGCGGAGGCCGCCGCGCCTTCGGAGCCGGTGGGCGAGACCCCGGCCTGGGCGCGGTCGGCGGATTGGGGGGCCTTGCGTCGCCGGCTGTCCGCGGTGGCCGACTGGCGCGCGGTGGGTCTGGGCGCCGCGTTGTTCGCCGGTCTCGTCGGGCTCTCGGCGCTGCTGTTCCTCGCGATCCCGCGTTTCCAATTCGAGAACAGCATGTTCATCGAGCGCCTGGTCTCCCGGAAGGCGCGCTCGGGTTTCGCGGAAACCATCCAGCTGGGGCAGGTGAGCGAGATCCAGCTCGACTCCTCGGTGGCGTTGAGCGTCGACGTCGCGGACCAGGCGCGCATCCCGGCGATGCCTTACTGGCGGATGCTGGTCCTGGACGATTACGCGGCGGGGGTGTTCCGGCAGTCGCCCGCGTTGCGCGGACAGTTCCGCGGCGAGCGGTCGGCCGCCTTCCTGCCCGGGGCCTCGCCGCGGGAAACGGAGGAGACGGAGATCTGGACATTTTACCTGGAGGCCGGGGTGAGCCGCTATCTGCCGCTGACCGGTCCTTTCGGGGGGCTTCGTTTCCGGGAGACGGTGACTTTCCGCCACGCCCCGGGGCCCTCGCTGGTCGCGCTACGCGACGAACCGGTCGCCATGATGGCCTACCGGGTCGAGGCGCCCGGACACGGCCCGTTGCTGCTGGATCCGGATTTCGCCGCGCGTTGGGCGGCGCGGGAGCCGGGAGTCTCGCGGGGCACGCCGCTCTACACGCGTCTCGCTTTGCGTGAGCCGGACCGCGAGGCGCTGCGGAAGGCGGCGGCCGATATCACGGGCGGAGCCACGCTGGCGGCGCCGGAGTTCGCGCGCCGCGCCGGCGAGTGGCTGCGCCGTCGCCACGCGTACTCGCTGAGTCCGTCGATCCCGCGCGGGGACGTCGATCCGGTGGTGGGTTGGCTCGTTTCCGACGGGGCCGGACACTGCGAGCTTTTCGCGGGATCGCTCGTACTGCTGGCGCGTTCCATGGGGCTGCCGGCGCGGGTCGTCACCGGATTTCGCGGCGGCAGCTGGAACGCCTATTCGAACAATTTCACCGTGCGGAACTCCGAGGCCCACGCCTGGGCGGAGATCTTCGACGAGTCCGCCGGTGGTTGGCGGCGCGCGGATCCGTTGCAACCCGACGTGGCGGCGCAGGGTGCGGGCGCCGCCGGACCGGCCGCCGCCATGGCGCGGGTTGACCGCAGTTGGACCGCCCGTTTGGACAGCCTGCGGGTTTTCTGGTACCGGCGGATCGTGAGCTTCGACGATCGCGCGCAGGCCGAGGCGTTGCGGACGATGAAGGAGGCGGCGCGCGATTCCAGCCGGTGGCTGGTCGACCGTTTGTCGGCTTGGGCGGACTCCGCTCGCCGCTGGCTCTCCGGTCCGTGGGATGCGCGTCGCTGGGGCGCCGGGGTCGGCACTTTGGGCGCGGCGGTGTTCATCGGCTGGATTCTCGTCACGGGCCGTTGGCGCTGGCGCGCGGGCGGTGTCCGGCGGCCTGATCCCGTGCGTCGCGAGGCCGGGCGCTGGATGGCGGCGCTGCGCCGCGCCGCGGGTGGGGAAGTTTCGTCGTGGCGCGTCGCCGCTGACCTCGAGCGGCTGCGCTTCGGGGCGCCCGCGACGTGGCCCGATCCGGGACGGACGTTCACTGAGGCGCGGCGGGCGGTGCGCGCCGCGCGCCGCGCGCGTCCGGTCACTCCGAGGACCTGAACGGCACCTTGAGTCCGGCCCTGGCCGGGGAAAGGCTTTCCTGCCAGGCTTGGAGAATGGCGTGGGCGACCGGGCTGGCGTAGCGGCCGCCACCGGTTTCCTCGCCGGGTGTGTCGCCCTCGATCGCGACGGCGATCGCGATGCGCGGATCCTCGACCGGGGCGAAGGCGATGAGCCAGGCGAAGTTGATCATGCCGCGCTCGGTTTGCTTCTGGGCGGTGCCGGTCTTCGCGGCGATCCGCAGGCCCGGCAGCGGCGGCAGCACGCGCGGATCGTCGAGGATGCGGGCGGTGCCGAAGGGTCGGCGCGTGACCTGCTCCATCCCGGTGAGCAGTGCCGCCCGCTGATCCGGGGTGAGGCCGATGGGCTCCGTCCGCTGACGCGGACGGTTGGGGTCGTGGAGAAGAAAAGGCTGGGTGCGCACCTCGTTGCGCGCGACGGAGGCGGCGAAGCACGCCATCTGAAGCGGGGTGACGTCGACGAAACCCTGGCCGATGGCGAATTGCGCCGTATCGCCACCCTGCCACGCCTCGCCGGTCACACGCCGCTTCCACTCCGGATCGGGGATGATCATGCGCCGGGTCTCGTCGGGAAGGTCGATTCCCGTTGGCTGGTCGAGATGGAACCGCCGGGCCTCGCGCGCGAGCGCCTCGGGGCCGATCGCCATGCCCTGCTGGTAGAAGAAGACGTTGCAGCTCTTGGTGATCGCCATGACGAGGTCGATCTCCCCATGGGCATGGCCGCCGGGGCACGCGAAGGAACGGTTGCCGACACGGAAGAATCCGGGGCATTGCACCATGGAGTCGGGTTGGAGCACGCCCGCCCGGAAGCCGGCGATCGTGGTGAGCACTTTGAAGACGGAACCGGGCTTGTAGGCGCCCTGCACGGCGCGCTTGAACCAGGCCCCGCGGGCGGTGATGTCGGCGGCGGACGCGGCGTTGAGCTTCGGGGAGAAGGCGTTGAGGTCGTAGTCGGGCTTGCTGGCCAGGACCAGGACCTCGCCGGTGTTGACGTCTAGTGCCACCGCGGCGCCGGCCATCTCGGTCTCCGCCAGCCGTCGTTCGGCGGCGAGCTGCAGGTCGAGGTCGATCGAGAGGGTCAGGTTGCCACCCTGGCGCGGTCGCACCTGCGCGAGCGGTGGATTGATGCGGTTGCCGGAGGGGTCGACGCGGAAGATGGCGCCGCCGGCCTCGCCCTGCAGCAAGTCGTCATGGCGCTTCTCGACCCCGTCCCGGCCCACGCTTCCGCGCATCTTGAAGGTGCGCAGGTCCTCGCCCGGAAAGTCCTCGATGCCGACCTCGTCGGTGGAGCCCACGTAGCCGAGGACGTGGGACGCGGCGGAGCCGCTCGGATAATGACGGACGCTGGAGGTGTAGACCTGCGCGGGCGAGTTGACCGGCAGCCGCTCGAGGAGCCGGGCGTAATCGACGGGGGCGAGGTCATCGAGCAGCGTGTACGGCAGCAGCAGCTCGCGGGTGAAGTGCCGGTCGAGTTCACGCGCGTCGACCCGTTCGTCCCGGCCGAGGATGCGGTTGACCTGATCGAGGTAGCGCTGGACGACGCTCATCCGCGCGAGCCGCCGGATCTCGGGCAGCGTCGGCAAATCCGGTTTGTCGGCCTCGTCCTGGGCGCGGAAATTTCGGCGAATGATGCGTTCCTCGTCCCGGATCTCGGGCCGGATGGCGTCAAGGAGAAGGCGTACCGAGAAGCGGGGCCGGTTGTCGACGAGCACGCGCTGATGACGGTCGAGGATGTTGCCGCGCGGGCCCGGATGAACGATGCGGCGCTGTGTTTGGACGCGCTCGGCGTTGGCGTGGTCGTCCGTGCGCCGCAGTTGCTGGTGGGCGAGCCCTCCGGCGAGGAGCAGCAGGAGCACCGCGAGGATGAGGTAGAAGAACAGGATCCGCGGGTCGCGGCCGTCACGGCGCTCGACCGTGAGTCCGGGCACATCGCCTGGGAGTGGCTGGGGCATCTCGGATGATCAGCGCAGACGCTCCGCGCGGAGGGCCAGGGCGGTTTCCACGAGATCGAGCAGCCTGCCCTGAAGGGAGAAGAACCAGGGCGTCACCAGCGTGATGATCACCTGGGAGCAGACGAGGTCGGCCGCGAGCCGCGGCCAGGCGGCCGGGCCGCCCGGAGAGAGAAGGGCGCTCATCACCAGGAACAGCCCGAAATTGGCGAAGAGCGCGAGCAGAGTGGCGGCGATGGCGTCATCCTTGGGAATGCGATCGCGCATCCGGAAGATGATGTTGTGGGCGAAGCCGAACAGCGCGGCGTGGGTGCCGAAGGCGAAGGGGGTCGCGGCGTCGCAGAGGAGCCCGCCGACGAGCACGGCCGCCAGTCCCGGACCGAACGGCTGGGTGAGGGCGATGAAGGCGACGTGGAGCCCGCCCGCGAAGAAGAACAGCTGCCGCGAGGAGAGCAGGTGGTTCACCTCGGTCTGGATGGCCCAGAGGAGCAGCAGCGGAACGGTGAGGAGCGCGACGCGGCGGAGGTTCACGTTCAGCGGGCCGGAAGGGCAGTCTCGACGTTGAGCGGTACCAGCACCGTGACTTCGTTCAGCGAGCCGAGACGCTCGTCGAGCCGGACCTCGCCGGACTTGTGGAGGCCGTCGCTGCCCAGTTCCGCGCGGATGACGGTGCCCAAAGTGAGGCCGGGCGGAAAAACGCCCCCGTAGCCGGAGGTCACCAGGCGTTTGGGCGAGGCGGGGGACGCGATGATATCGAGCGGCATGAGCTCCACGATCCCGGTCGGTGGCGCGAAGGTGGGGTTGTTGCCGCCTTGAAAGCTGATCGGGCGTGAGTCGCCCTCGATGACGCCGGCGAGACGCACCCCGGGACTGGTGATGAGCTCCACGATCGCGGTGGATGCGCGGACTTCGACGACCCGCCCGACGACCCCGCCACTGAACACGACGGGCGCGCCGGCGGGGATACCGAAGTCGCGGCCCTTGCGGATCACGATGCGCTGCCACCAGGCGGAGAAATCGCGACGGGCGACGCGCGCGTGCTCGAGACGGTACTGGTCGCGGGCCGGCAGCCGCAGCAACTCCTCGAGGCGGACGATCTCTGACTTGAGTTCGGCCGTCTGCTGGACCGCGACCTCGTAGGAGGCGTTGATGCGGGCCTGGTCGCGGCCGGCCTCGATGAGCTCGTTCTTGGAGTGCGAACGGAGCGCCCAGAACTCCTGCAGGTCGCGCACCTTGGAGGCGGCGAGGGTGATCGGGGCGGTTAGTTCAAAGAAGCTGGCGCGGACGAATGACTTCAGCCCGGCGGGTAGCATCAGCCAGAAGGCGAGGATGATGCCGAGCGTCAGGAAAGGACGGGCCTGGTCGAAACGTCTGGAGGGCACGATGCGCTCCCTTGGCGGGAGATCGGTTGGTCAGGGCGGCGCGCGGGCCGCACGGCCTCAATCCTTGTTCTCGAGGTAAATCCCGGTGCCGTTGGCCACGGCGGAGAGGGGGTCCTCGGAGACGGTGACCGGCAACCCGGTCTTTTCGCTGAGCAGTTTGTCGATGTTGCGGATGAGGGCGCCGCCCCCGGCCATGACAAACCCGCGATCCACCAGGTCGGCGGAAAGCTCCGGCGGGCAGCGTTCGAGCGTGGTACGGACCGCGTCGACGATCGCGGCGATGGTGTCGGCCAGCGCCTCGCGGATCTCCTGCGAGGTGACTTGGATGGTCTTGGGCAGGCCCGCCACGGAGTCGCGCCCCTTGACCTCCATGGACAGCTCCTCGTCGAGCGGATAGGCCGAGCCGAGCCGCACTTTGATCTCCTCAGCGGTTCGCTCACCGATCAGCAGGTTATAGGCCCGCTTCATGTAGCTGATGATGGCGGCATCAAGCTCGTCGCCGGCCACACGGATAGACTTGGAGAATACGATGCCGCTGAGGGAAATGATCGCGATCTCCGTGGTGCCGCCGCCGATGTCGACGATCATGTTGGCGGCGGGTTCCTCGATCGGCAGGCCCACGCCGATCGCGGCGGCCATCGGTTCCGGGATGGTCTCCACGCTGCGCGCCCCGGCATGGGTCGCCGACTCCATAACGGCACGCTTCTCCACCTCGGTTATGCCCGAGGGAATGGCGATCACGACGTGCGGGGGGGCGCGGAACGCGGTGTTGGAGACCTTGCGGATGAAGTAGCGCAGCATCTCCTCGGTGACGTCGAAGTCGGCGATCACGCCGTCCTTCATGGGACGGATGGCGGTGATGTTGCCCGGGGTGCGGCCCAGCATGCGTTTCGCCTCGTCGCCCACGGCGAGAACCTTGCGGGAGGCGGTGTCCAGAGCGACCACGGAAGGCTCCCGGAGCACGATCCCCTTGCCCTTCACGTAGACGAGTGTGTTGGCGGTTCCGAGATCGATGCCGATGTCGTTCGAGAAATATCCGAAGATGTTGGCCATGATTCCGGAGCGGGAGTGTGGCACGGAATCGGCGGGGTCTGGGGGTGTCAACGAGGGAAATCCCGGATGCCAGGCGAGGACTTCAATCCGCGCGTCGAAGGGCGGGGACTTGACGGCGCGGGACGCCGGGCGCGTTGTCTGGTCGTCGCATGCAGGGGGTCCAACTCATCCAAGACCTGGCCGTCATCCTGGTGGTGGCGGGAGCGGTGGGCTGGCTTTGCCAGCGCATCGGCCTGTCGGTCGTGGTCGGCTTCCTAGTCGCGGGAATGGTGATCGGGCCCTACACTCCGCCGTTCGCGTTGGTCACGAACGTGGAGCGGGTGGATACCCTGGCGCAGCTGGGGCTGGTTTTTCTGATGTTCTCGATCGGGCTGCAGCTGAGCCTGCGTAAGCTGCGCCGGCTGGGTTTCGGTCTGCTGGCGGCGACGTTCGCCGGGGCGCTGGGGGTTTATCAGCTCAGTCGCCTGGCGGCGTTGGCGATGGGGTGGAGCGCGGTCGAGGGACTTTTCCTCGCCGGCATGCTGATGGTTTCCTCGTCGGCGATCATCAGCAAGATCCTCCGCGAGGCCGGCACCAACCATGAACGCGCGGGCCAGCTGGCGATGGGGGTGACGGTCCTGGAGGACGTCGTCGCCGTGGTGATCCTCACGCTGCTCAATTCCGTGGTGCATTTCGGGCGGGCGGGCGGGGCGGGGATTTCGCAGACGCTCCTGCTGCTGGGGGCTTTCGTCGCGCTGGCCGGCGTGGTCGGTCTGCTGCTGGTGCCCTGGTTTCTGCGGCGCCTCAGCATTGCGGCCGAGGAGGAGCTGCAGACGCTGCTCATGGGCGGCCTTTTGCTGGGTCTCGCCGTGCTCGCCCAGGCTGCCGGGTATTCGCTGGCCCTCGGCGCTTTCCTCCTCGGGACCATCGTCGCGGAGACGCCGCACCGGCACCAGATCGAACGGACCTTCGCGGGCATGCGGGATATATTCAGCGCGGTCTTCTTTGTGGCGATCGGCATGCAGATCGACGTGGCCCTGCTCGGTCGGGAAGCGTTCCTGATCCTAGGCGTGGCGGCCCTCGCGCTGGTGTTTCGCCCGCTGGCGGTGTCCGGCGGTTTGGTGCTCACGGGCATTCCCGTGAAGGACGCGGTGCGCACCGGGCTCTCCGTGTCGCCGATCGGCGAGTTCTCCTTCATCATCGCGCAGTTGGGGGTGACGGCTGCGGTGGTGCCGCCGCGGTTCTACCCGCTGGCGGTCGGTGTCTCGCTGGTGACGACGCTGGCCGCGCCGTTGGTGATGCGTCGGGCGGAAGCCGTCGCCGGCGCGATCGAGGCCCGCCAGCCGGCTTGGCTAGCCGATTGGATCCGGGTCTACCAATCTTGGCTGGAGACCCTGGCGCGGCGGAGGGAGGGCAACATCCTGTGGCGACTGAGCCAGCCTCGGATCCTCCAGATCGGCCTCGGCGCGCTGTTCGTGACCGGTATCGTGGTCTTCTCGGGCCAGTTGCTCACGGTGGTGGAGCGCTGGCTCGGAGAGGAGGCGATGCCCGGGCCGTGGCTGAAAATCGGATTTTGGACTGTGCTCACGCTGGTCATCGTGGCCCCGATCGTGGCGATCTGGCGCAACCTTTCCGCCATGGCCCTGCTCTACGCCGAGGTATCGACGCGGGGTCAGGAGAACGCGGCGCGGTTACGCCCGTTCGTCGAGGCTGGTTTGAAGGTCGCGGCAGCCGCCGCCCTGTATGTTTGGATGTCGGCCATCCTGCCGGCCGAGGGAACCGCCCGCTGGCTGCTCCTCCTTAGCGGCCTCGTGGCGCTGGCGGCCGTCGTCTTCCTCCGCCGCAAATTGATCCGCTGGCACAGCGAGCTCGAGGTGGAGCTCGCTTCCGTTGTCCAGCAGGGTGATTCGCGCATGAGCGCGACGTCCGCGCCTTGGCTGCAGGCCCATGGCGAGTGGAACCTCCAGATGATCGACTGCACCCTGCCGGACCTCGCGGATTGCCGGGGACGCTCGATCGCCTCGCTGGCTCTGCGGTCGCGGCTCGGATGTTCGGTGGTGGGCGTGGAGCGCCAGGGGTACCTCATTCCGCTGCCGCCGCCGGATACGGTGCTTTTTCCCCGCGACAAGGTGCTGCTCCTCGGCACAGCCGCGCAGGTCAAGGCGGGCAAGGAGGCGCTATCCGCGGTCACTCTCGCGCCGGTCGACACCTCGGATCTTGCCGAGGTTCGCATGGAGGCGATGGAGATCCATCGGGGAAGTCCGGCGGCGGGTTGCCGGCTGGGCGAGATCACGCCTGCTCAGCGGCGGGGGGTGCAGATCGCCGGCGTGCAACGCCATGGCGCGCGCATCCTCAATCCGTCCGCCCAGGAGGAACTACGTTGCGGCGACCGCATCCTCGCGTTGGGCTCGCCGGACCAGATCCGCGGTTTCAGCGCGTGGCTTTGGTCCAATTCCGAGGGCAAGCCCGGCGCCTGAAGGGCGTCCGACTATGCCCCGGATCACCCGGCGCTCAGGCCGCGGGCGGCTTGCTGGCGGAGTCGGCGGGCTTGGCGGCGGGCTCCGCCGGCTTGGTCACCTCCGGCTCTTCTTTCGAGGCCTTTTTGAACTCCTTGATCGACTGCCCCATTCCCTTCGCGAGGCCGGGCAGCTTCGAGCCGCCAAACAGCACCAACAGGATGATCAGGATGACGATCAGTTCGGTGGGGCCGAGGCCCATGAAGGCCGCGTACTTGCCGGGAAGCGTAACCATGAGAGTGAAACGTAGGCTGGCGCTCAGACCTGTAAAGAGGGAAAGCGGTCCGCCGCGGCTCCTGCCCGACGGTGAACGCTCGATATCATTCAGGCCCGCTCCCGTGTTGGACTTGCACGGCGTTCCGGGTGCGTTTGCCTACGCGTTTTTGCCGCCATGATTGATCGCCCGGAAGCCACTCAGAATTCCGTTTCCCTGCGGGATGCGGCGGGCAGGTTCGGCGGGATCGCTCGTCTCTACGGGTCGGCGGCGCTGCCGAAGCTGTCGGCCGCGCGCGTGTGCGTCGTCGGCGTCGGGGGGGTGGGGTCTTGGGTTGTGGAGGGTCTGGCGCGGAGCGCGATCGGCGCCATCACCATGATCGATCTCGACGACGTGTGCATCACCAACGTCAACCGCCAGCTGCCGGCTATCGACGGGCAGATCGGACGACCGAAGGTGCAGGTGCTGGCGGAGCGGGTGCGCGCGATAAACCCCGACTGCCGCGTCCAGCCCGTCGCCGAGTTCTTCACCGAATCCTCCGCGGACCGTCTCCTCGACCTGCCGTGCGACTTCCTGGTCGATGCGATCGATCGCATGTCGCAGAAGGCGCTCTTGATCGCGGGCGGGCGGGCGCGCGGCCGACCGGTGCTCACGGTCGGAGCGGCGGGAGGACGACGGGACGGCACCCGCGTGCGCGTCGGCGATCTGGGTGAGGCGGGAGGCGACGAGTTGCTGCGGCAGGTCCGGCGCCGGTTGCGGCGCGAGCACGGATATTCGGCGGGCGCCGAACGTGGCCTCACCCGCATGGGTATCCCCGCGGTGTGGTCGGATGAGGAACCCGTGTATCCGTGGGCCGATGGCACTTGTTCGGCCGAGCCGGAGCCGGGTGGCAATCTACGGCTCGATTGCGCGAGCGGTTTCGGCAGCGCGGTTTTCGTGACCGCGGCCTTCGGCCTCGCGGCCGCCGGCGAGGTCGTGCGGCGAATCGCGGCAGGCGAGGCGGCGAGTCAGTTCCCGGGCTGACCGAACCAGCGCGCGAAATTCGCGGCTATGGTGGCCTCAAGGTCGTTTCCCGGCAGACCGAGGATCCCGGCGAGACCGACGTAAGTCGCGGCGAGGTTCGCCGGATGGTTGATCCGGTCTCCGGTGGGCGTGGGTGGCAGCGGGTGACGATCGTGCGCGAGCGGCAATGGCATCGCCGGGGCGTCCGTCTCCACGAGGATCCGGTCGCGCGGGAGTTGCCTGAATACCTGGTGGCGTGCCGCGTACCGCTCCGCGAGGAAGGCGCCGTTGAACGAGAAGTATGCTCCCAGCGCGGCGAACTCGCGCGCAAGGTCGGCGGAACCGGCGTAGGCGTGCAGCAGGAAGCCGCGCGCGGGCAGGCGGGCGGGGCGCAGGAGCTCGAGCAGGCGACCCCAGGCGTCGATACAGTGGATGGTCACGGGCCGGTTGTGGGCGACGGCCAGATCGAGCTGCCAGAGAAAGGCCTCCTCCTGCTCGGCCAGCGGGGCGCGCCGCAAGTCGGCAAGGCGGGGATCGTCTGGCCGGGCGCGGTCGAGAATCCAGCGGTCGATGCCGATTTCGCCGACGCCCGCCGCGGGATGGGCTTCGAGCGCCCGGCTGAGCGCTCCGCGCCAGCCGGGGCCGGCGTTGCCGCAATCCCAGGGATGCAGCCCGAAGCTGGGTCGCACCCATTCGAAGCGCCGGTTGAGCGCCGCGACCAAGGGCCAATCCGCCTCCGAGGTTCCGTTGACCACCGCGGCCGTGATCCCGGCGTTCTCGCAGTCCCGCGCGATCGCCTCGAGGTGCGGCGCCAGCCATTCGTCCTGCAGGTGGTTGTGGGCGTCGATCAGCATCCGCCGGCGATCGCAGCCCGGGCGATACCGCGGATCCGCGCGCGGGCGGACGCTAGCCCGTTGATCCGGGTGGGGGAGAGCCCGTGCGTGATGCCGAGCTCGGCGAGCGGATCGATCTCGCATCCGGCGACCGCGCCCGAGGGGGCGCCGCGGTAGAAGTCGCACAGCAGCACGAGCAGCCCGTGCACCACCGGGGAGTCGGCGTGCGCGCGGAATTCGCAGGCTTCCGGCGCGCCCGGTCCGGCCAGCCAGACGACGGATATGCAGCCGGTCACGCGGTTCGCGTCGGTTCGTTCCTCCGGTGGCAGACGTGGCGCCCGGCGCGACCGGTCGACCAGGAAGCCGAGGCGCTCCTGCGGATCCTCGAAAGGCGCGAGTTCGTCCTTCAGTCGCGAGAGTTTCTCCGCGAGTTCCACGTGGGGAAATTTTCCAGCCGGGCCCGCGCCATCACCCGTTTCAGGCTCAGTGGTAGAACGTCGCCTCGTTGGACTGGAACAGCGCGTGCGCGAGCTTGGCCCAGGCGTCGAGCGGCGCCTTGTTCTCGTAGACCCCGCCCACTTGCGTGCTGAACCTGGCCTGCTGCTTGGGGGCGGCCGCCTTCTTTTTCGGCGCGGCCTTCGGCGGCGGCTGGTCCGCGGTGAGCACCACTTCAGTGCCCGCCGGGTTTCGCTTCACGTAGGTGATGCCGAGGTCGACCTCGCGGCGGCTCGGCCAGCGTTGGAAGATCGCAAGATACAGCAGCGTCACCCGTTCCTCGTCGCTCTTGAGCTCGGCGAAGGCCGGGCGGTCGACCAGCTTTCGCGCGGTTTCGATGATCATCGGGCTGTTCATCATGAACAGCGCCTGCTGCGGGACCGTGGTCTCGTAGCGGCGGCCGGTGACCACGTCCGGGCTCGGGAAGTCGAACTGGGTTAGGAGCTCCGGCGTGTTGGTGCGGTCGATCATCGTGTAAACCGCGCGGCGCTTCGCAAAGGCCTGGCTGCCGATCGGCGCCGGCTTGCCGCCGTGCTTGCGGTCGAGCTCGCCGGTGATGGCGAGCAGCGAGTCGTGCAGCTCCTCGAAATCCATCCGGCGGAGGTTGTAGCGCCAGAGCAGGCGGTTGTCGGGATCGATCTCGGCGCTGCGCGGGTTGTTCAGGCTGCTCTGCCGGTAGGCGGCGCTCATTACGATGAGCTTATGCAGGGACTTCAGCGACCACTTGTTCTCGACGAACGTGGCCGCGAGCCAGTCAAGCAACTCGGGATGGGTCGGCGGCGAAGCCATGTTGCCGAGATCGTCCGGCGTGTCGACGAAGCCCCGGCCCCAGTGTTGCTGCCAGATACGGTTGACGATCACGCGTGCGGTCAGGGGATTCTTCGGGTCGGCGATGGCGAGCGCGAGTTGCCAGCGTCCCGAGCCCTCGCGCCACTCCGCGCGGCGCTTCGGCTCCGGAGAGAGCACCTCGAGGAAACGGCGGGGAACGACGTCGCCCTTGTTGCTGGCCTCGCCGCGCAGGAGCACCGGGTAGTCGCGCGGCCGGGCGACGTCCTCCATCGCGTTCGCCCGCGCCGGCGCCCCGGGGTGGTCGACCTCGAGGTTCGTGATGTCGCGCTGCAATTCACGCTCCAGGCGCTGCAGTTGTTGGCGTTTCTGCGGATCGATGCGCGCCACCGCCGCCTTGGCCTTGCCGCCGGCCGCCTTGGTGGCGACGCGCAGTTCGGCCTGCTCCCGCTTCAGCTCATCGGCCCTCTTGTCCAGCGCCGCGGATTTCTCGAGGTAATCAAGATAGTCGGCGGTCTTCGGCAGGCTGGTCTGCAACGTGGGAAGCACGCTGGGCTGGGAGGTGTTGGCGAAGACGCCGTAGAGCGAGTAGTAGTCCTTGATCGAGACCGGGTCGAACTTGTGGTCGTGGCACCGCGCGCACGTGACAGTCAGCCCGAGGAAAGCCTTGGTGGTGACGTCGATCTGGTCGGCGATGATGTCGTCGCGCCGGCCATTGAATTGGTTGCCGAGCGTGAGGAAGCCGAGTGCGGGCAACATCGAGCGGGTCTCGGGTTTCCCGAGGTTCTTGTCCTTCGCCTGCTTCTCGATCGCGGCCTGCAGCCGGTCGCCGGCGAGCTGCGCGATGATGAACTGGTTGTATGGCAGGTCCGCGTTCAACGCGTCGATCACCCAGTCGCGGTAGGTCCAGGCGTGCGCGTAGCGGTTGTCGTCCTGCCGCGGTGCGTCCCCCTTGGTGTCCGAGTAGCGCGCAACGTCGAGCCAGTGCCGGGCCCAATGCTCCCCGTATTGCGGGGAACTGAGCAGGCGGTCGACGACCTTCTCGTAGGCGTCGGGAGACTCGTCCTTCACGAAGTTCTGCACGTCGACCGGGTGCGGGGGCAGGCCGATCAGATCAAAATAGAGCCGCCGCATCAGCGCGGTCTTGTCCGCGGGGGCGTTGGGCGAGAGCCCCTTTTCCTCGAGTTTCGCCAGGACAAAGCTGTCGATCGGGTTGGTCGCCCAGCCGAGCTTCTTCACGGCCGGCAAGGCGGGCTTGGTCACCGCTTGGAACGCCCAGTGGTTGCGGCCGGTACCGGCGGGTTTCGCGCCTTTGGCCGCGATCACCCGCGGATCCGGCGCACCGCGGCGCACCCACTCCACCAGGTCGGCGATCTGGGCGTCCGAAAGCTTTTCGCCCTTCGGGGGCATCTGAAGGTCCTCGTCCTTGTATCGGACCGCTTGGATGAGCAGCGATTCATCCGGTTTGCCGGGCACTAGCGCCGGGCCGGTGTTCCCGCCTTGCAGGGTCGCCTCGCGCGAGTCGAGCAGCAGGCCGCCCCGCACCTTGTCGGATTCGCGGCTGTGGCATTGGTAGCAGTGGCCGGAAAGAATTGGCCGGATCCGCGACTCGAAGAACTGCACGTCGGCGGCGGGAATGCCGGCCACGGGCGGATGGTTGGCAGGCAGATCGACGGCGCGCGCCGCGGTCGCGAGGATCGCGATCAGGGCGAGCGAGGGCAGGGTCGCGCGCATGGGTTCAGGTGAGGACCGGTTTCACGACATTGCCCGCGACGTCGGTGAGGCGGAAGTCACGGCCGTTGAAGCGGTAGGTGAGCTTCTCGTGGTCGAGGCCCATGCAATGCAGGATCGTCGCGTGGAGGTCATGCGGGTGCACCTTGTCCTGCACAGCGGCGGAACCGAACTCATCGGTCGCCCCGTGGACCGTGCCGCCCTTGATGCCGCCGCCGGCCAGCACCACGGAGAAAGCGCGGGCGTTGTGATCACGCCCGGGCACGTCGTAACCGTTGCGGTCGCGCGTGGATTTGCGGCCGAACTCACCGCCCCACACGACCAGGGTGGAATCGAGCAGCCCGCGCTGCTTGAGGTCGGAAAGGAGCGCGGAGAGTGGCCCGTCGATTTCCCCCGCTTTTTGCGCGAGGCGGGTTTGCAGCTGTTGGTGGTGGTCCCAGCCGTTGTGCCACACCTGCACGACGCGTACGCCCCGCTCGACCAGGCGGCGGGCGAGGAGGAGCTGTTTGCCCTGGTCGGTGCTGCCGTAGGCGGCGCGGGTCTCGGCCGACTCCTTGTTGATGTCGAAGGCGTCCATCGCCTCGGCCTGCATGCGGAAGGCGATCTCGTAGCTCTCCAAGCGGGTCTCGAGGGCGGCGTCGCGCTGCAGGTTATGCGCGTGGAGCTCGTTGAGTTGGTGCACGAAATCCAGCTGGCGCCGCTGTTCCTTGCCGGAGAGGTAGGAGTTGCGGATGTTCTGGATCATCTGCGGTACCGACGGGGCCCGCGTGTCGATGCTGGTGCCTTGGAAAACGCCGGGCAGGAAGGCGGACTGGTAGTTCATCGCTCCGCCTAGCGGAAGATTGCCGCTTCGGAGCGCGATGAAGCCGGGGAGATTTTGGTTCTCGGTGCCGAGGCCGTAAACCAGCCACGAACCCATGCTCGGTTTCGCGAGGCGGAGAGAGCCGGTGTTCATGAACACCGTCGCCACCTCGTGGGCCGGGATATCGGTCCACATCGAGCGGATGACCGCGAGGTCGTCGGCATGCGCGGCGGTTTTCGCGAAGACGCTGCTCACCTCGAGGCCGCTCTGGCCATATTTCGAGAACGTGAACGGCGACCCTAGGGCGATCTCCTTGCCCTGGATCGCCTTACCGTCCATGCGCGTGAGCATCGGTTTCGGATCCCAGGTGTCGATGTGGGACGGGGCGCCTTGGGCGAAGATGTGGATCACGGCCTTGGCCTTGCCCGCGAAATGGGGGGCTTTCGGGGAAAGCGGCCCCTTGGGGGCCCCGCCCGCCTTGGCCGGCGCGGCCACGAGGTCACGGGGATCCAGGAGGTGGGGCAGCGCGAGCGCCCCCATCCCCATGCCGATGCGCCCGATCAACTGCCGGCGCGTCAGGAAGTAGTCCGCGAGGTCGGTCGAGACCCCGTGGCACTCGGTCTCGTGGTGGCTGGAATGGACGTCGTGTGGGGTCATGGCTGAAGGGGGGTGGTTGAAACAATGACGATAGAGACGCCGGGAGTACAGGCCGGTTTCAGGCTTGGCCAAAGCCTTTGTCCTCCACCCAACTCTCGCGTTGACGCGCGGCGGCAACCGTGAAGTTTCGGGCAACCTTTTCCTCCGCCGGCCATCCAAAGGCGCGGCCCTCCTCCGCATGAAGCTCCTTCGTCTCATCGTCCCCGTCCTTCTCGCCGCCACCGGCGCGGCTTTCGCGCAGGATGAGGAGCGGAGGGCACCGCCGATCGAGATTCCCGACTTCAGCAACCTCGACGAGTACATCTACGAGCCCAAGAGCGTGCTGGTCTTCGGCGTCCGCTACATCGGGGGAGCCAAGACCAGTTTCTCCGGCACGGGTCGCATCCCCTCGCAGGAGGATCCCGGTTCGGCCACCGGTGCCAACCTGCTTCGCGTCTACCATGATGGCCGCGTGCAGCCTGATGCTCGGACCGCCGCGCGGCTCGACAGCACCGGCAACCCCATCATCGACCCCCAGAGCAACACTCCGGCCTTCGACCCGATCGCGCCTGACGGCCGCACGAACAGTTGGAACTACACCAGTCTCGACCAGCTGTCCTTGCCGGGCTTCGTCCGCTTCAATAGCTACTCCGCCGAAGTGATCGACACCACGGTGCGCGACCGGAAACCGGCCGCGTCCGGCGGCCTCGACATGGCGGTCTCCCGTGACATGGGCAAACTGCTAGGCTCGCGTGTCGCGTGGCAGCTCACCGCGGGGATGTCCCTTAACGACCTTTCCTCGACCCGCTCCGATCCGGTTCGCGCGCGTCTCACCACCGTCAGCGACTTTTACTCCCTATTCGGCCGAACGCCTCCGGACGGTCCTTATTCCTCCCCCAGCACCGCCACGGAGAACGTGGTCGACGCCGTGGGTAACGCCGTGCTCGGCGCCGACGGTGTGGCGCAGACGATCAGCGTCGACACCTCCGTACTCCTTGGCAACGAGCCCGCCGGGCGCGTCACCACGTCCGCGACCGACGATTCCAGCGTGTCCAACCGTTGGAAGCTGAAGGGCGCCTACTACACTTTCCGTGCGGGTCCCACCCTCCAGCTCTCGCTCACGAACCGGTTCAAGGCCACCCTCGGCATCGGCGCCGCGGTGGTGTACTCCGGCTCATCCTACACGGTCACGCAGACGCTCACGCCCCCGGCCGGCGTCGAGATCACCGACACCAGCTCGAGCGAGGCCTACAAGCTCCTGCCCGGATATTTCGCCGACGCGTCCCTCCAGTTCGACCTGACCGAGCGCACCGGATTCTACGCGGGCGCGGTCTTCCAGTCTGCCGGCAGTTACACGCAGGCGGTCGACACGGACAACGCGCACTACGCGACCAAGATCGACCTCGCGAACATGAGCGGGTTCCGCGCGGGGCTCTCGTACCGATTCTGAGCCCAGCGCGGCTCCGCTTCAACCGAAGCACCGTTCAGGCCACACTTTACAGGTAGGGAGTGAGCGAGAAAGTGGCGTGACCGAGGGTATCGTGCTGAAACAACCCTGTTTTGGGTTACCGCACCGGGACTACCCTGGGGCTTCTAACTGCGAGGGCACATCTCACCCGCCACGTTCCCGAGATCGCGCAGGACTTGACCGATTGCCCTGAGCTGATCCGCCGGGAAGAAGCCGTTGATGCGGGTGATCACTTGCTGGATGACGCCGTCGGGGCAACTGGCGCCGCCTGTGACGAGGATGCGCCGTGGCGTCGGAGCGTCCGCTGGCCAGAGTGGTCGCCGCTCGGTGTGGCCCCGTCCGGAACCGTCATAAACGTAGTGTTCCACCTCCGCCAGAGAGTGGATGCCTGCTTCGGATTGGATGAAGTAGGCCCGGTCGCCGAGTTTCTCGGCGCAAAGGCGGAAAAGCTGATAGGTGTTGGATGAGTTCTTCCCGCCGATCACGAACGCCGCGTCGAGCGGCTCCGCGAGCGCGCGGCTGAGGGCGTCCTGGTTGACCTGCGTCGCGTAGCAGAGCGTGTCGCGCCGGCCGTCCCCGCCTACGCGGGAGGCGTCCTGATGGACGTCCCGATATACCCCGCGGAGGTGCTCGATGATCTCGAGGGTCTCGTTCATCAGCAGCGTAGTCTGGTTTACGACCGCGACCCGGACCAGGTCACGCACCGGATCGAAGGCGGGCGTATGGCGGCCGGCGAACTTCTCCGAAAAAAGGGAGCGAGCTTTGTCCGGCTCGCTCGCGATGATCTCCCCGAGTTGCCGCGCCTCGGCGAGGTTGCGCACGATCACGGCCGGCGCGTGGCGCCGCGTGTTCGAAAACGTCGCCTTCGTCTCCTCGTGCTCGTGCTTGCCGTGGATGACCACCGTGTACCCTTCGCGCCCGTACGCGCGGGCCGCCTTCCAGACCTTTTCCACCAGCATGCACGTGGCGTCATACTGGCAGACCGCGATGCCCTTCCGCACCAGCCGGCGCTTGTCCTCGTCGGTCGCGCCGAAGGCGGGGATGATCACGAGATCTTCCGGGGCCAGGGTCTCCCATAGCGTTGGTGATCCTTCGTGTCCGTCGACGGTGTGTGGAACGCCGCGGTCGGTCTGGAGGTAACGCAGGCCGCGACGCAGGAGGTCCTCGTTCACAAACGGGTTGTGGATCAGCTCCGAAAGCATGAAGACGCGCCGGCCCGGATTTTCGGCCAGCGTCTCGTAGGCGCGCTCGATGGCGTTTTTCACCCCGAGGCAGAATCCGAAGTGGCTCGGGATCACGTAGCGCACCTCGCCGAAATCGAGCTCCACTGGCGCGGTCGCGGTGCGTTCCTGGCGGCGCGCGAGGGTCTTGATCGCGGCGCAAAGCTCTGACTGGTAGAGCGCCGTGGCGCCGGCATCCTGGGAGTAGATGCCGGCGTTGCGCTCCTGCGCCGGCCGGAACTTGTAGATGAAGTCGTTCTCGCCGAGGTGGAGGTAGGGGATGTCGACGAGATGTGGCTCCAGCGCCCGGAGAGCAGACTGCAGCGAGGGGGCAAGGTCGCCGGGCGCCGCCTCCAGCTGTTCGATGGACCTGAAGACGACCTCGGAATCGGCGGCCACGCCCGCCACCTGCGCGAGCAACACCCGGTGCGTTCTTCCCCCGGCCGTGCAGGAGAAGAACTCCGCCGGCGGTGTATGCTCGCGGAAGGAAGATTCGAGCCGGGCTGTCGCCATCGCGAGATCGCTGCCGGTGAACGCGAGGCCGTGCTTCGATCCGAGTTTCCTCACCGCGAGCTGATTTCCCGCGTTGAAGGCCAGTACGGCGAAGAGGGCGGGGGACGACGGCGCGTTCATGCTTCGGGCAGGTTGGCTCACGCCCGGCCGCCCGCAAGCGTCCCGCTCACGCGAGGCGCGAATCGAAAGCGAACGGCTCCGGCCGGCCGAGATCCACCCGGGCGAAAGCGGGATGCGCGGGATTCAGCAGGTAGTTGAACTCCCCCGGAACCACCGCGCTCGGCACCCGGAGCGCGGCGGAGCGCGCACCAGAGGACCACGCGTCGCCGAACCGCCGCGTCTCGGCCGGTGCGGGAAACTCCCGCCAGTTCACGGGAAAGCGGGCGGGGCGCTCCACCAGCGATACTGGCACGCGCGCCGAGAAAAGTACCCATGCCGTGTGCGCGAGCAGCTCAGGCCCGTCGACGTGCGCCAGCACCTCCAGCATCGCGAGGGCCCGTGATTCCGAGCAGTACACGAGTGACGTGCCGCGCGACGACCAGCGTCCGCCGAAGCGTCGCGCGCCCTCGCCGTCGAAGGCGTTTTCCGCCCATCGGGCCGCGCAGATGCGCCAGACCGGGAGCTCGCTCACGAGAACACGCCGTGCTCGAGGCGGCCGATCACGTTCTCCACTTCGCGCGCCCCGGGCTCGGTCTGCGCGAAGTCCAGCGGTGAACGCCCGCCAAGGGCGCGCACCGGCGAGTTGAGCCACCGGCGGGTCGCCTCGTCGGTGCCGAAAACCCTTCGCGCGAGGTCGAAAAGGCGGATGACGCGCACCGCCCGCTCGCCCTCGGTGGCCTTCAGCCGCGCCTTGTGCGCCACACGGCGGGCGTAGGTGCGGGGCGGAATGCGAATCATCCGCGCCAATTCCTCATTCGAGAAGCCGGCCTCGCGCCCGAACTGCACGATGTCGAGCACCGGCAGCCCCTCCTCCACCCGCGCCGCCATCGCCCCGTTGTCGTGGATTCCCGGATATACCGGCTCCCCGCCTTTGCGCGTCTTCTTCATGGCCCGAGCATCGGGCCCGTGTTACCGCCGGGCAAGTCGAAACAGGCAAATGGCAAAGATAAAAATGCCAAATGGCTCAAGCTTGAAAACGCGAGCGTCGTGCGTGCACGGTCTTTTCCTCAGTGGGCGAGCGCCTCGGCCAGCTTCGCCGGGTCCTTGCCGCCACCCATCGCGAAGTCGGGTTTGCCACCGCCCTTGCCGCCGACCTTGGTCGCGAGTTCCCCGATGATCTTGCCAGCCTGGTGTCCGGCCTTGATCGCGGTGGGGGAGCAAAACGCCACGAGGCTGGCCTTGTCGCCCAGCGCCGCGCCGAGCCGCACGACGCCCTCGCCGAGTTTGGCCAGCACCTGCGAGCCGAGGGAGCGGAGTGACTCCTGGTCGGGCACGTTCACCACGGCGGAAACGAACTTCAGTCCGTCCCTCGTGACGGCCGCGGCCGCCAGTTCTTCGGCCTGGCCGGCGAGCGCCTTTTGCTGGAAGGAGCGTAGCTGACGCTCGATTTCCTTCTGATGGGCGAGCAACGACTCTAGCTTCTTCACGACGTCGCTCGCGCCGCCGCCGAGCTGCGCGCTGACGGCGGAGAGCGCGGACTCGCGGGTGGTTACGAGCTCGAACGCGGGACGGCCGGCGACGGCCTCG
Source organism: uncultured Opitutia bacterium (assembly GCA_903900845.1). Lineage (GTDB taxonomy): Bacteria > Verrucomicrobiota > Verrucomicrobiia > Opitutales > Opitutaceae > ER46. Next base: position 65,565 of record CAIUOU010000020.1, read on the forward strand.
ATGCGCCGCGTGCCGGCGGCGATGGCCATCTCGGCTACGACCTTGATCAGGCCGATTTCGCCCGTGGTGGTCACGTGGGTGCCGCCGCAGAGTTCGCGGCTGTAGCCGCCGATGTCGACCACACGCACGACCTTGCCGTACTTCTCGCCGAAGAACGCGAGGGTGCCTTCGGGTTTCTGGTCGAACTCGGTCTCGTAGGTATCAACCGGCGCATTGTCGATGACCTTGCCGTTGATGAGCGACTCGACCTCCTGGAGCTGGGTGGGCGTCATCGCCTCAAAGTGGGCGAAGTCGAAACGCATGCGGTCGGCGGTCTTCGAGGTGCCGGCCTGGCGGACGTGGGTGCCGAGGACCTTGCGCAGCGCCCAGTGGATCAGGTGCGCGGCGCTGTGGTGGCGGTTGATCGCGCGGCGGCGTTCGCGGTCCACCGCGAGACGCGCGGCGGCGCCTGCCTTGGGGGCGAGGGCGCCCACCGCCGCGGCGTCGATCTTGTGCAGATGGCGGCCGGACTTGTCCTTCACGCAGTCGGAAACGGCGAGGGTGGTGCCGCTGATCTCGACCGTGCCGGCGTCGCCGGTTTGGCCGCCCATCTCGGCGTAAAACGGCGTGCGGTCGAAAACGAGGAACGCGTCCTTCTCGGCCGTGACGACCTCGAGGAGCTTGGCGTCGGCGGTGATCGCCGTATAGCCGAGAAACTCGGTGGGTTTCTGGTCGCCCGTCGTCTCGCCCTCGGTGGCGGCGACGAGCACGACCTTCTTGGTGGAGGCTTGGCCGCGCTTGCGCTGCTCCTCCATGTGCCGCTCGAAACCCTCGTGGTCTACCTGCAGGCTGCGCTCGGTGGCGAGCAGCTGGGTCATGTCGAGCGGGAAGCCGTACGTGTCATACAGCTCGAACGCCGTGGCGCCGCCGATGGAGCCGGCTGAGGCCGCCTTGTTGAAGATCTGCAGGCCGCGGTCCAGCGTGCGCCCGAACGACTCCTCTTCGCTGCGGATCACACGCCGCACGATGTCCTGCTGCTGGCGCAACTCGGGGAACACGCCCCCGAGCGACTCCACGACGGGCGCGACCAGCTGCTCGAAGAAGCCGGTCTGCAGGCCGAGCTTCTTCCCGTAAAGGATGCCGCGGCGCAGGATGCGGCGGATGACGTAGTTGCGGCCCTCGTTGCCGGGCAAAATGCCGTCGGCGATCGCGCACGAGACGCAGCGCGTGTGGTCGGCGAGGACGCGGAACGCCACGTCGACCGACTCCTGTTCGCTCAGACCCTCACGGCCCTTCGGCACGGTGCCGCGGTAGGTTTTGCCCGAGAGCGCCGCGACCTTGGTCAGCAGCGGGGCGAAGACATCAGCCGCGTAGTTCGAGGGATCGCGGGAGAAGTCCTTGAAACCGTTGGTTGTGGCTTGGATGCCGGCGACGCGCTCGAAGCCCATGCCGGTGTCGACGTGCTTCGCGGCCAGCGGCGAGAAGGTGCCGTCGGAGTTCGCGTTGAATTGGATGAAGACGTGATTCCAGATCTCGATGCAGCGCGGGCTGCCCGAGTTCACGAGCTCACGGCCGGCCGTCTCCTCGTCGGAGGGCAAAAGGTTGAAATGGATCTCGGAGCACGGGCCACAGGGGCCGGTGTCGCCCATCATCCAAAAATTGTCTTTCTTGTTGCCATTGACGATGTGGACGGCGGGGTCGAGGCCCTCGCGGCGGAAGATCGCGGCCCAGATGTCGTGGGCCTCCTGGTCGAAGTCCGACGGGTCGCCCTTGGACTTGTCGGGGAAGTAGACCGTCGCGAACAATCGCTTCGCGGGAATGCCCCAGACCTTCGTGATCAACTCCCAACCCCACTCGATCGACTCCCGCTTGAAGTAGTCGCCGAAGGACCAGTTCCCCAGCATCTCGAACATCGTGTGGTGGTACGTGTCGAAGCCCACGTCCTCCAGGTCGTTGTGCTTCCCGCCGGCGCGGATGCACTTCTGCGTGTCGGCCGCGCGGGTGTCCTTCGACGGCCGCACCCCCGCCCAGCGGGAGACGTCCGGGGCCCGGTCGCCGAGGAAGATCGGCACAAACTGGTTCATGCCGGCGTTGGTGAACAGCAGGCCGGGGGAGTCCGGCATGAGCGAAGCCGACGGCACGATCGTGTGACCCTGGCGGGCGAAGAAATCGAGGAAGCTCTGGCGGATCTCGGCGGAGGTCATGGCGAGGCTAAAAACGGTGAGATCACAGCCCGTGCGGGGGGTTAGCAAGTGGGGAATCGGTCCGTCGTCTGCGGGGACAATTTCGTTGTCGGTGATGCGGCGTCCCGCGACCGTTTCGCGTCCCGGATTCCCCATGAAAACCCCGTCCCTCCGCCGTCGCGATTTTCTGCGGGCCGCCGCTCCAGCCGCCGCCACGCTCGCTTTCCCCCACGTCCTGCGCAGTCAAGGCGGCGTCTCGCCCAATTCACGTCTCAATGTCGCCTGCGTGGGTGTCGGCGGACGCGGCGCCGCGGCCGTGGCGGCCATGAAGGATGAGAACATCGTGGCCCTGTGCGACGTCGACGACTTCCGCGGGGCGAGGGCCGTGAAGGCCAATCCGGGCGCGCGGCAGTTCCGTGACTTCCGCCGCCTGCTGGACGAGGTGGGCAAGAGCATCGACGCGGTCACCGTCTCGACGCCCGACCACATGCACTTCCCCGTCGCCATGGCGGCGATGGCGCTGGGCAAGCACGTCTTCGTGGAGAAGCCGATCGCCCACACGGTGTGGGAGGCGCGCCAGCTGGCGAAGGTCGCGGCGGAGAAACGCCTCGCGACGCAGATGGGCAACCAGGGCCACGCGGGCGAGGGCATCCGGCTCCTGCGCGAGTGGTATGAGGCGGGCGTATTCGGCGAGGTGACGGAAATCCATTCGTGGACCGACCGTCCGATCTGGCCGCAGGGCGTGAAGGCGCCCGACCACAGCAAACTCATCCCGGTGGTCCCGCCCTCCCTCGATTGGGACCTGTGGCTCGGGGTGGCGGCGCCGCGTCCCTACGATCCCGGCTACCTGCCGTTCAATTGGCGCGGATACTGGGATTTCGGCACCGGGGCGTTGGGTGACATGGGCTGCCACATGATGGACGCCTTCTGGGCGCTCGACTTGCCGGCGCCGGCCAGCGTGGAAGCGGTCTCGTCCGGGCAGACGGAGATCAGTGCGCCTACGGCCTCGGTGGTGAATTACCTTTTCCCCGCGCGCGGCCAGCGCCCCGCGCTCAAGTGGGTGTGGTACGACGGCAAGATCCAGCCCGCGCTGCCGCCGGAATTCGAGGTGGGCCGGAAGTTCCCTGAGAACGCCACCTTCATCATCGGCACCAAGGCCGCTGCGATCGCGGATCCGAATTATTTCACGATCCGTCTGATGCCCGAGTCGCGCATGCAGGAGATGGCGTCCTCGCTGCCTCCGAAGACGATCCCGCGGATTCCCGGTGGCAACCACTTCGCCGAGTGGGTGCGGGCGTGCAAAGGCGGCGAGGCTGCCGGCTCCAATTTCGCCTACTCGTCGCGCCTCACCGAGATGGTGCTCCTGAGCAACGTGGCCGTGCGCGCCCGGCGTCGCATCGAGTGGGACGACACCGCGATGCGTGTGACCAACGTGCCCGCCGCAAACGCCTTCCTCACGAAAGAATACCGGCCCGGGTTCGGGGTCTGAGCCGCGCCCGGAGGCGGAAACCATTTCGCCGCGGATTCGTCCAACCGGCTGTGATGCCGCGAACTCATCCGTACGTCTTCGCCGCGGGTCTCGCCGCGCTTGTCACGGCCCTCTCGGCCGGACCGGTGGAGTCGGCGATCGTGGCGGCGATGAAGTTGCCCGACGCACCGTCCTACGCGTGGCGGACCGAGGTGGCGGACGATGCTCGAACCTACGAGATCAGCGGGTCCACCGAACGGGCGGGAGAGTTCTCGCTTGTGACGATGCCGATTCCGGTCACCGGGGGCCGGCGCGTCGCGCGGGGGCCGATCAATTCGTCCGGTACCAGCACGGTCACGGCATGGTTCAAGGGAGCCGTGGATTGCGTGGTGCAGTCGGGTGACGGCTGGCGGCGTCCGGAGGAAATTGCGAACGCGGGCGATCGTGACACCGGCGGTGGAGGGGGCCAACGCCGGCGCGGCGGATTCGGCGGACCTCCGGGAGGCGGAGGCGGCGGCGTCTTTGGTGGCGGTGGCGGCATGGGCGGGCGCGGCTCGGGGGGAGGCGGCGGGCGCGGTGGGGGCGGATTTCCTCCGCCCGTCGACGATCGTGGCGAAGCGAGCGGACGCACGTTCAGCAACGTCCAGAAGACATTGAGCCGGCCGCACGAGGAGATCGCGGTGATCATCGCGGGTGGCTCCGACCTGAAAGCCGAGGGCGAATTGGTTTCCGGTCGGCTCTCCGAGACTTCGGCCAAGCTCCTGCTGGTACACGAGGGCCAGCGTGACCGTGTGCCGCTGCAGGCGGGCGGCACTTTCCGGCTGTGGTTGCGCGGCGGAGCGCTGGTGAAATACGAGACGCGGCTCGAGGGCGCGCTCCGCGTCGATGATGCGGCCGGACGCCGCGAGGTCCGCGTCAACGAGACTTCCACCACCACCCTGAGCGAGGTCGGCACCGCGCGGGTCGAGGTGCCCGCAGAAGTGCGGAAGCGGTTGGGTGGTTGAGCCGGGTGCGGCGTTTCCGCGCGGGGCTTGCGTTGCCGGGGGGCGGCTTCAGGGTCCGGAGAAAGTTAATGGAAAAACTCCCGTTCGACCAACTCGGCCTGTCGCCGGAAATCCTCAAGGCGGTGGCCAAGCTGGGCTTCGAGGAGGCCTCGCCGATCCAGACCGCGGTGATTCCTGTCGCCCTGACCGGGCGCGACGTCGTCGGCCAGTCGTCGACCGGTTCCGGTAAGACCGCCGCCTTCGCGATCCCGGTCATCCAGCGCGTGGACTCGCAGGAGAAGGCGGTGCAGGCGCTGATCCTGTGTCCGACGCGTGAACTGGCGGTGCAGGTCGCCGAGGAGACCGGAAAGCTCGCCTTTTTCCGCCGCGGACTGCGCGAGGTCCCGATCTACGGCGGGCAGAGCTACGAGCGCCAGTTCCGCGCGCTCGCCGCCGGCGCGCAGATCGTGATCGGCACGCCTGGTCGGGTGCTCGACCACCTTGAGCGCGGCACGCTTCGCCCCGACAGCCTCCGCATTGTCGTGCTCGACGAGGCTGACCGCATGCTCGACATGGGTTTCCGCGAGGACATCGAGCGCGTGCTGGCCGCGACGCCGGCGAACCGGCAACTGCTCTTCTTCTCCGCGACTATGCCGCGGGCCATCCAGGAATTGATCGGACGATTCAGCAAGGACCCGGCCTGGATCAAGATCGACGCGGTCGCGCGGAACGCGCCGCAGGTGGAGCAAACGTATTTTGAGGTCGACCGGCGCTCGAAGCTCGAGGCGCTGACCCGCCTGATCGACCTGCATGACTTCCGCTACGGGATCATCTTCTGCGGCACCAAGGTGATGGTCGACGATCTCGACGAACACCTGCACGCGCGCGGGTACGGCGTCGACCGCCTGCACGGCGACATCCCCCAGGCAGGGCGCGACCGCGTGATGCGGAATTTCCGCGAGCGGAAGTTCGACTTCCTGATCGCGACCGATGTCGCCGCGCGCGGGCTCGACGTCGACGACCTCGAGGTGGTGTTCAACTTCGACCTACCCAACGACGCCGAGGACTACACGCACCGCGTGGGCCGCACCGGCCGGGCGGGCCGGCAGGGTCGGGCATTCACCTTTGTGAGCGGGCAGGAGATCTACAAGCTGCAGGGCATGGTGCGCTGGGCGAAGCTCGACATCCGCCGCGGCCGCATCCCTTCGCTCGACGAGGTCGAGGAGGCCCGCGGCAACGCGTTCTTCGAGCGGATCCGCGCCACGCTGGAGGCGCGGCAATTCAAGCCGCGCGACCGCATGATCGACCGTTTGCTGGATCAGGGGTACGCGAGTACCGACATCTGCTCGGCTTTGATCCACCTGCTGCAAGGGGGCGGGGAACCCGCCCCCCAGGGAGCAGCGCCCGCGAAAGGCGCCCGCCCGCCGGCCGCCGCCGCTCCCTCGGAGCCTGTTTCCAAGCCGACGCCGCCTTTGCCCAAGCCGGCGGCGGCGCCGGTCCCTAAGGGCAAATCCGCTTTCGAGCGCCCCGCCCGCACCGGCCGGGAGGCCGGAATGGCGACGGTGCGACTCAACGCGGGCAGCCGCCATGGGGTTACCGCCGCCGACATCGTCGGCAAGATCGCGGGCGTCACGCGGCTGCCGGCGTCGATCGTCGGTGCGATCGATCTGCTCGAGGAACACGCCTTGGTCGACGTCGAGTCGCACCACGCCGAACTCATCGTCAAGAAGCTCGCGCGGGTGCGCGTGAAGGGCGTTTCCCTGGAGCCTAAGGCCGAACCGCCCGCGGGTTGATGGCGTTTGCCGGTGGGCGGCTTGCCTCCGTCTCGCGGAACGAGTGGAATCGGCCCGTCGATGCATGACGCGCTGAGCCAGGTTCGGGGGTTCCTTGCCGGATGGGGGTTGGAGGCCTCGCTGTTCTCGCTGCTGGGTTTCGCGCTGGGACTGTTCTTTGTCGCCCGGCTCGTCAGCGAGAAACGGGCGCCGGCCAACACGTTCGCGTGGATGCTGGTCATCCTATTCCTGCCGTGGGTCGGAGTGCCTCTCTATCTGCTGATCGGCGGTCGCAAGCTACGACGGGTCCGCGATCGCAAGGGAGCCGTGAGGCCGGTCGTTCCCCCGGCCTGCGTCGTGGATCCATCAGCGGTGGCATCCTCGGCCGCGCAGACGATGTTCGCGGCCGGTGGTCCGCCGCCCTGCTCGGGCAATCGCCTTGCCTTCCTCACGACCGGCGAGGACGCCTACGCGGAGCTGGAGCGCCGCATTGGCGAGGCCCGCGCGCAGATCCATATCGCGACCTTCATCCTTGGCCGCGACGACACCGGGCGCCGGCTGGTGCGGCTGCTGGCCCAGCGGGCCCGCGAGGGTGTGCGCGTGCGGCTGCTTCTCGATGCAGTGGGATCGTTCCTCTCCTCCTTCGATTTCGTGCGTCCCGTCCGTCAGGCCGGGGGGCAGGTGGAGCGCTTCATGCCGGTGCTGCCGTTCACGCCGCGGGGCTCAGCCAACCTGCGCAATCACCGCAAGATCGCGGTCTTCGACCGGTCCTGCGCGATCGTCGGCGGTCACAATCTTGCCCGGTTCTACATGGGTCCGGTCCGTCGCGCGCGGCGCTGGCGGGATTTTGGCGGAGTGATCGAGGGCCCGGCGGCCGCCTTGCTCGACGATGTCTTCATCGCGGATTGGTGCTTCGCGACCGGAGAACGCGAGGCTGACCTGATGCGCGAGGTGACCGCGGCTCCGGACATGGTCCGCCGCGGCGAGACCTGCCTGCAAGTCGTGGCGAGCGGACCGGACGCGCCCGGTGATCCGCTGTACGAGGGCATGCTCGCGATGGTACAGGAGGCGGCGGAGAGCGTCTGGGTCGTCACGCCTTATTTCATCCCCGACGACGTGCTCCTGCGTTCCCTCATCGTGAAGGCCCGGGCCGGCCGCGATGTGACCGTGATCGTGCCGCGGCGTTCGGACCATCCCATCACGGACCTCGCGCGCCGGCATCACCTGCGCGAGCTCCAGCACGCCGGGGCGCGCGTGCTTCTCCACGGACCCGGCATGATGCACAGCAAAGCGTTGATCGTCGACCGGCGCGTCGCGCTCTTCGGCTCCGCCAACCTCGATCAGCGCAGCCTTTTCGTGAATTTCGAGATCGGCGTGGCGGTGCATTCGCCGTCCGAGGTGGCCGCGATGCGCGCTTGGGCGGAGGAGCTGGCCCGCCATTGCCACCCCGCGCGTCCGCCGCGCGCCGCGCGGTTCCCCGCCAGCCTGGCCGAGGATGTGAGCCGCCTGCTCGCGCCTCTGCTGTAGGAGCGCCTGGGTCACACCATGCCGGCCTCGCGGAAGCTGTAATACCCGCGGCCGGCTGGATCGGACGCGGCCTGACCCACGATCACGTGGTCCACCAGCGGGATGTCCACGGTCTGCGCGGCTTCGCGGAGCAGGCGTGTCACCTGCACGTCGGCGGCGCTCGGGGTCGGATCGCCGCTCGGGTGGTTGTGCGAGCAGGCGATGGCGAACGCGCCCTCGCGCATCGCGATGCGGAAGACCTCGCGCGGATGGGCCAGGGTGGCGTTGGCGGTGCCGGAGGTCATCTCGACACGCTTCAACAGCCGGTGCCGGCGGTTCAGGCAGAGTACCCAGAACTTCTCGACCTCGAGCCCCGCCGAAACCGGACGCAGATGGCGGAAGATCTGGTCCGCCTGCCTCAGCATCGGGGCCTCGCCCTCCTGCTGGCCGAGCACCCGGCGGGCGAGTTCCATCACGGTGACAAGCTGCAGGGCCTTGATGCGACCGATGCCCCGCAGACGGCGAAAGTCGGATTCCGCCCACGCGAGCAGGCCGGCGAGTGAGCCGGCCTCGGACACAAGTCGCTCAGACAACGTCATCACGTCGGTGCCGCGGGTGCCGCTGCGCAGTAGCATGGCGAGCAATTCGGCGTCGCCCAGCGCCTGCGGGCCGAGGCGCTGGAGTTTTTCCTGGGGCCGCTCCGCGATTGCGGTGGCGAGGAGTCGATTGGGAGTGGGTAGCGCGGCGGGCTCGATCACGCCAAGGGAGTGCGCCGCGGGGGCATGGATCCCAAGCTCGCGCTCACCCCTAATTCCGGGTCAGCGCGGGAGTGAAACAACGGCGGACCGGGTCCGTCCGGGCCGCCGGACGCCGCTCAGTGGTACTTGACGTAGCCGTTGCGGCGCAGGCGCTCGAGCCAGCGCTCCTGGGCCGCGCGGCCCATCTGCTGCACCAGCACGCGCTCGATCTGGTCGCGGACCTCGTCGAGCGGCTGGATGCCCGCGAAGCGGCGGTCCTCTGCGAACAGGATGAAGGCGCCCTCGGGTAGCAGCACGGAGTCGGAGGCGTCTCCCTTTTTAAGGCTGAACGCCACCTCGCTGAACTCCTTGCGGAAGTCGGAGCGCTTCAGCCAACCCCAGTCCCCGCCTTTGCTGCGCTTTAGGTCCTTGCTGAACTGCTTTGCGAGTTCCTCGAACTTCTCCCCGGCCTTGAAGCGCGCCACGATCATGCGGCCTTGCTCCATCAGCGAGGCGTCGGTCTCGGCGTCGGTGCGAGTGAGCTGGATGAGTCGCAGGTGCACCTCGTCCTCGCGGTAGAAACGATCCTTGTTCTCGTTGTAGTAGGTTTCGATGCGGACCGGGCTGATGATGCTCTGGGACTTCCGCTGCTGGCCCTGCATGTACTGGAAGATGATGTTCTCCTCCACTTCGCGGCGGTAGTCGCGGATCGTCTGCCCCTTGGAACGCAGGTAGGCGAGGAACTTGGAGCGGTCGCCCTCGAAGCGTTCGGCCAGTTCCTCGGAAACCGCGTTCTCGATGTACTGCTGCGGTATCTGGCGCTTCTCGTCCTTGCGGAATTCCTTCACGATCAGCACCCGGTCGATCAGGTTCTGGATCGCGTCATCCTGCAGGCGTTCCAGGCCTTCCTGGAACTCCTTCTCATTGCGCGCGGAGTTGCGCAGCTGGGGAATAAGCGGGCCGATTTCCTGCATCACGTCGGCGACGGTGATGATCTTCTCCTCCGCGACCGCCACTATCCCGTTGGCGAAGCGCAGGTTAAGATTTTGGGCGACCGGATCGCTGGCGGGACCGGCCGGAGCGCCGGCGGGGGCCTGAGCCAGAAGAGCGGCGATCGGCACGACGGGGAGCAAGGCAATGGCCAGGCGGCGTCGGATCGTCATGGGTTCGGCAGATTCTTCAGAAAAACGAGGATTTCGCGCAACCGTACGAGGGGCTGGGGGGCGGTCAACCTTGGAAACCTCGAGCCGACCTGGACCCAGTCGTCAACCGTGCCGCGGCGCCGGAGGCACTTCAGCCGGTTGGCGTCCGTCTCGACCGAAACGACTCCCTTTTGTTCCGCGCGCACGCGGATTTCCGTGACCAGCAGCAACGCCTTCACCTCCTCGCCGAAGCGGCCGAAGCGGTCGCGCAGATCCTCCTCGATGCGTTTCAGGGCCGCGGGCGAGTCGGCGAGCGCGAGCTTGCGGTAGAAGTCGATGCGCAGGCGCGTCTCGGCGATGTAGGCCGCGGGAAGCCGGGCCTGGATGCGCCCGACCTCCACGATTTGCTCGTCCTCCGCGTCCTTGATCGCGGTGTAGCCGTCGACGTGGCGACGCGCGCCCGCGGCGGGCGGCTGGCCTTCGCCGACAAACACGAAATCGAGCTTCACGCTCGCCCGCACCGCGGCGGCCGTTTTGTCGCCCTTCAGGCGCGCGACCGATTGCCGGAGCAATTGGCAATAGAGCTCGAAGCCCACGCCCACGATGTGGCCGCTTTGCTCCGCGCCGAGCAGGTTGCCGGCGCCGCGCAGCTCGAGGTCACGCATCGCGATCCGGAAGCCCGCGCCGAGCTGGTTGTGCTGCCGCATCGCGGTGAGCCGCTGCCGGGCGGTTTCGAGGAGCCGGGCGTGGCGGTGCAACAGCAGGTACGCGTAGGCTTGATGCCGGAAACGGCCCACGCGTCCGCGCAACTGGTAAAGCTGCGAGAGCCCGAAGCGGTCCGCTCCCTCGATGATGATCGTGTTGCTGTTCGGGATATCGAGGCCGCTCTCGATGATCGTCGTCGAGACCAGCACCTGGTGCCGGCCGGCCACGAAGTCGGTCATCACGCGCTCGAGTTCGGCCGGCTCCATCTGGCCGTGGCCGACGCCGATCGTCACGCCGGGCAGCAGCTCGCGGAGGCGGCTCGCCACGAGCTCGATCGTCTGCACGCGGTTGTGGAGGTAAAAAACCTGCCCGCCGCGGCGCAGCTCGAAGTGCACCGCGTCGACCACGACCTTCTCCTCGTAGGTCTTCACGATCGTCTGGATCGGGTGCCGGTTGACCGGCGGCGTCTCGATCACGCTCAGGTCGCGCGCGCCGGTGAGCGCCATGTAGAGGGTGCGCGGGATCGGCGTCGCGCTCATCGATAGCACATCAAGCGTCGCGCGGAAGCGGCGGAACGCCTCCTTGTGCCGCACGCCGAAGCGCTGCTCCTCGTCGATGATCACGAGGCCGAGTTCGCGGAAGACGACGTCGGCCTGCAGCAGGCGATGGGTGCCGATCAGGATGTCGACCTGCCCGGAGCCCGCCGCCTGCAGGATCTTCGTCGTCTCCGCCTTGGAGCGGAACCGGCTGAGCATCTCGATCACGATCGGGTAGCCGGCCATGCGCTCGCGGAAGGTGTTCAGGTGCTGCTGCGCCAGCACCGTCGTCGGCACCAGCAGCGCCACCTGCCGCCCGCCCTGCACCGCCTTGAAAGCCGCGCGGATCGCCACCTCGGTCTTGCCGAAGCCGACGTCGCCGCAGACCAGCCGGTCCATCGGGCGCGTGCGCTCCATGTCGGCCTTGGCGTCCTGGATCGCGCGGAGCTGGTCGGGGGTCTCGGTGAAGGGGAACGAGGCCTCGAACTCGCGCTGCCACTCGTTGTCCGCCGCGAACGCGTGGCCTGCCTGCGCCTCGCGCACGGCGTGGATGCGCAGCAGCTCCGCCGCGAGGTCTAGGGTCGCCCGCTCCGCCGCCTGGCGCGCCTTCTCCCAGCGGCCCGAGCCCACGCGGCCGAGCTGCGGGCGCGTCTTGCTCAGGCCCACGTAGCGGCTGATGAGGTGAGACTCCTGGAGCGGCACGTGCAGTGTCACCTGGTCGTCGAACTCCAGCGAGATGACCTCGCGGATGCCCTGCGCCGTGTCGAGGCGCGTGATCCCGCGGAAATGCGCGATGCCGTGCTGCAGGTGCACCACGAAGTCGCCCTCCACCAGCTCGGAGAAATCCAGCAGCTGGTCGACTTGCGCGCGGTGCGCGACGGCACGTGCGCCCGCGGCGGGCCGGCGCGGACGCTGGCGGCCGAAGATCTCCGTCTCGGTGACGACCACGAGGCCCCGGGCGGGTTTCTTTCCGCCGCCGCCTTCCGCCAGCGAAGGGAGCTTGGCATCCTTGCGGGCGATGATGCGGAAACCCTCGTTCAACGTGCCGCGCAACCAACGCGGGCGGATCCCCTTCAGTGCCGGATCCGCGGCGAGGAGCTCCTGCGCGCGCTTTTCCTCGCCTTCCTTCGTTACCACGCAGGCGACCTCGTGGCCTTCGCGGCGCCACGCGGAAAGGCGGCGGAGAAACTCGCCCCGCGCTTCCTCCTCGAACTCCAGCCGCTCCTGCGCCACGAGCGCGTCACCCGGGTAGCGGCGGTGGTGCGACAACGCCTCGGTGTCCCAGGTCGCCTCCGCCGATCCGTCGGGAAAAAGCGCGCTGGCCTCGTCGAGGTCGCCGACGCCGGTGATATTCGCGACGCGACCGACCAGCGGTCCGAGCGCGTCCTGCCCGTCGGGCGCGAGGGCGCGGAACTCCTCCTCCAGCGCGGCGGGTTCGACCAGCACGAGGCAGGCGAGGGGAGAGAGGTAATCAGCGAGCCCGCCGGCCGCCCGGCCGAGTTTCACCCGCGGTGACGCCGCGAGGGAAATCGACTCCACCGTGGCGCCGGAGCGCTGGGTCACCGGATCGAACTCGCGGATGGATTCGATCTCGTCGCCGAAGAAATCGAGCCGGTACGGCCGGCTGGCCGTCACGGGGTAGACGTCGATGATCCCGCCGCGCACCGCGTAGTGCCCGGGTGCCTCGCACACGGCCTCCGAGTCGTAGTCCAGCCGCTGCAGCTCCTCGAGCAGCCCTTGGAAAGGCCTGGTCTGTCCGCGCTGCAGGGTGAGCTCGGCCGCGGTGAACTCCTCCGGCGCTGGAACCGGTTGGAGCAGCGCCGCGGGCGTCGTCACCACCACCAGCGTGTCGGGCGTGCGGCCCACACCGCGCAGCGCCCGCAGCCGCGAAAGCACGGCGAGCCGGTCGCTCGACGCGGCGAACGCCTCGCGCATGTCGCCGGCGTCCTGCGGCGCCTCGGGGAACACCGCGGCGGTCACGGGCCGTTCCCCGCCGAAGCCCGTGGCGAACAGCGCGGTGTCCTCCACCAGCTGTTCCGCCGCGCGTGGGCCGTCGGCGACCACCAGCCACACCGGCGCGGGCTCCGCGCCGACCAGCGCCGCGATCACGGCGCCGCGCGCGGGCGGGCAGACGCCGGTGAGCTTGCGACGGACGGAGATGGGCGCTTCCGGCATGGGAGGGGGCGGAAGGTAGGCCGACGCGGCGGACGCTCAAGCCCGCTCGGCGCGCCGTCGCTTCAGCTCCGGGTTCGTGAGGTCGGGATCAGGCGCCCAGGGTCCGCAACGCCGCCTCCGCGGCCGCCTCCTCGGCGGCCTTCTTGGAGGACCCTCGTCCGCGGCCGATCTCGCGCCCCAGGAGGCTCACGCTCACCTCGAAGGTGCGTCGGTGGTCTTCACCCTCGGCCGCGAGGACCGAATACGCGAGGGCCTCGTTGCCATGGCGGGGCTGGATCAGCTCCTGCAGGCGGCTCTTGGGGGTCTTGTCGTCGCCCAGCGTCGCGAGGCGCGCGGGCAACGGGCCGTACGCGGCCCGCGCGACGGCGCGGGCGGCCTCTAGCCCGGCGTCGAGATAGACGGCGCCGAGCAGCGCCTCGAACGCGTCGCCGAGCGCCGACGTGCGTTGGCGTCCGCCCGATGATTCCTCGCTGGGCCCGAGCCGCAGGGCCCGGTCGAGGCCAAGTTCGCGCGCGAGGAGGGCGAGGGTGGTGCCGTTGGCGAGGGTGGCGCGGCGCCGGCTGAGAACGCCCTCGCGTTCGCCCGGGAACTCCGCGTAGAGCGCCTCGGAGAGCAGCAACTGGAGCACGGCGTCGCCGAGGAACTCGAGTCGCTGGTTGCTTTCCGCCCCGTGGAGCACCGGCAGCAGCGACGGATGCGTGAGGGCGCGCTCCAGCAAGGAGCGGTCGCGGAACACATGCCCGACGCGGCTTTCGAGGGTGGTGGGTTCGGCGCTCACGAGCTGGCGCTGGCGTAGCGGCGGAGGCCGCGGTGGAAAACAAGGACGGCGAGCGCGAACCAGAGCACCGCAAGGGCGGCGAGCCACGCGGCCCAGAGCGGGTCGAAGCCCCTCAGGAGGACGCGCGCGGGGGCGTTACTCACGACGACCACCGGGAGGAGCCAGACGAAGAGCACGCTGGTCACGCCGCGGAACGCCTCGCGCGGCAGCCGGGAAAACTCCGCGAGCGTGAAGTAGCCGCCCTCCACGCCCTGCGCGCTCGTGAGCCAGAAGACGGCCGAGACCGAAAGCACCAGGATGCTGTAGTGGATCACCAGACCGCACAGCAGCATGAAGCCGTAGAGGGCGATGGTGCCCGGGCCGGGATGCAGCCCGAGTTCCGTCGCCGAGTACGCCACGAGCGCCGCGGCGACCACGCAGTTCACGAGGCCGTCGGGGTCGACCTTGCGCGTGGTGGCCATGAACATGACGTTGCCGGGCTGGGCGAGGAAGAAGTCGAAGTTCCCCGAGCGCACATTGCGGCCCATCTCGAAGATGCCGCTCCAGAAGAAACCCATCAGCATGCGCTGGATCAGCATCGAGGTGCCCAGCAGCAGCAGCATCTCGTTCCGGTTCCAGCCGGCGATGGACTCCGTGTGGCGGTAGATCACGGTGACCATCAGCACGTTCACGCCCATCCAGAAGAACTCGACCAGCGACCACACGAGGAAATCCCCGCGGAACATCATCGTCCGCGTGATCGAGTAGCGGGCGCTCGCCAGCCAGACCTTCAGGTAATGCAGCATGGCGCGGTTCAGCCGCCGACGGCGGTGTGGCGGCGGAGTCCCCGGGCCCACAGTACCTGGTTAACCACGAGGAGCGCGACGACCCAGCAGGCTTGGATCGCGAGCCCCGGGAGCACCTGCTCCGCTCCGAGCCGGCCGGTGATGATGGCCGCGGGGAAGTACATCTGGTAGTAGAAAGGCAGGTATTGCGCGATCCGGAACACGGGTTCCGGCATCAGATCGAGCGGGAACATCTGCCCGCCCAGGACGGCCTCGACCGCCATGGACAGGATCACGAAGCCCTGGATCTCAAGGAACCAGAAGGTCAGCATCCCGAAGCAGTACGCGATGCTGAACTGGATGACGGCCGACATCAGCAGGGCGGGCAGGGCGGCGGCGTAGCGCCAGCCCTCGGCCGGGAAAACGAGCGAGTCGTGGATGAACGGCAGCGCTACCGCGAGGGGAAGCAGGATGAGCGTGCCGGTGACGAGCCGCGCGGCGACGAAGATGCTGAAGCGGTACAGGAAGTAATTGATGGGCTTCAGCAGGAACTGGTTGATGAGCCCGTTGCGGATCTCCTCGCTGATCTGGTAGTCCTCGTTGAAGGCGCTGATGAGGAACTGCAGCACGAGGAGCGTCACGAAGTACGTGAGCGTCTGGCGCAGGTCGAAGCCGCCGATCGACGCCGAGCCCGCGAACGCCGCGCCCCACAGCGTGAACACCACCGCGAGGTGGAAGAGCGAGAAGAAGCCGCGGACCGCGAAGTTCCAGCGGTAGACGATGTTGCTCTGCAACCCGACGAGGAAGGCCTGGCGGTACTTTTCCAGCGCGGCGCGCATCGGGCCGCGGGTCACTTCAGCCCGAAGCGGGCGATCACCTCCGTGGCGAGATTGCGGTAGGCCTCGGTGCCCGGGCCCTCGGGGTCGTACACGGTGATCGGCTGGCCGAAGCTCGGGGCCTCGCTGAGCCGCACGGTGCGCGGGATCACGGTGCCGAAGACTTTCTCCGCCAGGTGCTGGCGCACCTCCTCGACCACCTGGCGCGCGAGGTTGGTGCGCGCGTCGTACATCGTCATCACCACGCCGCCC
This sequence comes from uncultured Opitutia bacterium, assembly GCA_903900845.1. GTDB lineage: Bacteria > Verrucomicrobiota > Verrucomicrobiia > Opitutales > Opitutaceae > ER46. The sequence goes on from CAIUOU010000020.1 coordinate 81,381, forward strand.
AGCTCGAGGCGGTCGTTCACCCGCGCGGCCTTGAGCCGGTCGACATTGCGCAGGATCTGCCCCAGCCCCTCCATCGCCATGTACTCGCACTGCAGGGTGATCAGGAGAAAGTCGGCCGCGGCGAGGCTGTTCATCGAGAGCATTCCGAGGGCCGGCGGACAGTCGATGAGGATGACCCGGAAGCGTTCCGAGGAACGCACCGGCTCCAGCACGGCGTGCAGCTTGCCGAGGTAGTTTTCCATCTGGGCGATCTCGATCTCGGCCGCGGCGAGATCCTCCTCGCTCGGGATCAGCGAGAGGTTCGGGTACTTCGTCCTCGTCACCATCTGCAGCGCGGTGCCCTCGCCGTGCAGCGGGCCGTACAGGCTCTTGCCCGCCTTCTTTTCCACACCGATCGCGCTCGTCGCGTTGGCCTGCGGGTCCAGGTCCACCAGCAGGGTGCGGATCTTGTTCTCGGCAAGCGCCGCCGCCAGATTCACGGCGGTGGTCGTCTTGCCGACGCCACCCTTCTGGTTGGCGATGGTGAAAACGATGGTGGGCATGGAGAGTGTGCGGAGGGCTTACGGCCAACGCGGGGGCGCCGCAAGCGCGGTGTCGGCCGGCCTTTCCCGCCGCGTCAAGGCATGCGCGGCCGCCAGCAATCCATGCCGAGCAAACACCGTGGTCGATGGCACCTTCCGGCGGTACCGAAAATATCCGTCAACCCGCGCCGACCATGAAGATCAAATCACGTTTGCAGCCGGATCATGTCCCGGTGCTCCGGGAGGATGACATCCGGTCTTATGCCGAGCACCTGTACGACCAGAGCGGACGGGAGCCCGGGCATGACCTCGAGAACTGGCTGGAGGCGGAGGCTTGTCTCCGATCCCACCTTTTGTCCTCGCGCGCCGAGCGCCGCCGGCACCTGCCGCCGGCGGCCCGTCGCCGCGCGCGGGGCTTCACCATGCCCGCCTGCGACGCCTCGCTCTGGACGCCCGAAAGCGGCCGCGGCTGAAGCCGGCCCGGGGCCGGGCTTGAACTTGCCGCGGCCCCGTGTGTGCTGCGCGGGTGTTCACGACGCTGCGCCGGGCGGAGTACGCGGAGTTGATCGCCCTGTTCTTCATCCAGGGCGCGGCGCTTGGCATGTGGTTCGTGCCCCTGACGGGCGTGCTGGAGGAGCACGGCCTCGCTTCGATCCGCCCGCTGGCCTTCGCCGCGGGCTCGGTGGCGGCCTTCATCTCGCCGCTGGTGTTCGGCGCGATGGCCGACCGGCATTTCTCCCCCGTGAAAGTGCTGCGCGCGCTGTCACTCGCCACGGCGATCTCCATGGCGGCCGCGAGCTTCGCGATCCGCTCGGGGGCCGGCGCCCCCGTCGTGCTGGCGCTTATCCAGCTGTACTGCCTTTGCTCGTCGCCGACGTGGAGCATCACCTCCACGATCATCTTTGCGCGGCTGGATGACGCCCGGAAGGAGTTCGGGCCGATCCGCGCGATGGCGACGCTCGGTTGGGTGACCGGGTGCCTCACGGTGAGCCTGCTCGGCGCCGACCGTTCGACGCTGTCGGGTTTCGGCGGCTCGCTCGTCTGGCTGCTGGTGGTCGCCGGGACGTTTTTCCTGCCGGCGCTGCGCGCGCCGGCTTCGGCGGAAAACCTAACCTGGCGCGAACGCCTCGGGCTTGACGCGCTCAGCCTCCTGCGGGTGCGCGACCATCGCGGCGTCTACCTCATGACGTCGCTCTTCATGATCCCGCTGGCGGGGTTCTACCCGTACTCGCCGCTGCACCTGCGCTCGCTCGGGCTGGATCACCCGAGCGCGTGGATGAGCCTGGGGCAGATCACCGAGATCATCGTGATGTTCGCGCTGGGCGGCCTGCTGGTGCGCTGGCGGCTGAAGTGGATCTTCGCGGCGGGGTTGACGCTTGGCGTGGTGCGGTTCGCGCTGAGCGCGCTCGACACCCGCGCCGGCCTGATCACGGGGATCCTGCTGCACGGCGCCTCGTTCACCCTCGTGCTGATCACCGCCCAGATCTACGTCGACCAGCGCGTCGATCCCGCGTGGCGCGGGCGCGCGCAGGCGCTCCTCTCGCTCGTGAACGGCGGCTTCGGCAACCTGCTCGGCTACCTCGGCACCGGAGGATGGTTCGCGGTCTGTACGGTCGGCGGCGACACCCGCTGGCCCGCCTTCTGGGGTGGTCTCTCCGCCGCGATGGCCGCCGTGCTCGTGTTCTTCCTGCTATCCTACCGCGGCCGCAGCACGGGTCTCAGCCCGGCACCGGCGGCGTCGAGGGACGGAGGGAACTAAGGGACCGAGGGACTGGGGGAGAAAGGGAGGGGGCGATTGCGGCCCGGAGCAGCCGCAGAGGGCATCCGCTAGCCTGAAATCCAGACCGCCCATGCGCTCCTGCACCGCTCCGCGTTTTTGACCGCGGATTTCGCAGATGGCGCGGATGAGGAAAACGCCGCCGCGTCTCCGATGTTTCCCGAGTCTTCCCCGTCTTCCTGTTAACACTGCTTGCTTGCGCGTCTTGTGCTTTTCGCGGCCAACCCAGCCGATGGCCGCCAAGAGGCGCATCTTGCACACGGGGCGGGACCGATCCTCCAGTGCGAGTTGAACCACGGATGCACACGAATCGGCACGAATGAGTAAGCGCCGTTGTAGCCGCGGCTGCCAGCCGCGGACGATGCTGTGGGGCGGACGGCCAAAGGCGGTTCTGAAACGCTCCGCGTGGTTACCCACGGAGTTCGCTGAAAACACGGATGAAGACAACGCCGCGATGTCTCCGAGATCCCGCTCGTCTCCGGGTTCTTTCGTGACTCCCAAGTATCCCGTGCGCGTCCTGCGCCTCAGGCCAGGATGGCCTTCACGACATGGCCGTGCACGTCGGTCAGGCGGTAGCGGCGGCCTTGGAAGCGGTAGGTGAGCTGCTCGTGGTCGATGCCGAA
>CAIUOU010000021.1 GCA_903900845.1 uncultured Opitutia bacterium
CAACGAGGGCGTGGACAAGGTCCGCAAGGAGGAGCGGGCTGAGTTGTCCGACTCCTCACAGGACTGGCTGACAGGCCGCAAGTACCTCTTTCTGAAGAACCCGGCTGACTGGAAGGCCGAGGAGAAACAGTGCTTCGAGGAACTGCGCCGCAAGGATCTCAAGGTGACCAAGGCATGGGGGTTGCGCGAGACCTTCCAAAGCTTCTGGGAGTTTACCTCCAAGACCGCCGCCCGAGCGTTCTTCTCCCAATGGCTGCAAAAGGCCAAGGACAGCGCCCTGCGGCCAATCACCAAAGTCGCGGTCATGCTGCACGACCATCTCCAGGGGTTGCTCAACTACGTCACTCACCGCGTGACCAACGCCGTCACCGAGGGCTTCAACTCCAAGATCCAGATGGGCTATGACCTTCTTAACGAAAGCCTCGCTGATCGCGAAAGTCGGAAAGGGTACCTACTCCGCTACCGAACTTGGAAAAAATTTTCTGGTTACGGCGGCGCTCGAGAACAATGGGCCACAGATTCTGGAACCGCAGCAGCAGGTCAGGCGTGAGGCCGACGATTCCTTCGTCGATAGATCCGGACTCAAAAAGATCAATTACAGCCAGAAGAAGGAGCGGCTTATGCGGAGCGCGTCCCTTGACGCTGTCGGTGTCGACGCGAAGTTTGCCGAGACGCGCGAGCCAATCGGTACTCATTTGCTGCCGCTAAATGGGAACTGATTTGTCCCGACAACGTCGACTCTGGGGAGTACTGCGGGTGGGATTAACTGCTGGTCCACGGCGGGTTGATCTAGTCGGAAGCAGTCAAAGCTGAGGTATTCCGAGGTCGCTCAGGTAGGCGTAGGTATCGTCGTAAAACTCGGGAAGCCGAGTGGGGTCAGTTGAATCACCCGGCGGCACAAAAATCGCCATGCCCTGACGAGCGCGGGTGAGCAGGACGCGGTACGCGTTTTTCAAATACCGCCGCCGGTCCGGCTTATTTACGCGGTTCCACCGAGCGCCAACAAATGAATGGTACTCCCAGTTCCGTTGGCGAAGCCGCAGATCGGCGTCCCAACTCACACAGGCCCAATCGAGTTCGAGCCCTTGCACCTGAAACTCCGTGGCGGCGTCCTCCAAATACATGCTGGAACGGGGATCATCATCGCCATTCAGGAACCAATGGACGGGGTCGATCGTGACGCGGATATCGATCGCGTGCGGCTTGAGACGATGCGCGGCGGACGAGGCAACGAGGCCGACGCGTTCGTTGCCGCGAGCCCGTGACCGCACCCAGGCCTTGGCTTGCGCGAGGTCACGGGTCACGACGATTGGGTACTTGTCTGCCGCCGTCGTGAGCAGGGACTGCGCCCGAGATTTCTCACCCTCGAGCAAGGCGTGCACGAATTCCGAAACTTTTTCCGCGCGGAAGGAGCGCATGGAGACGGCGAGGTGAAGACCCTGTTCGTATGCCAAATTACCTCGGGCGCTAATTGATCGGAGCGCTTCCTCGGCGTGGTATTCGGGACCGAGCATAGTTCCCGGTGTGTAGATTTCCCAATGAGGAAAGTGGTCGCGAATAGCCTCAATCCACGCGGAGATCCCGGCCTCCCCGCGGTTGATTTCCTGGCCGCCGCCGACGAGGCAGACAATCACCGCCCAGTCCCTGTGGCGGTCGAGGTATGAAATGAGAAACTCCGGCTCTGACTGCGTGAAGTTAGGGCGGCCCTTCTTCCTTTGCATGAAACTCGCGGTCATTTCGCGGTCCCAGGCGCGCTGTGCTTCGTCGAAGATTACAACGTGATCACTCGGTGGGGCTTCGTCGCGAAGCCCGGCATCGCGGAAGTGATGAACATTCTGGATGAAGGCCTTGATGGGCTGGCCTACCTCGGCCTTGGACTTCCGGCGTTTTAGCGCCCGGAGTCGCGCGACTTCATCGCGAGTAAGGGCCTCGCGGAGCACCTTCACGAGAGGGGCGTTACCAGAGAGATAGACGGCGTGCGTGGCGGCGTTTTCGTCCAGGCGACGCGTCGCGAGGTTTAGACCGACCAGCGTCTTCCCGGCTCCGGGGACGCCGGTGATGAAAACGATCGCGCGCCTCTTCTCACTCCGCGCACGGGTGACGATACGTTCGACGGTGGTTGACGTGGCGGCGAGATTTTCGCCGGCATCGTGGCGAGCGATGGCATCGACGGAGTGATTCGCGTAGAGCGCCTGCGCTGCCTGAATAATAGTCGGCGTGGGACGATAGGGAGCGCGCCCCCAGGCCTCGGCATCGAGCTCCGGCCCGCGGCCGTGGCGTAATATCAGGGCGAGTAGCTCGCGTAGATTTTGACCGTTGGTGCGCATCGGCCGGTAGACGCGATCCGGATGCGCGGATGAGATTTCTACAGGCACTTCGGGAGCATCCGTGGCAACGAGCACGGGGAAGATTTCCGGTCCTCTGCTCCCTAAATGAAAGTTTCTCAGATCGAGGGCGTAATCCCAAACCTGGTTTTCATCGGCGCGAAAGTAGCTCGTGGCTCCAACCTTGAATTCCAGAGCTATGACCGCCGGTCCGCTGATGATCACCGCGTCGAGCCGGCTACCGATGCGCGGAACAACGTATTCCAAGAATACCATGCCGGAAACCCCATCGCACGCCGCTTGAAGGATCCGCGCCGCGGAGGACCAGGCGTCGCGCTGCGCTTCGTCGACGGAAAACTCGCTGCGCAGCGTGAGCTCTCCGATGATGCGAGATAGATCCTCGCAGACGAATGAAACGAGCGGCGCAGAATAGTAGGCGTGAAGACGCGACGGGGCCGGAATCACTGAGGCGCAAGCTAGGTGCGGCCACCCAGCGGGAGCAAGCCGGGCGGCGGAAGGCTTCGTAGAAATTCCCGGCGGTTTGAAATCGGACAGGCGGCGGTCTGGCGATGACATTGCTTCCGCTACACTGCGCGGCGAATGATGGTGCGTCCCGTTGCGCGAGATCCCCCTGCCAACATCCCCATGAAAACGACCCTTCTCCTGCTCCTTCTCCCGCTGTCCGTGGCGGCCGCGGAAGCCGGCAAGCTCACGGTCACGACGCCGACGAGGCCGGATGCCTTGGGGCGCGTGCGCAGCGAGGTGCGCGATCCGCATGGGCGGAAGGTCGGCGTGGTCGAAACCCGTGCCCAGCCGGATGCGCTGGGCCGCGTGAAGAGCGTGATTCTCGACGCCTCGGGGAAACGGATCGGCACGGCGGAAACGACCGCCGAACCCGACGCGTTGGGGCGGGTGAAGACGATCTTCCGCGACACCAGCGGCCGCACGACCGGCACCGGAGTCGCCAACGGGCAACCTGACGCCCTGGGCCGCACGACCAGCGTCCTCCGCGACACCCAAGGCAACCACACCGGCACCGCCGTATCCCGTCCGCCCGACGCCCTCGGCCGCGTGAAGACGGAAGTCACGGGGAAGGTGCCTCTGGCGGGCAGGGACTGAGGGGCGCGCAGACGCGCGCGTTGAGGTTGGAAGTTGAGGTTGAAGTGGCGGGGACGCCGAACGCGTGGCCTGAACTTCAACTTCAACGCGTTCGCCGACGGCGGACGTCTGATCCGTGAAATCCGCGACATCCGCGGTTAAAAACGTGGAGCGGTTCGGGAGAGCGTCACGAATTGGGGTTCTTGAACAGAAGAGCGGGAAGATCGGAGAGGGGAAGGGGGCGAGGGGTGAGCCCCGTTGAAGTTGGAAGTTGAGGTTGAGGTGCAGAGCGGCGGAACGGGTGTCGTGGGCTGGATACGGGGAGACTTCGAAGACGTGTGAGACTGGGGAGACAGGTGAGACGGGCGGCGATTTCATCATCCGCGCCATCCGCGGTCAAAAACGCGGAGCGAGTCGGGAGGGCCTTCGGCCGTAGGTCGCCACAATATCGTCCGCGGCTGGCAGCCGCAGCTACATCGGAAACGCGTCATCCGTGTTGATCCGTGTGCATCCGTGGTTGCACCCCGCGGAGCGATTCGGGAACGCGGTCATTCGTGTCTCTTGGTGTCCCTTCGTGGTTTGCCCGGCCTTGTCCGTGTTTTCCGTGCCTTCCGTGGGCGACCTTGCGGAGCGAGTCGGAAGAGCCTTCGGCGGTACGATCAGCGGCATAGGCCGGGGTCGCCGGACCCCAGCTACAGATGCACCGCGTTTATCCGAGTCGATCCGTGTGCATCCGTGGTTGCTCACCCGCGGAGCGAGTCGGAAAGGCGTTCATTCGTGTCCCTTGGTGTCCATTCGTG
>CAIUOU010000022.1 GCA_903900845.1 uncultured Opitutia bacterium
CAGGAGGGCGGCGAGGGCCTCGCGTGGGCGACCTCGGGCGGCCACCAGCGCGACCCGCGAACCGGCGGCGCTCGGGGGCCTTGCGGGCTGATCGACCCGGGCCCGGATGGAAAAAGAGAAAACGGCTCCGGCGCCGGGCCGTCTTTCCCCGCCGATCTGGCCACCGAGCATCTCCACCAGGTTCCGGCTGATGGCGAGCCCGAGCCCCGCCCCCCCATGTTTGCGCAGCGTCGAGGAATCCAACTGCGTGAACGGCCGGAAGAGCCGGGCCTGATCCTCGACGGTGATGCCGGGTCCTGTGTCACGAACGGCGAACTCGAGCCTGATGCCAGCCGCGTTGCCCTCCTCCCGGGGCACGGTCACTAGCACCTCGACCTCGCCGCTTTCGGTGAACTTGACCGCGTTACCCACGAGGTTGACCAACACCTGCCGCAGCCGGCCGCGGTCCGTGATGATCGAGGCGGGGACGTCGGGCGCGACCCGGTGGAAGAGCTCCAACCCCTTCTCCGCCGCGGCCGCGGCGTGCTGGTCGATCGCTTCCTCGAGGCACTCGCGCGGATCGCAGGGGGCAAATTCAATCCGCGTGCTACCCGACTCGATGCGGGCGATATCGAGAATGTCCTCGGTGAGATGCATCAGGGAGTCGGCGCTCGCCCGGATCGCCAGCAGTTGCTCGCGCTGCGACTCGGTCAACGAAGTCTCGAGCAGCAGGCCAGTGAACCCCACGATGCCGTTGAGCGGGGTGCGCACCTCATGGCTCATGGTGGCGAGGAATTTGCCCTTGGTACGGTCGCCCTCCCGCGCCCGCTGGGTTGCCTCCCGGAGTTCGTTCTCGCGCAGGCGCAACTCGGTGACGTCGTCGAAGACGACGACGAACGAGACGACCTGATGGTCCCGGCGGCGGACGGGCGAGAAGCCCCCGCGTACCGGAAAGGAAGCCCCGTCGGAGCGCCGGCAGGTCCAGTCCCCCTGCCATGCCACTCCGGCCGCCATGCTGCCAACGATCTCGGGCGCCGCCACGCCGGCCGCCCCGGCGTCCAGAAACTCCCGCCAGTTTCTCCCGATCAAACCGTGGCGGGAAACCCCGAGATACCGCGAGCCGACGGCGTTGCTGTAATCGATGCGTCCGGAGGGATCGAGGATGAGGATCGCGGAATAAGCCTGCTCGACCGCTTCGGACAAGTTGCGGATCACGTTGGACTGGACCCGCTGGCGGCCGCCGAGAAGCAGCATGGCCAGCGGAATGCCGACCAAGCCACAGGTCCCGATTCCGACGAGTAAACTACCCCAAAGCACGTTCCGGCGCCACTCGAGCGCGTCGGCCTCGAGGTGCACCACATGACGCACATTCTTCGGACCATTCCGGTCGAAATCGGGAAGAAAGGCGTAAGCAATCCGAAGGTGAGATTCACCCAACTCGAGCGGCTCGGAAACCACCGCCCCGCCGTCGCGGCGGAGCCGATCAAGATCGCCAGAGTCGAGTCGGGACACGAAGGGGTCGCCCGGCCGGGCTTCCTCGCCAAAAGTCGGGTCCCGGAAATCCGCGACGTAGACCGCCGGGCCGCCCTCCGCCGAGACCCTGAGCAGGCTGATGCAGCGTAGCATGGGGATCAGCTCACGGAGCCGCCGCGCCTTTTCACGAAGCTGGAGGTACGCGGGCTTGCCGAGGTCCGCCGGCGTGGCTGAGAGCGCAAAGGGATCCAAGTCCGTCGTCAGCACCATCCCGGCGACCGGCGGGCGCAGGAGCATGTCGTTACGGATGCGGCTATCGATCAATTCACCCGCCAGCCATCCCGCTGCCGCTCCCGTCGCGAGTGTCACCAATGCCGCAACCGCGATGTTAAGGCGCTGCATTATTTGGACGCGGAAGGATTCCTGCACAACAGTAGGGCTAAATCCCTAACACCCTCCTGCTCGGCTGACAACCCCTATGCTCACCGCCGCGCCCAGGGCGCAAAAAAGCCGCCGCGGGCGAACCCGCGGCGGCAGGAAAAAATCGAGCAGTCTTATTGGAGGTTCTTCGAGACGAGCTTGGTCATCTCGAACATGGAGACCTTGGACTTGCCGCCGAAGACGACCTTCAGGTTGTCGTCAGCGTTGATCTGGGTCTTCACCTTCTTGTCCTGCAGGCCGTTCTTCTTGATGTAGACCCACAGCTTCTTGGTGAGCTCCGTGCGGGGGAGCGGGGCGGCGCCAACGACCTTCGCGAGGTGAGCGTTGGGCGTGACCGGTTTCATGAACGCAGCATTCGGTTTACGGGCAGCTTTTTTAGCCATGATTTTGTTTGGGTTTTACGAGGCGATTTCCTCTAGCGACCGCCGTTCTAGAGGGAAGGCTCCGCGTTTGCCTAGGAAAATCTTCTGCTTTTCAGAGGGAAAAGCGCTTCGGCCTCAAAGTCCGACCAACGATCCGTTGCGGCGAATCCAGCGTTCCGCCTCCCGCCAGCCGGGGCAGACCTCCTCGACGCGCGCCCAGAAGCGGGCCGAGTGATTCATTTCCCGCAGGTGCATCAGCTCGTGCTGGATCACGTAGTCGCGGACGTGGTCGGGCGTCTGCACGAGGCGCCAGTTGAGCGAGATCGTTCCGTTGGCGGAGCACGAGCCCCAGCGCGAGCGCTGGTTGCGCACCGTGACCGCGCGCACGTCCACTCCCGCCAGCGCGGCCAGCTCCCAGGCGCGCGCAGGCAGCTCCACCCGCGCACGCCGCGCGAAATGCGCCTCAAGCGTCGGCCGCAGGTCGCCGTCAAGCCGCGGCACCCGGAAAACATCCGCTGCCAGGCAGACCTGCGGACGCTCCCCCTGCGCCGCGACCCGCACCTCCGTCATCTCCCCGCGCCAGAGCACATGCGTCCCCGGCACCCAGATCTCCGCGCCGCGCGGGCGGCGGCGCTGGCGCTCCCGCGCGCGCTCCAGCCAGCCGCGATGCTGCTCCACGAAACGCAGGGCCTCGCGCTCCGTCCCGCCGGCCGGGATCGTCGCCACCGCGGTGCCGTCGCGCCGCAAGGTGAGCCGGTAGTGCCGCGCGCGCGCGCTCCGCTCCAGCACCACGCCGTCGCCGCCGGGAACGGCCGGCGCCGCCGGCCGCGGGCGCGGCG
>CAIUOU010000023.1 GCA_903900845.1 uncultured Opitutia bacterium
CTTCCTTGCCCTACTCCTCAGCATGGGCGCGCTCGTTGCGGCGGAACCGACGCTGCGCCTGACCAGCCCCGCCGCCCAGGCAGTTCTGCAGCGACAGACCGCCAACGCTGGCCGCGTGCAGGTGGTGGGTGAAGTCCAGTCGGACACACCGGTCAGCGTGGAGATCCGACTCGATGGAGGCGAATGGAAGCCCGTGCCGACGATGAAAAACCCTGGCACTATCGTCGTCCAAAGCTTCTCCCAAACCCTCGACCTAGCCAAGGGCATGCATACGCTCGAAGCCCGCGCGGTCCGCGACAAGCAACCGCTGGCCAGCACGTCCAAGGTCCAGTTTGGCATCGGCGAGGTCTTCGTCGTGACGGGTCAGTCCAACTCCGCGAACCACGGCGCTGCCAAGACGAAGGCGACCTCCGACCAGGTATTTACGCTGACGCCCAAGGGCACCTGGCAACCGTGCGCCGACCCCCAGCCCGGCGCCTCCGGGGGCGGCGGCAGTATTTTGCCCGCCCTGGGCGACGAACTCCAGCAGCGCCTCGGCGTTCCCATCGGCTTCATCCCCTGCGGCATCGGCGCCACCAGCGTCCGCGAGTGGCTCCCCAGCGGCGTCGCCTTCCCCAACCCGCCGACAATCCTGAGTCGCGTGAAGAAAACCGCCGACGGCCAATGGGAGTCCGACGGCAAGGCCTACGCGATGTTGGTCAAACGGATGGAGTCCGTCCCCTCCTTCCGGGCGGTACTCTGGCACCAAGGCGAAAGCGACGCCAACCAGAAAGACGCGACACGTACGCTGTCCGGCAAACTGTATGCCGACTACCTCAAGACGCTGATCACCCGCACCCGGAAAGACGCCCTCGTTCTCCCCGGCGCCCCTTGGTTCGTGGCCCAGGTCAGCTACCACGGCCCCGACGACGTCGGCTCCGAGGACATCCGCACCGCCCAAGCGAGCCTTTGGAAGGACAAGGTCGCCCTCGAAGGCCCCGACTCCGACGCCCTCCGCGGTCAGCTCCGCGACAACGGCGGCAAAGGCGTCCACTTCTCCGGCGAAGGACTGAAGGCCCACGCCCACGCCTGGGCCGAGAAACTCGTCCCCTGGATCGAAGCCCAACGCTGACTTTTCCCATGCGCACCCTTGTCACCGGACTCCTCATCGGTCTCTCCACCCTGCACGCCGCGATCTCGCCAGACCACCTCCGTCGTCTGCAGGAGGAGGCGGCGGAGGCGCTGGTCATCAAAGCCGACCAGGTCGACGTCAAGATCACCGAGGTCACGGACGGCCGACGAATCGACGTTCAGGTCACCGCCAGCGTCCAGTCCGTCCTCCGCTCCAAGGCCGGACACAAACCCGGGGATGTGGTGAAGATCGCCTACAAGGTCATGGACTTGAAGAACCCTCCACCCGGACCGGACGAAGCCAAGGTCCTGGCGAAAGGCGAAACCGTCCGCGCCTACCTCGACCACGCCGGCGACAAACAACCCCTCCGCCTGGCGGTCTACGGGCATAGTTTCCAGAAGCCCTGAATCCGCCGATGCGTCTCGCCCTGATCCTGAGCTTACTGGCCGCCGCCCTGGGCGGGGCCGAGAAGCGTCGTCCTAACATCCTGGTCATCGTCAGCGACGACCACGGCTATGCCGATGTCGGCTTCAACGGCGGCCAGGCCGTCGCCACGCCGCACCTCGACGCGCTGGCCGCGTCCGGCGTGCGCTGCACCAGCGGCTACGTCACCCACCCGTTCTGTTCCCCGACGCGCGC
>CAIUOU010000024.1 GCA_903900845.1 uncultured Opitutia bacterium
ATTGAATCGCTCCGGCTAAGGGACCAATGCTCCAAGGGAGCCGGCACCGGCAACCGCATCACGCGCCCGCGTGATCCGCGTCCATCCGTGCGCATCGATGCCTGAAACCACGCGGAGCGATTCAGGGCTCATTTCGACGACCCGGCTTTGAACAGAAGCCCGGGAAGTTCAGAAAAGGAAACCGCCCCTACCTCATCCGCCAAATCCGCGCCATCCGCGGTTAAAAACTCCGGGGGTGGTGCCGAATACCCTGCGGCGGTACCTTCCTCCGCATGGTCCGCGGCTGCAGCCGCGGCTACAGCGTCGTCTGCGGCAAGCGGCGGCGGCTACCGCGCACGGAGCATTCGTGTTCCTTCGTGTGCATTCGTGTTTGCCCCACGCGCACCGCGGGGCGCGGGTGTCGTCGGCCGTCGCCTGACGGGCGAGACCCGCGCTTGCCTTGCCGCGGGCGCGACGCTCGCATCGCGCGCATGTCGGCCGCCAAGCAAACGCCCATGATGCAGCAGTACTTTGAGGTGAAGCGCGGACTGCCGCGCGACACCCTGCTGCTGTTCCGCCTGGGCGATTTCTTCGAGCTGTTCTTCGAGGATGCCGCGACGGCCTCCAAGCTCCTCGGGCTCACGCTCACCCGCCGGATGGACCACCCGATGGCGGGACTACCGGCGCACGCGCTCGACGGCTATGTGGCGAAGCTGCTTGCGGCCGGGAAGAAGGTCGCGATCTGCGACCAGGCCGAGCCGGCGAAGGCGGGCAAACTGGTGCGGCGCCAGCTCACGCGGATCCTTTCTCCGGGCACGACCCTGGCCGCCAACCAGCTCGACGCCGCGCGCAACCACTACCTCGCGGCGCTCGCGCTCGACCGCGCGGGCCTGCACGCGGCCTGGCTCGATCTTTCCACGGGTGAGTTCCGGGTGGCCTCGGACCCGCAGGTCGCGAACCTGCTGCCAGTCCTCACCGCGCTGAATCCCGCGGAGTTGCTGCTGATCGAGGGCGAGCGGGCGCGCTGGGAGGCCGCTCCGCACGAGGAAACGGCGTGGCGCGTCCTGCACGGCTTCGCGTCGGAGCGCCTCGTGTCGGAGCTGCCCGGCTACCATTTCGAGACCGCGGGCGGAGCGCGCACTGTGATGGACGCGATCGGGGTGCTGAACCTGCAGGGTTTCGGGCTGGCACACGACCACCCCGGCCTCGGGCCGGCCGGCGCGCTCGTGCATTACGCGACGGAGAACCTCTGCGCGAAACCCGAGAATCTCCGCGGGCTGCAGGAATACCGGAGCTCGCGCACGCTGCTCCTCGACCCCTCCACGCTGCGCAACCTGGAGATCTTCACGTCGGCCCGCGGCGGCCGCGAGGGCTCCCTGCTGCAGGCGATGAACCGCACGGCCACCTCGGCCGGCGCACGCCAGCTGGAGCGCTGGCTCGCCTCCCCTGCGCTCGAGCTTGCGGAGTTGCAGCGGCGGCAGACGCTCGTCGGGGAGCTCGCCGGGCAGCCGACGCGCCTCGCCGAGCTCCACGAGCTGCTCGGCAACGTGCGCGACATCCCGCGCATCCTCGGCCGCCTGCAGAACCGCCTCCGCAACCCGCGCGAGCTCGGCGGCGTGCGCGACACCCTCGCGCGCATCCCGGCCGTATCCGCGGCGTGCATGGCCGGCGATCCGGCGGGCGGGCTGCCCGCGATCGCCGCGCGGATGCACGAGTTGCCTTCGCTGCGTGACCTGCTGGGACGCGCCCTCGCGGACGAGCTGCCCAATGATCTTGCCGACGGCGGCTACATCCGCGCCGGGCACGACGCCGAGCTGGATCGGCTCCGCGCGCTCACCTCGGGCAACAAGACCTGGCTTTCCGAGCTCGAACGCGCGGAGCAGGAGCGCACCGGCATCCGGAGCCTCAAGGTCCGTTACACGGGAAACTTCGGGTATTACATCGAGGTGACGAAGGCCAATCTGCACCTCGTGCCGGCGGATTACATCCGGCGCCAGACCACGGTGGGAGGTGAACGCTACGTGACCGAGGCCCTGCGCCAGAAGGAGAAGGAGATCTTCCATGCCGAGGAGAACGCGCAGGCGCGGGAGCTGGAGCTGTTCAACACGCTGGTGGCGGCGGTGGTGGCGGAGGCACCGGCGCTCACCGGCACCGCCGAGGCGCTTGCCGAGCTGGACGTCCTGGCCGGCTGGGCGTTGCTCGCGCGCGATTGGGGTTACGTCCGGCCCGAGCTCGACGAAGGCGAGGCGCTGGAGATCACCGAAGGCCGCCATCCGGTGGTTGAGCAGGTGCTGCGTTCGCCCGCCGCCCCGGCGGCGCGCGGCTCGGCGGGAGGTTTCGTACCCAACGACACGGCGCTAGCCTGCGACGAGGCCCAGCTGATGCTGATCACCGGTCCGAACATGGCGGGCAAATCGACCTACATCCGCCAGGTCGCGCTCATCACCCTCATGGCGCAGGTGGGCAGCTGGGTGCCGGCGAAATCCTGCCGCGTGGGGCTGGTCGACCGCATCTTCTCGCGCGTCGGCGCGAGCGACGACCTCGCGCGCGGCAACTCGACCTTCATGGTCGAGATGAACGAGACGGCGAACATCCTGAACAACGCCACCGCGCGCTCGCTGATCATCCTCGACGAGATCGGCCGCGGCACGTCGACCTACGACGGCCTCGCCATCGCCTGGGCGGTCGTCGAGCACCTGCACCGCGACGCCGAGCGGGGTCCGCGCACCCTCTTCGCGACGCACTACCAGGAGCTCACGCAGCTCGAACGGCACCTGCCGCGCCTGCGGAACTTCTCTGTCGCGGTGAAGGAGTGGAACGATGAGATCGTCTTTGTGCGCCGCGTCGTTCCCGGCGCGGCCGACCGCAGCTACGGCATCCAAGTCGCCCGCCTCGCCGGCCTGCCCCTCACCGTGATCGACCGCGCCAAGACGCTGCTCGCGCGGCTGGAAAGCGACGACACCACGGTTTCGGTGCCCGCCCCGACGGCGCGACCGCGGAAAAAAATCCACGTCACGCCCGCGGACGACTCGCAGCTCAACCTGCTCTGAACGCCCGCCGGAGGCCGTTCAGAGTGCCTCTAGCTTCCTCTCCTTCGCCACGAACCAGAGGGGCTCGCCCGCATCATCAAGGATCGGCGTGATCGAAAGACGCACGCGGTAGCGCGTACCGTTGCGATGATAGTTGATGAGGGTCTCGGTGCAGGGCTTGCGCTCCTTGATGGCCCCGCGCATGCGGTCGACGGCGGCCTTCTCGGTGTCCGGACCTTGCAGGACCTCGCCCGGCTTGCGGCCGCGAACGTCGTCGATCGTGTACCCGCACATCTCGAAAAACGCGGAGTTCACCTGCTGCACGCGGCAGTCAGGACCGGCCACCACCAGCACCTCGGGCCCGGCCTGCTGCTCGCGGGACTCAAGCGCGACCAGCAGGCGGTTGCGCAGTTCAGGCGGAGGCGTAAGGCGGTCCGCTTCCCGGGCAGAGAGCATGACAATTCCCACCTTGGTAAGCCGTTCGACGTGGGCCTTGAGCTCGTGGTGGAATTCCAGCACGAGCTCGAAACTCGAACGTTCTTCGGTGTTCATGGCGCCGGAAACGTAGAGGGCGGCGCGATCCTGGAGGACTTCGGGTAACATGTGGATGGGGACCGGTAGCGGAAAGCGGCGATTTTTCAAAGCGGGTCGGCATTTTCCGGTCAAGCGCCCCCGTGCCGGCCCGGACCGCTTTCCGCTCGCCTCGCCCGGCCGCGGGGAAAGATTGGCGCGTCCCCGCGATGCCCCGAACCCTGTCCGCCGCCCTTGCCGTACTCTGTATCCTCGCCGGATCCGTTCGAGCCGCGCCGGCCTCGCTCCCGGGCACGGCACCGCTCGAGGCACGTGCGGACACTTCGGCCGAGATGGTCGCCGCACTCCACCGGAGGCTCGACGCGCTTTCCCGAGAGGTCTCCAGCGCCCGCGCCGCGGAGTGGGATGCGAACCCGGCCGCGGAGGCCCGCGCCGGGTTGATCCAGCGCACCCGCGCCGAGCTGGCGCGCATGACCGGGGTCACGGGCCAGCGGGCGACCACCGGGCGGCTTGAGATCATCGCCGACCCCGCGTTCGACGGCGTAGCCGCGAAATCGGCCGCATTCACCGTCTGGGGCGTACGCTGGTCCGTGGTGGACGGGGTCCAGGCGGAGGGCCTGCTCCTGCGGCCCTCGGGCGAAGCCCGCGCCCTGGTGGTCGCGCTGCCCGACGCCGATCAGACACCGGAACTCGTCACCGGCCTCGCGCCGGGCCTGCCGGCGGCGCGGCAGTTCGCGCGCCGCCTCGCCGAGGCGGGATGCGTGGTGCTTGTGCCCACGTTGCTCGGCCGCGGTGACGCCGCGTCGGGCAACGCCGCCCTCGGGCGATTCACCAACCAGCCGCATCGCGAGTGGATTTACCGCCAGGCCTTCCCCCTGGGCCACCACCCGCTGGGGCTTGAGGTGCGGACTGTCGCCGCGGCAATCGACTGCCTGCGACGGGACCATGCCAGCTTGCCCGCAGGCGTCGCGGGCTGGGGTGAAGGTGCGCTCGTGGCGTTTCTCGCCGGGGCGCTGGACGAGCGGATCGCGGTCACCGCGGTCAGCGGCCACTTTGGACCCCGCGAGGGGCTTCAGGCGGAGCCGATCTACCGCAATCTCTTCGGACTGCTGCGGGTCGCGGGCGACGCGGAGCTGGCGCAACTGGTTCTGCCGCGGACGCTGGTGCTGGAGCCCGCCGCGGCGCCCTCCGTCGAGGGTCCACCTGCGCCCCGGCCCAACGCCGCCGGCGCCGCGCCGGGCATGATCCGCACGCCGGCGCGGTCGGAGTTCGACCGCGAGGTGGCGCGCGCGCGGCGGCTGGCCGGGACCGCCGCCAGCCAGTTGGTCGTGGCGGAACCCGCTTCCGGACCGGGCCCGGACTTTTTCTCGGAAGCGACGCTGCGGGCGTTTTTGGACGCGCTGGCTCCGCGCTTGGTTCCATTGCCGCCGGGTGAGCCGCCTGCGGAACGCCGCAAGGAATCCGATCCGGGTGAACGCCAGACGCGGATCGTGCGCGCATGGCAGGGCTTTCTGCAGGAACAGATCGCGACTTCCCGAGGGCGGCGCGATGACGTGTTCTGGAATCCGAATCCGCCGACGACGCCGGAAAGGTGGACCGAGGCGATGCGGTCGCACCGGGAGGCGTTCGCCATCCGTACGATCGGCCGGCTCGCGCCGGCGGACACACCGCTGAATCCCCGCTCCCGTCTGCTCTCGGCGAAACTCGGCTGGACCGCGCACGAAGTCACCCTCGACGTGGGACCGGACGTGTTCGCGTGGGGCTACCTGCTGCAGCCGGCTGATATCCGGCCCGGAGAGCGGCGCCCGGTGGTGGTAGCCCAGCATGGACTGGAAGGCTTGCCGGCGGAGCTCCTGGAGGAGGACCCGGCGACGCGGGCCTTCGGAACCTACAAGGCCTTCGCGGTGCGCCTGGTGGAACGCGGGTTCATCGTCTTCGCGCCGCACAACCCTTACCGCGGTCCGGATTTCCGGCCGCTGCAGCGCAAGGCTCATCCCCTGGGGCTTTCGCTCTTCTCATTCATCACCGCGCAGCACGAGCGCATCCTCGACTGGCTCGGCGGCCTGCCCCAAGTCGACCCCGCGCGGATCGGTTTCTACGGCCTATCCTACGGTGGAAGCACCGCGATGCGCGTGCCGGCGATCCTCACCCGCTACGCGGCGGTGGTGTGCTCGGGGAATTTCAACGAGTGGGTGTGGAAGCTCTCCACGACCGCGTGGCCGGGTAGCTACGTCTTCACACGCGAGTACGAGATGCCGGAGTTCGATCTGGCCGGTTCCTTCAACCACGCCGAGATGGCGGCGCTCATCGCGCCGCGGCCGTTCATGGTCGAGCGCGGCCACGCGGACGGCGTGGGCATCGACGAGTGGGTGGCGTTCGAATACGCCAAAGTGAAGCGGCTGTACGACCGACTCGGGCTCCCGGACCGCACCGCGATCGAGTACTTCAACGGGCCGCACACGATCCACGGCGTGGGCGCGTACCCGTTCCTGCACCGCCATCTCGCCTGGCCGGAACCGCGCCGCTGAAGAAAGCGGCCCCCGCGCCACCGCCAAGGCGCGAGGAAGAACGCCCGGCAACGCCCGGCGCAGAGTTTTTAACCACGGATGCACACGGATCCACACGGATGATGCGGCGCGCGGGATGCGCCGCGGCATCGCTTCGCGTGGGGAAGAACCACGAATGCACACGAAGGAACACGAATGGTTCCTCCGCTGCAGCGGCGGCTGCGGCTGCGGCCTCTACGGAGGGAGGTGCTGCCGCAGGCCCTGAGGCAGGAGCTGGAAGCGGGGCTTGCTGCTGCCGCCGGGGCGCTTCCAAGCTGCGCGGATGCGCCGGTTCCCGACGGCCCTTCTTTTAGCACTCGCCATCGTCCTCCCACTCTTCGCGGGAACCGCGGCCTCGACCCCGGCCGAAGCGGCGGCGCAGGCGATCCTCCAACGTCTCGACCTCCACCTGCGCGCCCCCGCGGGCCAACCGGCCTCCGGCCTGTCCGGCGGCAACCCGCTTTCGCGCTACGCCGCGGGTGCGACCGTCGATCCGCTCCGCGTAGAGAGCGCCGCGGAATACGCCCGTCGCACGCTGGCCGGCGCGCCGACCGCGCGGCTCACGCCCGAGGCCACCGGCGCGTTCCTGCGCGAACAGGCCGCATCGATCCTCGCGTCCGCCGATCAGGCGCCAGCCGAACCGCGTCTGATCGCGGAACTCGGCCGCTACCATGCCCGGCGCCTGGAGGCGGCCATCCATTACCAACTCTTCCTGCGCAGTCAGCGCCTCGCGGAGCTCGTGGCCGCGACGTACGCCGAGAAGGATGCCGTCGAGCATTGGCGCGCGGTGGTTAGAAGCGCGGAGGCGCGGCCGGCGGAATCCGCCGATCCCGGCGTGCGGCCCTCCCGAGTCGCCGCCGACTGGCGCGCGGAACTCGGCCGACTCGAGGCCAGCCTGCGCGACCTCGAGGAACAGTGCTGCCCGCCCGACGCCTCCGTGCTGCAGGAGAAAGTCTGGCGCCCCAGGCCGGCCGGCGAACTTACCGGTCCTGCAATCAGCCCGGTTGATCCGCAGTTCGGGCCCGACGGCGGGGTGCGGATCGCGGCCCGGATCCGGGCACCCTCCGGAGTCGCGGTCGCCACCCTGCGGTTTCGCGCCGCATCCGGCCAAAGCGGGTTCGCGTCACTGCCCATGAACAAAGGCGCTGACGGTGAACACACCGCCACCCTGCCCTCGTCGCTGGTCGCGGGCGGGACGCTGGAGTATTTCATCGAGGCCATAGCCGGCGGAGGCGCCGGAGCGTCGTTTCCCGAACCGGGCGCCCGCCCCGCCACCCTCCGATTCACCCCGCGTCCCTGAACGCCCCTCGCTTACCCGCATGAAATTCCCCCGCCCCACGACCGCCATCCTCGCGCTGCTGCCGCTGCTGAACGGTGCGGCGGCCGGGGCCGACTTCCGCCACGGTCAGCCGGCGCCGGGCGATCGTCCCGCGGCGGCCTACGTGCCCGAACTTCGCGGGCTGGTGCGACCGGGCGCGGACAACCTGCGCGAGGTGGTGGACCACTTCACGCAGGATCGCGACGCGCTGTTGCGCTACCACTCGGTGCCCGGGTCGGACCTGACGCTGCGGCGCTTGGATGAGTTCCACCGCGCATGGCAGTCGGCGGTGGAGGCGCTGCCCTACCCGCCGCTGACGCCGGGGGCGCGCCTGGACTGGCACCTGCTGCGCCGGCACGTGGCGCACCAGATGGAATTGCAGGAACGTGCCGCTGCGAGGAACCGCGAGATGGCGGAGTTAATCCCCTTTGCCGGGGCAATCGCCGCGCTGCAGGAAACGCGAAGGGCACTCCACCCGGTGGCTCACGCGGCCGCGGCGGGGGAACTCGCGCGCATGGCGGAACAGATCAAGGAACTGCGCGGCCGCCTCGAACGCCCCGAATCGTCCCGCCCGCCGCGCGCGGTGGCCCTGCGCGCCGCGCTGCGGACGACCGAGTTGGCGGGCGTGCTGCGCAACTGGTTCGACCATTATAATTCCTACGACCCGCAGTTCGGATGGTGGATGCGCGCGCCGCACCAGGCGGCGGCCGCGGCCCTCGAAGGGCACGCGAGGTTTCTCCGCGAAAAAATGCTCGGACAAAAGGAGGGCGAGGAAGAGCCGATCGTCGGCGACCCGATCGGCGCGGAAGGCCTGCGGTCGGACCTCGTGAACGAGATGATCCCCTACAGCCCCGACGAGCTCATCGCCGCGGCCGAGAAGGAACTCGCGTGGTGCGAGGCCGAGTGGCGGAAGGTCGCGCGCGACCTGGGGCTGGGCGAAGACTGGAAAGCGGCGCTGGAGCGCATCAAGCGCGACCATGTCGCCCCGGGCGAGCAGCCGGCGCTGATCGCCGGGCAGGCGTACGAGGCGATCGCGTTCGTGACGAGCCGCGACCTGCTGACGGTGCCGCCGCACGCGATCGACACGTTCCGGATGAACATGATGTCGCCTGAGCGGCAGAAGATCGCGCCGTTTTTCCTCGGCGGGGAGACCATCCAGGTGTCGTTCCCGACCGACACGATGGACCACGCGGGCAAGCTCGACAGCCTGCGAGCGAACAACCGCCACTTCTGCCGCGCGACGGTGCACCACGAGCTGATTCCCGGACACCACCTGCAAGGCTGGCACCTCAGCCGCTTCCAGCCGCACCGGCAGCTCTTCTCCACGCCCTTCTGGATCGAGGGCTGGGCGCTCTGGTGGGAATTCCTGCTGTGGGATCTCGGCTTTCCGCGGACCCCTGAGGAGCGCGGCGGGATGCTGTTCTGGCGCACGCATCGCTGCGCCCGGATCCTGTTCTCACTGAACTTCCACCTCGGCCGGTGGACACCGGCACAGTGCATCGACTTCCTCGTCGAGCGGGTCGGGCACGACCGCCACACGGCGACCGGCGAGGTGCGGCGCTCGTTCAACGGCAGCTACTCCCCGCTCTACCAGGTCGCCTACATGATGGGCGCGATCCAACTGCGCGCGTTGCACGCCGAGCTCGTGAAGTCGGGCCGGATGCCCGCGAAGGACTTCCACGACCGCATCCTGCGCGGAGGTCCGATTCCGATCGAGCTCGTGCGCGCCCATCTCACCGGGACGCCGCTGCCCCGGGACCACCGCGCCTCCTGGCGCTTCCTCGACGTCAATCCCTGAGCCTCCCCCGCATGAACCTACGCCTCCTCATCCCCGCCCTCCTCTTCGCCACGGCGCCGGCGGTCGCGGCGCCCGCGGCCCGGCCCAACGTGCTGCTCATCCTCGTCGACGACCTGAAGCCGGCGACCGGATCCTACGGCGACCGGCTGGCGCGCACGCCGCACCTCGACCGGCTCGCGGCCCGCGGTCTGCAATTCGATCTGGCGTATTGCAATCAGGCCGTGTGCGCGCCGTCCCGCCTCAATCTCCTGATCGGTAGCCGATCGACCTCCACCGGGCTATATTCCCTGGGGCAAAACCTGCGGGACTTCATCCCCGGCGCGGTGACCCTCCCGGAGCATTTCGCCCGCCACGGCTACCACACGGAGTCCCTGGGCAAGGTCTTCCATATCGGCCACGGCAACCGCGGCGATCCAACGGCGTTCTCCGTGCCGCACTTCAAGGACAAGGTCATCGAGTACGCGCTCCCCGAAAGCACAGGCGGCCGGCTCACGCGCGAGGAGGCCTTCTTCGAGAACGCCGCAACCGGCCCGGCCGTCCGCGAGTTACCCCGCGGCGCGGCATGGGAGAGCCCCGACGTGCCCGACGACCGCTACGCCGACGGACGCGTGGCCGCCGAGGCCGTGCGCCGCCTGCGTGCCGCCCGGAATCGGGCGGGGCCGTTCCTGATGGCCGTCGGCTTCGTCCGACCCCATCTCCCCTTTTCCGCGCCGAAAAAATACTGGGACCTCCACGACCGCGCGGCATTTCCGCTGGCAGTGCACACGACGATCCCAGCCGGTGCGCCGGCGTACGCGCCGAAGCCCCCGCTCGGCGAGCTCAACAACTACACCCCCCTGCCCGAGCGCCCTCCAGTGAACGAGGACACACAGCGCAGCCTGATCCACGGTTACTACGCGAGCACCAGCTATGTGGACGCGCAGATCGGCCGCGTGCTCGACGCGCTCCGCGAGTTCGGACTCGAGGAAAACACCCTCGTCGTGCTCTGGGGCGACCATGGGTTCAGCTTCGGCACGCACGGCCTCTGGACGAAGCACACCAATTACGAGGAGGCGGTGCGCATCCCGCTGATCATCGCCGGACCAGGCGTGGTGCGCGGGGCGCGAACCCGCCAGGCGGCCGAGACGGTCGACCTGTTTCCCACGCTGAGCGAGCTCGCCGGCCTGCCGAGACCCGCCGGGCCGCAGCCGATCGACGGCGACAGCCTCGCGGCGGTGGCGCGGAACCCCGCCGCCAAGGTCAAGGACCACTCTTACCACGCCTATCCGCGCACGACGCAGGGCCGCGAGGTGATCGGTCGCGCCATCCGCACGGAGCGTTACCGCCTGGTTGAATGGAAGACACCCGGTGCCGACGCCGCCTCCGCGGAGTTCGAACTCTACGACTACGAGGTCGATCCTTTGGAGAGCGAAAACCGCGCGTCACGGGATCCGCAGACGGTGGCGCGGCTGCGGGAAATTCTCGCCCGCCACCCCGAAGCGAAACCCACCGCCCGCGCGCCGGGCCGGAAGTGATCCATGCTCGCTTAGCCGCCACCCGAAACCCGGCCTGAAAATCGCGTGAGGCGGATCAGGGACCACCAAACACACCAACCACACGAAATCATCCGTGTGGATCCGTGTGCATCCGTGGTTAAAACAATCGCGGAGCGATTCGGGACTTCATCACGACCCAGCCGGTTTTGAACAGAAGATCGGGAAGGACGGAGAAGGAAAAGCACCTTCCTCCATCCGCCAAATCCGCGCCATCCGCGGTTAAAAACTCCTGGAGTGCCGAATACCCTTCGGCGGTACCTTCCTCCGAATGGTCCGCGGCTGCAGCCGCGGCTACAGCATCGTCAGCGGCAAGCGGCGGCGGCTACCACGCACGGAGCATTCGTGTTCCTTCGTGTGCATTCGTGGTTGTTCCACGCGAAGCGATTCCGCGGCGCTTTCCGCTCGCCGCATCATCCGTGTGCATCCGTGTGCATCCGTGGTTAAAAACTCGCGACCCCATTCCGAGCCTCATCTCGACGAG
>CAIUOU010000025.1 GCA_903900845.1 uncultured Opitutia bacterium
GAGGGCAGCGAACGCTTCGGTGGCCCGGCTGGTTTCGGCGTCGCCTCGCAGAACGACGTCCCGATGGCAGCCAAGGGCATCATCGTCAGCTCCGCTTTCCTCGGGGTCGAAATGAAGTGCGCGCGCTGCCACGACGCCCCGACCCACGTCTCGAAACAGCATGAGCTGATCGAGCTATCCGCGATGCTTGAGACCAAGCCGATCAAGCTTCCGGCCACGAGCAGCGTGGTCCTCGACAGCCTTCGCGCCGGTGGCCGCGAACCCCTGATCGAGGTCACTCTCGCACCCGGTACCGCCGTGGCCCCGGCTTGGCCCTTCGCGCGCTTCTGCGACGAAAGCGTCGCCACTGCACTCGCGCGCGAGCCCGCCAACACCCGCGACCGTCTCGCCGCCCTGATTACCGCGCCGCAAAACGAGCGCTTCGCCCAAGTGATGGCCAATCGCATCTGGCAGCGTCTGATGGGCCGTGGCCTCGTTCCCACCATCGGCGACTGGGAAAAATCGGAGCCCTCCCACCCGGAGCTCCTCCGCTGGCTCGGCCGCGAGCTAGTGCGCTCCGGCTACGACACCAAGGCACTCGCCCGACTCATCCTCAACTCCCACGCCTATCAGCGCGCCGTCGATCCTGCGCTCGCCGAGACCAGCCCACTCTTCACCGCCCCGGCCCCGCGTCGCATCGGAGCCGAACAGTTGGTCGACTCACTCTTTGCGGCCACCGGCAAACCCTTCGTGCTCGAGCCCATCAACCTCGACGTCGACAGCGTCCGCACCATTGACAACGCCCTCGACCTCGGACGCGCCACCCGCGCCTGGATGCTCGCCTCGACCTCGAATGAGCGCGACCGCCCCAGCCTAATGCTCCCGCGCATCCAAGCCGTTGCCGAAGTCCTCGAGGTCTTTGGCTGGCGAGGCGCCCGACCCGACGCGACCAGCGGCATCCGCGAAATCGAGGCCAACGTCCTTCAACCTGCCCTCCTAGCCAACGGCACGATGATGACTTGGCTCACACGGCTCAGCGACGACCACGGCCTTACCGCCGTCGCCCTTGAGGCGGCGACGCCCGAGAGCCTCATCGACCGCGTGTTCCACCGCTTCTTTACCCGCCCGCCGACGTCCGCAGAGCAGGAGCTCTACGTCGAAACGCTGCGCCCCGGATTCTCCGCACGGGTGCTCGCCCGCGAGGTCGCACCACCCCCACCCGCGCCACGCAGGAAGTTTGTTGCCTGGTCCAACCATATGCGGAGCGAGGCCAACTCGCTCCGTCTCGCCGAGGAGAGCGCCGCCCGCCGCGGCGACGCCCCCACCGACCGCCTCGACTCCGACTGGCGTCGCCGTTTCGAGGACGTTGTCTGGGCTCTGCTCAACGCCCCGGAATGGACTCACCTGAAGTGAACGCGGGAGGCGAAAGCCGGCCACTGGCAACATCCTCCCCTTTCGAATCTTTTGCCTGATTTCATAACCCGCTCTTTCATCTTCCAAGCCAACCCGTATCGGCCACCCCTGCTCCCGGTTACCACTCCGCGCTTCGCTCTCCCCAATACCCTATCATCCCGATGAATCGCCGCTGTTTCCTTTCGCAAACCTCCGCCGCCTCGGCCGCCGCGCTGCTCTCCTCACAGCTCCGCGCCGATTCCGTCCGCACCGCGATGCCCAAGGGGAAAGCCGAACATTGTATCTTCATTTGGCTCGGCGGAGGAATGTCTCAGATCGACACCTTCGACCCCAAGGTCCGCGGCAAC
>CAIUOU010000026.1 GCA_903900845.1 uncultured Opitutia bacterium
CCGTGAAGGCGCGCACGCCGGCCGCCCGGGCCGCCCGCGCGCGCACGCTCGAGCCGCGCGTGCGGGAGATCGTCGCCGCCCTCGACGCCCAGGGGCGCTGGCTGGCCCCGGGTGCCCGGCGTAACCCGGCCCCGCAGATCACCACCGGTGCCTTCATCGCGAACCTCGGCGTGCTCTGCGATTACCTCGAGGCGGTGAAGTAGGCGGCGGCGGCCCCCGGCGCACTTGCCTCGTCTCGCGGGCAGGCCGATGGTTTTCCCATGAGCAAGCCCTCCCTGCAGATGGTGCACGGCCAGCCTTCTTGGATCGTGCGTTCGAGCCATGTCCACGCCTGCCTGACGCGGCTCGGCGGCCACTTAGGTCCGGTGGGCTTCCGGCTGGGCCGCCGCACGGTCAGCCCGTTTTCCGTTGCGCCCTGGGCCGAGGAGCCGGAGGCGCGGGGCACGATCCCGCTGCTGCGGGCGCTCCGCGGGGACTTTTTCTGCGCTCCTTTCGGGGGCAACGGGACGCCGTGGCGCGGTGAGCGGCATCCCCCGCACGGCGAGCCCGCCGGGGCGAATTGGCGGCTGGCGGGCATCGAGCACGCCGATGACGCCGTAACCCTTCGCGCGCGGATGGATCTCCGGTTACGGCGCGGGCGCGTCGACAAGATCGTTCGCCTGCCGGAGGGCGAGACCGCGGTCTATCAGCGCCATGTCATTTCCGGCGCGCGGGGCCCGATGACGCTGGGGCACCATGCGATGCTCAAGTTTCCCGACGAGCCCGGGTCCGGCGTGGTCAGCACCAGCCGCTTCACCCGGGCGCAGGTTTTCCCCGGCGCGTTCGAATCCCCCGAGAACCGCGGCTACAGCGCGCTGAAGGCGGGCGCCTTGTTTCGTTCGCTGGACCGCGTTCCATTGGCGGCGGGGGGGACGACCGACCTCTCGATCTATCCGGCCAGGCGTGGTTACGAGGACCTTGTCATGCTCACCGCCGACGCCGCGCTGCCTTTCGCGTGGAACGCCGTGACGTTCGCAGGGCAGCGTTACGCCTGGTTCGCGCTTCGCGACCCGCGCGCCTTACGTCACACGGTGCTGTGGATCTCCAACGGCGGTCGCCACTACGCGCCGTGGAACGGTCGGCACACCGGCGTCATGGGAATCGAGGATATCACCGGCTACTTCCATCTCGGTCTCGCGGAGTCGGTGCGCGCCAATCCGCTGAGCCGGCGGGGTATTCCCACGACCGTGAGGCTCAACCCGCGCCAGCCGACCGTCGTTAACTACATCATGGGCGCGGTCGAGTTGCCGGTGGGCTTCGACCGCGTGGCCGATATCCGCGCGGCGAAGAACGGGATCGAGTTGGTCGCCGCCAGCGGCAAACGCGCCCGGGCCGAGGTCGACCTGGCTTGGCTCGGGGGTTCCTGATCCGGCGTACTTCGCGGAATTGTTACCCACGGAAGGCAAGGAAAACGCGGAAGACTCAGAGGCTTGCCGCAGCACGATCCCCGGCGGCCAGGGTCCGGCGACCCCCCGCCGGAGAGCGAGTTTCCCGTCGAAGCTCCTGAACGATCGTCTGGCCGAAAGGCGTACGAGGTAGCCGCGGTCGCCCGCCGCGGATCATGCCAACACCGTGACGGACGAGGGGGGCCGAAGGGCTCCGTGATTTTAACCACCGATCACCCGGATACCGCGGATGAGGAACCAGACGTTAAGCCTCCCCGAACTTTCCGGCCTTCTGTTTAAGTTTCGCCTTGGCGTGGCCTGCGCCTTTTCGCGGCCCCCAAGGCGACGGCCGCCAAGAGGCGCGGGAGGCGCAAGGCAGTAAAGCCGCCGGCCTCGGACCATGCCGGCGCCTGGACGACCTGCGGCGGGTGGATCACGCCGCAGGTGGAATCACGGGTACAGCAGCGCGGTTTTCCTCCGACGCTCGTAATCGGCGAGGCCCGGGGTCCAGCGGCCTTTGATTTTTTCCAGCGGCTCGCCGGCCTTGATGGCGGCCAAGGTGGTGTCGTCGCCAAGCAGCCGGCCCATTTCCTCGACCCGGAATTTGTCCGGGTAGAGGCGGTGCACCGCGAGCGCCAGTTCGATGCCGATGTCGACCACGCGGCAGACCTCGCGATTGGTGAGGATCGCCCGCACGCCGCCGCATTCGAGGTCCTTGTACTTCAGTGAGGAGGCCGGGCCGGGATAGAACGGCATGGATGGCGTGAACTTGACCGCCTCGAAGCGCACGCCGGGCAGCCGGCGGTCGTTCAGCTCCGCCGCGAGGCGGGCGCCGTCGATGTAGGGCGCGCCCACCTGTTCGAAGGGTTTCGCGGTGCCGCGGCCCATCGACACCGACGTGCTCTCCAGCAGGCAGAGGCCCGGGTAGAGGGTTGCGGCGGTGAGGCTGCGCATGGACGGCGAGGGGTTCACCCAGCCGAGGCCGGTTTCGTCCAGCCACTGGTCGCGCCGCCAGTTCTCGCACCGCACGACCTCCAGTTTGGCGCCGAATTCCCGCTCGTGGTTGAAGAACACCGCGAGCTCTCCGAGCGTCATGCCGTGGCGCACGGGCATCGGGTGGAATCCGATGAAACTCGGCGGGCGGGTCATGACGGGGCCCTCGAATCGCGCGGCTGCGATCGGGTTCACGCGATCGAGCACAATGAGGCGTTTGCCGGCCGCGGCGGCCGCCTCAAGCGCGGCCCCGAGCGTGGCGGAGTAGGTGTAGAAGCGTGCGCCGATGTCCTGGATGTCGAAGACCAGCGCGTCGAGGTCGCGCAGTTGATCCGGTTTCGGCGCGCGGGCGCGGATCACGGCCAGGTCGTAGTCGGCGGAGGACATGCCGGGGGTATGCTTCGGCGAGTCACCGTAGAGGCTGTAGATGGGAAGCTTCGTCTTATCGTCGACGGTGTCGCCGACGTGGGCGTCGGCGTTGCCGCGGATGCCATGCTCGGGGCTGAAGAGCGCGACCAGCTTCACGTCCTTCGCGCCGTGCAGGAGGTCGATGGTGGCGCGGCCCTGCCGGTCGCGGCCGCTGTGGTTGGTGATGAGGCCGACGCGCAGCCCGCGGAGCCGTGCGAAATCCTCTCGCACGAGCACGTCGATGCCGTTGAGCACCGCCTCGCGGTCGCGGCCCATCGCTTCGGCGGCGAGCGTGGCGATCTCGCGGCGGATGGGCGTGGCGTCTCCCTTGCCGTCGGGATGCACGCGGTTGCTGAGAAAGATGATGAACGTGCGCGCGGCGGGATCGATCCAGACGCTGGTGCCGGTCCACCCCGTGTGGCCGAAGGTCCGGCCGGCGGGCAGCCATCGGCCCCGCGGGCCGGAGTAGCTGGTGTCGATATCCCAGCCGAGTCCGCGCCGGCTCGAGCCGTCGTTCTGCACGCGGGTCATCTCGGCCACGCTGGCGGCGTCGAGCACGCGGACGCCGTCGAGCTCCCCGCCGTTGATCACCATGCGGCAGAATCGCGCGAGGTCGGCGGCGGTGAGAAACAATCCGGCGTGGCCGGCCACGCCGCCCATGCGCCGCGCCGTCGGGTCGTGCACCACACCATGGATCAGGCGGCCGTCGACGCGTTCGGTGGGTGCGATCCGGGGGAGTTTATCCGCCGGCGGGGTGAAGCCCGTGTCGGTCATCCTCAGGGGGCCGAAGACCTCCTCGCGGGTGTGGACATCGAGCGGCCGCCCGCCCGCGAGCCGCACGATCTCGCCGAGCAGGATGAAGTTGATGTCGCTGTAGACGAAAGCGGCATCAGGCGGGTTCTGCGGCTTTTCGGCGCAGGCGCGTTCAACGGCGGCGGGGATGCCGGTCCAGGGAGGATTCGCCGGGATGCCGGGCCGCAGGCCCGACATGTGCGTGAGCAGATGCCGCACGGTGATGGCCTCCTTGCCGTGCTGGGCGAAGGCGGGGAGGTGACGTGAGACCGGATCGTCGAGGCGGAGCCTGCCGCGCTCGACGAGTTGCATGACTGCGGTCGTCGTTGCGATCACCTTGGTCAGGGAGGCGGCGTCGTAGATCGTGTCTTCAGTCGCGCCGTCGGAGACGGGCTCAAGGACGCGGTTGCCGTACACCCGGCGGTGAACCTGCCCGTCGCGCTCGATCCAGAGCACGCCGCCGGGGATCTTCCGGTCGGCGATGGCACGAGCGACGGCGTCGTCGATCGCGGTGAGTTTGGTCTGATCGAAGGCGGCGGCGCGGGACGGTGCGGAGGGGGGCGTGGCCGCGGGTGCGCCGCTGGCGGCGAGCAGCAAGGCAAGGGCCGCGACGGCCTTCCGGATGATCGGGGCGGCGGGGGCGAGGAGCGGGCGCATGGCCGGAGAAAACCCGCGCCGCCGGTCGAGTCGAGGCTGGTCGGGGCAGCCGCAGAATCCGTTTGCCCTGTCCGGCTTTTGTCCGGTTCTTTTTCCCAGCAATCCGCCACTCCCAAAATCCCGTAAACATGAAGATCCGTTCCCTGTTGATCGCCCTCTCCCTGGCTCTGGCCGCCGGCCCCGTCGTGCGCGCCGACGATACCCCGCTCGGCGAGCGGATGGAGAAGATGGGTGGTGCGTTCCGCGCGCTGCGCCGTCAGATCGCCGACGCCTCCAAGAACGCCGACTCCCTCGCGAAGCTCGCAACGATCCGCAAGAACGCGGAGGAGTCCATGAAGTTTGACCCGGCCCTCGCCAAGGATCAGCCGGCCGACAAGCGCCAGAAGTTCATCGCCGACTACCAGGGCGAGATGAAGAAGTTCATGGAGCTGTGCACCAAGCTCGAGGCCGCCCTCAAGGCCAACAAGAACGCCGAAGCCGAGAAGCTCTGCGCCGCCATGGGCGATGCCCAGAAGGCGGGCCACAAGCAGTTCAAGAAGGACGACAAGAAGAAGTGACCGGCGCATCCCGCGCCCGAGTCCCGGCCGCCGGAATCCCGGCGGCCTTTTTTTCGTCCGCCCGGCGCGCTCCTTACCGCGGGGCTGGCGCGGCGCGCCTTGATTTCCCGAGACCGAGGACGCGCCGGAAGTCGAAATTACCCCTCATCTTCACGCTCACGCCGGCATCCGTCCCTTCCGGCCCGTGCGAGAGCTGCAGCGCGGCGCCCACGAGCCAGCGGCCGCTGGAACCGAAGGTCAGCCGGCTTGGCAGGTGCCAGACGACGCCGGGGCGCAGCATCACCACGACGCCGTCGCCCGCCCCGGCGTACTCCCGGCGGCAGGCGGCCTCCCAAGTCCAGGCCAGGGGCCCCTTCACCCGCACCAGCCCCCCGGACACGGTCGATTTGTCGCCGGGGAATTCGTTGATCGGCCTTTCCCCGGGGATCGAAGTCGCGGCGGTGAAATCGTGGGACGCGCTCCAGAAGACGCGCCAGCCGGTCCGGTCCGGCAGTTCGCGCGAAAACGTGACGTAGGGTGAAAAGTGCCGCCGCCCGTCGGTGATTTCCCGCGGTGGACGGTCGACGGGGCGGGAGAAGTCAGCGCCGATTGAGCCCTCCCAAGGCCCGCCTCCGATGCGTCCTAAACGGTACTTGGTGCCGGCGTGAAGCGAGGAAAGTCCCTGGCTTTCGAGCAGCGGCCGGTGCTGCAGGCCGTGCGCAAAAAACCAATCGATTTCCGCGATAATCTCCCAGCGGTCCGTCAGGCCATGGCGCAAGCCGAGCGCGGTGCGCAGATGGTCGCCTCGAACCAGATCGCCGAAGCGCGGGTGAACGATGAGGCGCCACGAGCGGGCGGGCTCAGTCCCGGGCAGGGCCGAGGCGAGGATACCCTCGATGCGCAGATCATCGTCGGAGAGCCGGCTTTCCGGCTCCGACGCACCAAGCCAGACCCGTCCCGCAAGGAGCAGGAGCAGGGCGAGGCGGCGGCCTGCATTCATCGCACGCGGACCTTACCCCCGACGTTTAATCGTCGCAACCCGTCCGCTGGCGGCCGCTCCGCCAATCCGCCCTTGAACCAGGGGGGCCGGCGGCCACGGTGGTCGCGCGAAGGATCCGCCGGACCGGTGGTTCCGTTTCTATCCTCATGAAACTCCTGCTCCATCGCTTTGCCCGTCGGCTCGGTCTGCTGGTCGCGCTGTCCTCTCTCCTTTCCGCCGCCGCCCCGTCTGCCGCCGACCCGCGGCCGAGCTTCGTGCTGCTGATGGGTGATGATCACGGTTGGGACGAGACCGGGTACAACGGGCACCCTCATCTCAAGACCCCGGTGCTCGACGAGATGGCGCGGACGGGACTGCGGCTGGACCGTTTCTACTCCGGCGGATCGAGCTGCTCCCCGACGCGCGGGACGGTGATGACGGGACGCCATCACAACCGCTACGGCGTCTTCGCCCCAGGATGGTCGCTGCGCCCGGAGGAGGTCAGCCTCGCGCGGCTCCTCCGCGACGGCGGTTACGCCACCGGGCATTTCGGCAAATGGCACCTCGGGCCCGTCAAGGCCGAGTCGCCGACGAACCCCGGCCGCATGGGTTTCGACGAATGGCTGTCGCACGACAACTTCTTCGAGCTGGATCCCTGGCTCTCGCGCAACGGCGGTCCGCCCGAGCGTTTCAAGGGCGAGAGCTCGGAGATCATCGTCGCCGAGGCGCGCCGCTTCATCGATCGCGCGCGGAGCGCGGGGAAGCCTTTTTTCGCCGTGATCTGGTTCGGCTCGCCGCACGAACCCTACAGCGGGCTGCCCGCCGACCTCGCCCTTTATGACCGTCTGCCGGAGGGCTTCGGCGACCGGATGGTGAAGCTCACCTCGAACGAGACCGGCCGGCCGGTGGAGCGCCGCCAGCGCGACGTGCTGCGCGAGCGCTTCGCCGAGATCACGGCGATGGACCGCTCCATCGGGCACTTGCGCGCGCACCTCGCGGCGACGGGCGCCCGGGACAACACGCTGCTGTGGTACTGCGGGGACAACGGCACGCCGTCGGAGGCTGTCGCCACCGTGCCTTTCCGCGCCCAGAAGGGTTCAGTCTACGAGGGCGGCATCCGCGTGCCAGGGGTGATCGAATGGCCCGCGCGCATCCGCGCGCCGCGGGTGAGCGCGGTCAACGCCGTCACGAGCGATATGCTGCCCACGCTTTGCGAGCTCGCCGGGCGGCCGCTTCCGGCGCGACCCCTCGACGGGATCAGCCTCGGGCCGCTGATCGAAGGGCGGATGGAGGCCCGGCCGGCCCCGATCTGTTTCTGGGATAGCCGCGCGCGGGCCGACGCGCGCACGCCGTACATCGATCCGGAGCTGCAGAAAGGCACGACGCCCCTCGCCAAGCTGGGGGCCGAGGGGGCCACGCGGAATTTCCAGAACTACCGCCAGACGGACATCCGGCCGGAGGATTTCGGCGGCGCGCTCGCGATCGTCGACAACCGTTTCAAGCTCGTGATCGGCGGCGCGGTGCGCCGGGCCGCGAATGGCAACGAGCTGCGCGAACTCTTTGATCTTCGCGCCGATCCGGCCGAGCGGAACGACCTGGCCGCGAAGCACCCCGAGGAGGTCACCCGGCTTTCCCGGCAGCTACGGATCTGGCAGGAGTCGGTCCTTTCAAGCCTCACTGGCGCGGACTACCGCCGTTGAGGCTCGGTGGCGCGGCGGTCCGCGTGATCCGGACGGAAAAAAGGCGCCGGCCCTCTCGGGCGGGCGCCTTCGTCGGTTGAACCGGCGGTAAAAACCGGCTCAGCGGTACTCCTCGCCGGTGATGGCGTTGATGATCTTGAAGTTCTCGACGTGGAAGTTGAGGTCCGCGCGGAACGCCAGTTTGACGCCGAAGAGCTTCTCCATGCGCACAAGCAGATCGGCATCCTCGCTGCGCAGGCGCTCGAGGATGCTCGGGTGCACCATGACGCGGAGCGAGTACTCCTTGCCGTCGTTGCGGAGCTGGAGGCGGCGGACGACCGAGCTGAGGCGCCGCTGGAGCTCGACCGACATGGTGGTGGCGCTCTTCACGATGCCGCGGCCGCGGCAATAAGGGCAGTCGGTGTAGAGGTTCGACGAGAGCGACTCCTGCTGCCGCTGGCGCGTCATCTGCATGATGCCGAGCTGCGAGATGGGCAGGATGTGGTTCTTCGCCTTATCGCTCGCCATGAGCTCGACCATCTTCTCGTAGACGGCGTTGCGGTGGCGCCGCTCCTTCATGTCGATGAAGTCCATGATGATCAGGCCGCCGAGGTTGCGGAGCCGGATCTGGCGGGCGATCTCCGCCGCCGCCTCGAGGTTGACGGCGTAGATGACGTTCTTCTCGTCGCCGCCGCGGTTCCGGTGCGAGCCGGTGTTCACGTCGATGGCGATGAGGGCCTCGGTCTCGTCGATGATGATCTCGCCGCCGGACGGCAGCGGGACCTTGCGCTGGCCGGTCTGCTCGATCTGGCGCTCGATGTTGAAGCGCTCGAAGATCGGGATGCTGTCCTTGTAGAGGGCGATCTTGCCGGCGCTGCGCTTGGAGATCTGGCCGACGAGCTTCTGGGTGCGCTCGTGGTCGTCCTTGGAATCGATGAGCACGCGGTCGACCTCCTCGGTGAGGAAGTCGCGCACGGTGCGCTCGACCAGGTCGGGCTCCTGGTACAGGCACGCCGGGGCGCGGTCGTTCTTCATCTTCGCCTGGATCTGCTCCCAGGTCTTGAGGAGGATGTGGAGGTCGCGGACGAAGTAGCGCGACTTCTTGCCCTCGCCAGCGGTGCGCACGATGACGCCGACGCCCTCGGGCAGGGTGAGCTCGTTGATGAGCTGCTTGAGGCGCTTGCGCTCCTGCGGGTCCTCGATCTTGCGGGAGATGCCGCAGCCGTCGCTGAACGGGGTGAGGATGAGGTAGCGGCCGGGCAGGGAGAGGTTGGTCGTCGTGCGGGGACCCTTGGTGCCGATGGGGCCCTTGGTGACCTGGATGACGATCTCGCTGCCGGGCGGGTAGAGGGTGGGGATGTCCTTGACCGTGGGCTCGGCGGGGCGCTCGGGGGCATTCTTGCGTTTGTTCACGCGCACGACCTCGACGGAGGAGTCGGCGGCGGCGGGCAGCATGTCCCAATAGTGCAGAAACGCGTTCTTGGTGTAGCCGATGTCGACGAACGCGGCCTTGAGGCCCGGGTCGAGGTTCTTGACTCGGCCCTTGTAGATGCCGCCGACCATGCGGTTGTCGGACTCGCGCTCGATCTCGAACTTCTCGAGGCGACCGTCGACGAGGAGCGCGACGCGCTTCTCCAGCGGTTCGGAATTGATGATGAGCTCGCGGTACGAGCCCTTCTCCTTCTGGAAGACCGCGAGGATCTTCTGGAGCAGCGGGCGCTGCTTGGCGCGTTCGGCGGCGCCGGCCTTCAGTTCCTCGGCGCTGACGGGTTTGACCTCCGTCTGCGGGGGCGGGTTGACGAGCTCCTCGTCATATTTGCTGGTCACATCCGGCGGGACGCCGGGCTGCGGTTGGGTTTGTTCGCTCATGGCGGGTTTTTTTGGTTTTTGCCATGGCGGCCCCCGGTGCGGTGTTTGCGGCGCAGGAGATTCTGGCAGGGCGGTCGGTGACGCGGGGAAGGTGGTTCATGCGAACTCCCTCCGGAAGCGCCAGACGCTCTGGACCAGTCCTTGCAGCATGCAGCAACTGAGCACAAAGGAGCCACCGTAGCTGATGAGGGGAAGCGGTATGCCCGTGATGGGCACCAGCCCGATGGTCATGGCGATGTTCACGAACACATGCACCGTGAACAGTGCCGTCACGCCGATGGCGATGAGGGCGCCGAGCCGGTCCCTCGCGGAACCGGCGATGCGTATGCCGTTGAACAGAACCACCCCAAACAGGCCTAGGACCGTAATGCTTCCCAGAAATCCTTTTTCCTCCGCGATGACCGCGAAGACGAAATCGTTGTGCGCGACCGAGCGCGGCAGGTAGCCGAGCTGGGCCTGCGTGCCCTCCGTCCAACCCTTGCCCGCGAGGCCGCCGCTGCCGACGGAGATCAGCGACTGGCGCTGGTTCCAGCCGATGCCGCTGGGGTCGTACTCGTCGGGGTTGATGAAGCTGAGGATGCGGTTGCGCTGGTAGTCGTGCAGCGGAAGGCGCACCCAAGTCGACTCCTCGAAGGCGCCCTTGTCGCGCGAGAACGACTTGTGGTTCGCCCGCATGAAATCGACGTAGCGGGTGGTGTCCCAAGCCACGGCCCCGATCAGGAGAAGGAACGCGCCGAGCGCCCCCAGGAAAAAACGGGGTGACAGCTTGGAAACGTAGAGCATCGAGAACACCATCGGCGGCAGCACGATCGCGGACTTCAGATCGGGCTGAAGCAGAATGAGGACCATGGGTACACCCGCCGCAAGGGCCAATTTGGCGAGCGCGCCCAGCGACTGCCGCACCGTGCCGATCCGCGAGTGCATCAGGATGCTCGCCGTGATGAGGAGCACGGCGATCTTCGCCGTTTCGGAGGGCTGAAACGAGAACGGCCCGAGCGGGATCCATCGTTGCGCGCCCCAGCGGGTCGCCGCTTCGCCGGAGATTCCGGGGATCAGCACGATCAACAGGGGTACGAGGCAGATGAGGTAGAACCAATGAGCGACCCGGAGCCAGAAGCGGTAGTCGATCTGGGAGACCACGTAGTAAACCACGCCCCCCGCTCCGAGGAACACCATCTGCTTGAACCAATCCTGCCGCAGCCACGACGTACCCGCCCCCCGGGCCTGTAGCACGGAGAGCTGGGCGGAATAGATGAAAGCCACCCCGATCACCCCCAGCAGCACCAGCGCGACCGGCGTCACGAAGTCCCAGGAGGAACGCGTGACGGGCCGGAGAGCCGGCAAGGAGGCGGAGGAGGACGAAACCTGCATGGACCGGCGCGAGGGGATCCGAGTTGTCCCCCGGCGGCAAGATCACGCGTCCGGGGTCTTAGGCGCGCGGCTCATGCGGACGGCGATGCCGAGCAGCGTCCAAAACAGCACGGCTCCCATCGGGCCCTCCAGAACCACGCCGAAGCAACTGCTGACCATCAGGGCCCAAGTGGCGCTCCACCAGCCGAGGGCCTCGATTCCCTCCCAACCCGGGTTGCGGATGGCGCGAAACGTCGCGAACGCCATCGAGAGGGCGATCGCCAACCACGCGATCAAACCGACCAGTCCCATTCGTCCCAGAGCCGTGAACAGGATGCTGTGCGGACTCCGCGCACTGAAGTTCTCACCAAAGTCCTGGTCGTACGCGCGCACGAAGCCACGACTGAGGTCATATCCAAATCCCAAGCCGATGACCGGGCTGGTCTCAAAGACCTCCTTCGCGACCTGCCGCCACCAGATCATCCGGAACCGGTTGTTATCGCTGAGATAACCATGCTCCTCGTTTTCATAGGTGGTCCGTCCCGAGATGTCCGCGATGGAAACAATCCGCCGTGTGATTTCATCCAGCCTGTCACGTGAACCCATTTCGGGACTCACCGCGGATAGCGTGATGAGAACAAGAATCCCGCAGATAGCCAGGGCCCCTTGCGCCCTGATGTAGTTCCAGTTTCGCGCCAGGCACCACCACACAGAGCTTACTCCTAGGGCGACGATCGCCGCGCGGGAGGACTGGATGCTCAGCAGGATGGCCTGCAGCGATGCCAAGGCGCCCAACTGCAGCCACTTCCTCCCGTGGAGCACGGTGAACGAAAGGAAGACCCCAGCGACCAGCAAAGCCGCCACAATATCGTCCTTGTAGAAGACGAGGGCCCACTCGGGGATGAGGGGGCCGGCTCGATGGTGGGAAAGCGTTAGAAAAACCACCGGTAGCAGGGCGAGCGCGCCTAGGATCGTCCGCTTCAATAGCCGGAGCGACGGCGGATGCGCGGCCAGCGACTGGGCCAGAAAGAAAAACAACGCGTAATAGACGGTCGCGAAATCCCGCAGGGCCATGAAACCGTGCTGCTGGAAGTCCGTCCAGATTCGTGCGGAACCCAGCCCGATCCAGGCGATGACCGCGAGGTTGACGGGCTTCATTTCGATCCCCGTGGTCCCGCCTCGCGCCCCGCGATAGGCCATCACCACGAGGCAGCATGCGAGTGCGGCTTCCGCCGGAAGCACGGGAAGGCCGCTCGTCAGCGAAGGTTGCGCGAAGCTGCGGTTGCCTAGGGTGTAGCCGACTAGGACCAGCGCTAATGGCCAAGTCTCCACCCGTGCGGGGCTGATTCTCCCGACGGCCATAAGGGTCAGAGCACCCGCGACAATTACGGCCGCGGTGTAATTGCCCTCCGCCAATCCGTACGCCAGCGTCATGCCGAGCAGGGCCGACGCGGCGGCCAGCCATCGTTGCACGACGTCTCCGCTCATTTTCCGGCCTGGTCTTCGCGCGTGTTTCTGGCAACGCGGGCCGCGGTGAGCAGCAACGCGCCAAACCAACCGGCGGTCTTCACGCCCGTCGCCACGGTTCCCTTCACCAAGCCGTGCTTCAGTTGCATCAGGGCGAGCATCGTCGGAAGGCGAAAGGGCGACTTCCTCGCGAGAAAGATTTTCCGGGCGTTCTCCCAGGGACCCATTCGTGTATCAAAGTGTTCGCGGATGAGGTGGTCCTCCCGGCCGGGATCGACCAGTTCCGATTGCACGCTGCCGATCATCCGTACCCGGAAGCCGCGCCGGCTCGCGACCAGCGTGTACGCAGTGTCCGCGTAATAGTGCGGGAACCTTCCGGCGTCGACCACACCCAGCGCCGAGCTGACTTCCCGGCCGATTCCCGCGCAATAGCCGCTGGCGCCATCGAGGGCGATGATCTGATCGGGAGCGGCGGTTACGCGCCGGCGGCCGATGAAACCGTTCGGCCATGCCTCGCCGGTTTTCGCGACTACGCAACGGGGAACCACGATGGACCTGGGATCAGACACCAGCGCGGCCGCCAGCGCAGGCAGCGCGCCGGGTCGGGGCAGGCAATCGTCGTTGAGCCAGAACAGCGCACGCGGGCCCGTTCGCAGCGCGGAAAGCATGCCCGCGGCGATCGCGCCTCCCCAGTACAGGCTTCCGTCGCCCCGCTCCACCTGGACGCACGCGTGGCGTCGGGCGATTTCCTCGGATGTCCCGTCGGTCGAGCCGTCGTCGATCACTTTTACCTCGAAATTCTCGAAGTCCCCGTTGGCCGCCAGCCGTTCCAGGCAGGCGAGGGTGGTGGCGCGACGGTTGTGCGCTGGAATGATCAAGACGGGGCGCGTCATCGGCCGGTTTCCTCCCGGATCAGACGCTCCGTCTCCCACGCGGAGGAGCGCTTGCCCCACAGCGCGCGTCGCCACGACCGCGGTATCGTGAGCAGGACCGCGGTTGCGGGCACCCGCTTCGCTAGCAACCATCCGCACGCCGCCGCCCCGCGCCAGCCCCAGTGGCGGGTGCAGAAACGCCAGTGGGCGGGCAGGTAAGCGTAGGACGTCTTTCGCCCGAGATCGCCCCAAAGGCGGCCCGCGGTGGTCTCGCCGACAAACCATGATGCATGGTTACCGGGATTATTCGGCAACGCTTTCGCGGTCGCGTCACCGACCAGCGTCACCGGATACCCCGAGGCGTGCAGGCGAAGGGTGTAGTCCGTGTCCCCGAAGGCATGGGGGAAGGCGCGGGCGTCGGGCAGCCCGGCGGATTCGATCGCCGCGCGGCTTAGGCAGACAAGGTTTCCATTGAGCGCATGGCACGGCTGCTCTCGCCCGGGTTCCGCGGCGACGAAACGGAGTCCTCTCCCGTGGCGGAGAAAACCTGCGTAGACCGGCATTCCGCTCCGGGGCAGACGGCAGACGCCGCCCGCCGCGCCGCCTCGCCGCTCCACGGTCCGCGCCAGGGTTTCCAAGGCGCCAGGCCCGGGTTCTGTGTCGTCGTTCAGCCAGAAGACGGCCTTCGCGCCACCCGCCAGTGCATGCCGCATGCCGAGCGCCGTGGCGCCCGTCCAGAAAAGCCCACCGTCGCCGGTGATGATCTCCACCTCCGGGAACGACCCTCTCACCGCCTCGCCCGTGCCGTCGCAAGAACCATCGTCGACCACGATCGGGTCCGCCCAACGTGGTACGCCCTGCTCGCGCAGGCGCCCCAAGCAGGCGAGAGTTGTCTCCCGCCGGTTGTGCACCGGGATGACGATGCGCGGGCGCGGATTCATCGGCCGGTTACGCGGCGCCAAAGCGGCCGCAGTCTCCGCTCCCGCTGGTACCGCCACCAGGCCGGGAACCCGCCTTCGGAGAAAAGAATCCTGGCCGTGGCCGCGTCGAGCTTCCGGTCCGCGACAACCTCCGGCGGACGAATCGCGGGCGGCGGCAGCGGCGCGCAGGGCAGATCCGCCGCCGGATGCGCCCCCTTGGTGTGCAAGGCATCGTCTCGGAAGCCCGCGTAGGACACGAGGTTCACGCGCGGAACGATTCCCAGCATACCGTGCCTCCAGCGGGTGAATGCCCACCGGTAATCCCAGACGTCTATTTTCCCCGCGTGCACGGCGTCGAGGCGGTTCCGCCAGTAGCGCCGATCGCGGCCTGCTGGTAAAACCCGGCTGAAATCCGCGGAGTGGCGGAATGTGGGCCAATCCGACAACCGCGGATCAAACCGCTTCCAGCATCGACGCCAGGTGGCCCATCCCCAGATCTGGGCGAGCTGGACGAAGCTGTAGTCGGCGCCGCCCGACGGTGTCCAGCCGCCCGAGACAAACTGGCAGCCCGACACCTGGCCCACTCTCTCATCCTCCGCGTAACGGCCCAGCATCTGTCTGCAGAACGGCAGGAAATCACTGTGGGGGATGCAATCCTCCTCGAGGATCACGGCCTCGTTCTCGGAGGCGAAGACGGTGTCGAGCGCGCTTTGGATCCTACGGGACGGCCCGAGATTCTCCTCCGCGTACAGTCTTCGCACCTCGCACGGCCAGTTGATCGCCTCCTCCACCACCCGGCGCGCAGTGGCGCACGCCTGCCGGTCATCCCCGACCCGGGGTCTTGGCGCGTCCTGCACTAGCCACAGCCGGGGTGGGCGGTTTCCGCGGAAACCGTCAAGGCATCGCGCGGCGCAGTCGGCGCGGCGGAAGAAGATTAGGACGACCGCGGGCGTCTCTTTAGGAGTCATTTCCTTCGGCGGCGCGATTCACGCCCGGGCGGGGGGCGATTTCGTGGCGATCGCCAGAAATGCCGGTGAAAGGGGGAGACGCGCCGCGCGCTCCCGGCCGATCTCCAGGGTCAGCTCAAGGCGGCGCCAGATGCGGAGCGTCCGCAAAGCCCACCAGCGCAGCGCGCGCGGCGTCGGGGCCAGGAAAAGTAGACGGGGCCGGGCATATACTTCCAACTCTTCGTAGGCGGCCGGATCGAACCCGCTGTGGACTAGCAGGAAATCGAGGCTCTCCGGGGTAAATGCCGACGTGTGCGTGTAGTCCAGATGCCGTGTGTAGCCCGCTAGCCGGGAAGCGGCGTTCGGCGTCGATAGCAAGAGCTTACCCCTCGGGCGTAGGCTGTCTGCGATCGCGCGGAGAAATGCCCTCTGCTCCGCGGGCGCCACGTGCTCGATTACATCCATGAGCAGAATCGCATCATGGGTTTGGGGGCGCTCCGCGAGGTAAGCGAGGGTGTCGATGACAAGCCGGGCGGGCAGTCCGCGTGACTCAGCCCAACTCACTTGTTCCCGGCTGGTATCTATACCTTCAATAGAGGCTAGACCCATCGTTCTCAGCGCCTCGAGCGCATAGCCGCGGCCGCACCCGATATCGAGCACCCGGCTGGCCTTTCCCTGAAGATGGGGCCGGAGCCAGCGGTCCATGATAGCGACCGTGCCGGCGAAATCGCCGGCGGTGTCCGGATGGAAACGGCTGTAGTGCCTGCTGTAGTCCCAGTTCAAAGTGCGAGCCTCAACGCTGCCCTCCAGCGCCATGGCCGGAGCAGGATCGCGAAGGCCCTCGTCTGGTGCAAGAACGCGGGACGCAGCGGGGGGAGGATCGCGGTCGTGAACCACCCGCCCACGATCGCCGCTAGTCCTGAGGCCAGAGCCGCGCCGGTCAGGCCGTGCGTCGGAATCAGCCACCATGCCAGGGCCGTCTGGGCCGCCAGGGTCGCCAGCGCGCTCGTTAGCAGGGTCCATCCGGCTCCGGTCAGCAGCGCGTGATGCGAACGCGCTACTCCGCTGAACAAGAGCAGCGCGCCCCCGGATTGAATCCACACCACCGCCACCGCCTCAGCATAGTCAGCTCCGAACAGAAGCGGGAGGCCGGCCGCAGCCGTGAGTGCAACCAACAGGCCCGAGCCCCAGCCTGCCAGAAGCATCAGCTCGAAGTGTCGCTCCAGCCGGTTGGTGTACTCCGTGCCCGACCGGCCATGACATTCCGCGAGGCGGGGGTACAGGACGATCCCGAGGGTGGCAGAGAGGAAGAAATGGAGCTCGGTGAACCGGCAGGCCGCCGCGTACTTCCCGGCTGCGTCCGCTCCCAGCTGGATCATGACCAGCAGCTGATCGAGCTTCAGGGCGAGGCCGGCGATGGTTGCCGCCAGCGCCGGGCCCACACACTCCCTTAAAATTCTCCCTGCCATTCCGGGATTGACCCTGGCGGGCGGGAGATTTCTCCCCGCGGCATGGTATCTGGCCAAAAGCGCAGCCCCATAGAATAAACCTTCCGCCGCGTAGGCGCATGCGAAAGCACCGGTGCCCGCTTCCGCGGCGATGAGCGCCAGCTTGGCCGCCGATGCGGCCACGAAAGCCCCGAAGCGCGCGACCGCGGTGAAACGCGCCCGTTGGTGTCTGCGGAACGCGGTCTCTGGCGCCTCCGCCGCCTGCCAGATCAGCGCGAGCCCCATCAGGCCCGCCAGAACGGCATGCTCGCGGCCGCCAGGCGGCAGGAGCATCGACGCCATCGTCGATCCCAGCAGCACGCTCCCTGTCATCGCCCTCAGGGCGAGGACGGTGCGGATGATTTCCCGCTCCCGTTCGGGCTGGCGCACGATTTCGCGGATCACCACCGCCTCCGCTGACAGGCTGGCGAGCGGAAGCAGTATTGTCGTGGCGGATGCGGCCAGGTTGAGCAGGCCGAACTCCGTCGGCCCAAGGTGGCGCGCCACCATGCCGGTCACCGCGACGGCGCTCGCCGCGCGGGCGATCCGCTCCGCCAGCAACCAGCCGAAACTAGCCAGCGGGACCGGCGGTGCGTCCGGAGTTTCGCTCGCATCCCCGCTCGGGTGGGGTGAAGGACTGTTTTTCTCGGTCAAGGCGGGACTTCCCCTAGGCGGGTTTGCCATTCAACCACGAGGTGATCGCGCGCCAAACCACGGCGGCGCTGTGCGCAGTCAGGCAACCCGGTTCCTTGTAGCGGCAACGGTCATAGCATGGCTTGTACGCGCATGCCGCGCCTTCGATCCAAGAGGCCTGCGGGTGGCGAGGGGCGAAACGCTCCGGCAGCTGTGGGCCAAAGATCGTGAAGGTGGGGAGGCCCAGCAGTGCCGCCAAGTGGCCTGGGCCGGAGTCGTTGCCGATGAAGCGGTCGCATTCATCCAGCGACTGAATGAGTTGAGCCAGATCGCGGGACTTAGGATCCATCCAGCGGACCTCCCATCCATCGCTGGTGAGGTTCTCCGCCAGTTGGGCGAACCGTCCGAGCGGCCATTCCCTTACCGTGTTTCCCGCGCCGGGGTGCAGAGCTATCCGTCGACCTTTGCGCGGGCGCGGGGCTGGCGGGTCGATCTTCCAGCCGAGCGCCTGGGCGAGTCCCGTCCAATAATCCGCCCGGTGCGCGCCGGAGGGTACGAGGGATTGATTAAGGAGCCAGCCGGAGCCGGCCCGAGGGTAACCAAGCTTCCGATCGATGCGCGCTAGACTAAGCACCAAGTGATCCCGTGGATCTGAACGGGCCGACAACCCATAGTCGAAGCGGCTTTGGCGGAGTCTGGAAAGGGTGCGGCGAATGGTCCGCCAGGGCCAACGGTGCAGCCGGTATTTTCCGGTGAAGGCCGTCCACGGCGCGTCGAGTGATACATGGCGCACCTCGGGGACAAAAAACTTCAGAATGGGCTCAGCGTGGGGCTTCGCCAGCAGGGTGACCTCCGTCCGCTGC
Organism: uncultured Opitutia bacterium; assembly: GCA_903900845.1. GTDB lineage: Bacteria > Verrucomicrobiota > Verrucomicrobiia > Opitutales > Opitutaceae > ER46. The sequence continues at coordinate 17,877 of CAIUOU010000026.1, forward strand.
GCAGCTTCGCGTAGAAAGGGTACGGCAAGCGCAACGTCGCCGACACCCCAGAGTTCCAGCACGAGCAGGTGCGGTCGGGTTCCGGATTCTGGCGAAGGCTTTGCCAAGCGGTTGGAGTTAGGATTCGTCTCACGCTGATGACAAGCTGCTCACCCGCGCAATCGGACCAATGTCCGCTTAGAACGGGTGGGTGGGTTCCAGCGATTGGCATCGGCCTGGGTGCCGTTGCTCTGTTGCATGGGTGGGGCAACCCGGTGCGCGGCTACATCGACACCGCTTCACTCTTTCATTGGTGGTTCAGCCAGTTGCTCAATCCCGCCTCCGAGTCCGAGCACGGGTGGCTCATCCTCGGGCTCGGCGGGTGGCTGCTTTGGCGCAATGTGCGGGCGGCGCGTGGTAACACGGGCGATGGCGGCGCGGTCTGGCCGGCGGCTGGCGCCCTGGCGGGCGGCCTCGCGCTGCACGTGGTCGGTTTTGTCGCGCAGCAGACGCGCATCTCCATCGTGGGCTTCCTGCTCATCCTCTGGGGCATCCTGCGGCTGGGTGGAGGACGGCGCTGGGGGCGGGCGGCCGCGTTCCCGCTCGCATTCCTCGTCTTCGCCATCCCGGTCAACGTCCTCGACTCGGTCGGCTTCTGGCTGCGGGTCTGGGTGGTCGACGCCAGCTCGGCTATCGCCCGCGGCGCGGGCATCGCGGTCCTGCGCAACGGCACGCAGCTCCTCGCGCCCGACGGTTCTTACAATTACGACGTCGCCGCGGCCTGCTCCGGCGTGCGGTCGCTCACCGCGTTGGCGGCGCTCTCGCTCCTCGCCGGCTATCTGAGTTTCCGCGGCGCAGGCCGGCGGATGATCGTTTTCATCGCGTGCCTTCCTTTGGTCTACCTCGGCAACGTGGCCCGAATCGTCGTAATCGTCTTCGCCGCGCAGGCCGGCGGGCCGCGTTGGGGCGATGTCGCCCATGAGGTGATGGGCTACGGGGTCTTTGCGATCGTGCTCGGCGGAGTCCTCGGCTGGGCCTCGCTCCTTGGGCGCCTGCTTCCCGAGCGCAGCGCGCCCGGGATGGAAGTTGTTTTTCCGCAGAACGCATCACCGGACGAACTCGGAGAGCAGACCGGCCGACCGGTCGCGAAAGCGTGGTTGTTGGCGGCGGGTTTCCTCACCCTCGCGTCGGGAGCCGCGGCGTTTCTTCACGGGGTGGCGGCGCGGCCGGCTGGCGGGGCGGCGGGCGTGGCGCTGTCCGCCGGCGGAATCAATCCGGTCGAATTGCCCGCGTTCCTCGGCACCGAGTGGATCGGCCGGAGCGCCGAGGTGAGCGCGGTGGAGCGGGAAATCCTCCCGGCCGACACCGGTTACTCGCGCAAAACGTACGTGGCCGTGGCCGATCCGCGCCGGCAGGTATTTTTCTCCGTTGTGCTCAGCGGCCGCGACCGCACCTCGATCCACCGGCCGGAGCTGTGTCTCGTGGGCCAGGGGTGGACGATCGTGGAGTCGGAACGCCGGTCTCTGGCGGTCGCCGGCGCGACGGAAACGGCCGCCGCCGGGTCGATTCCCGTCACCCTGCTGCGCGTACGGCGCGAGCTCCCCACGCCGCGCGGACGCGAGTCGGTGCCGCAACTCGTGGCGTATTTTTTCGCGGGCCCCGATGGCCCCGTGGGCGGCCACGCGGACATGGTGCGGCGCGACGCATGGAATCGCGTGCGGCACGTTCGCGCCGACCGTTGGGCCTATGTGCTGCTGCAGACTGACGCTCGGGATGGTGACGCCCCGGCCCTCGCCCGAATGGAGGAGGTTCTGCGCGGAGTCTGGTCCGGACTGGCGCTCGCGGACGGGCAACCTTGATCTTGAGGTTTGAATGACGCGGCCTACGGTTCGCGCCTCTTGAATTCAGCAGGCGCAGCGGTTTTCGCCTTCCTGTCCGCCGAAGGTGAGCAGGTTTTAGACTGGGGGTTGGCCATCCTTTTCGTGGTGGTGGGCAGCGGCATCGGCTTCCTCATCGTGTGGACGCTCACGCGGCATATCCGGCGGGCGGCGCACGAGCAGGCCGCGGAGCTGATCGAGGTGGCGCGTCGCGAGGCGGCGGTCTCGGCCGAGGAGCTCAAGCAGAAGGCGGAGTCCGAAATTCAGGACAAGCGGGCCGAGATGAACCGCGAGTTCGACCGCCGCGAGATCGAGAGCGACATCCGTCTCCGAGAGATCCGTGCGCACGAGGAGTCGCTTGCGCTGCTCGATTACCAGCTGGAGCAGCGGCAGGAGCGGCTGAACCGCGAGAACGTCGCGGTGCGCCAGGCGCGCGACGCCATCCGCGCGCTGTCTAAGGGCGTGCGGAAGCGCCTCGAGGGCGTCTCACAGCTCGACGGCGAGGAGATCCGCCGGCAGCTGCGCGAGGAGATCCTACTGGAGTGCCAGGATGAATTCCGTGCGCTCCGCCGATCGACCCTGGAGAAATCCGACCAGGAGCTGCAGAACGAGGCGCGGCGCGCGCTCATCTCCGCGATGCAGCGCATCGCCAGCCGGCCCAACAACGATCTCACGTCCACGATCGTCCAGCTGCCCAGCGAGGAGATGAAGGGCCGTATCATCGGCCGCGAGGGCCGAAACATCAAATCGTTCGAGTCCGCCACCGGTGTCACGCTCCTCGTCGACGAGTCCCCGCAGATGGTCCTGCTTTCATCCTTCGATCCCGTGCGTCGCGAGATCGCCCGCGTGGCCCTCGACGGGCTGGTGAAGGATGGCCGCATCCATCCGGCCTCGATCGAGGAGCATGTGAAGCGCGCGCAGGACGAGATCGACCTCGTCACCACGCAGGCCGGCGAGGAGGCCATCGCACGGCTCAACATCAACGGCCTCCATCCCGAGATCATCCGGCTTCTCGGCCGGCTACGGTACCGCTTCTCCTACAACCAGAACGTGCTCGATCACTCGGTGGAGACCGCGACCCTCGCGTCCCTGATCGCGAGTGAGATCGGGCTCGATCCCAACGTCGCCAAGCGGACCGGTTTGCTGCATGACATCGGTAAGGCCCTGCCGGGTGAGCTGGAGGGTAGCCACGCCACAATCGGCGCCGAGTTCATCCGCCGGTATGGAGAGACGCCCATCGTGGTGAACGCGGTCGCCGCGCACCACGAGGAGGTGAAGCCGGAGACCATTTACGCGGGCCTTCTCATCCTTGCCGACACCGTCTCGGCCACGCGGCCCGGGGCGCGGGCGGAGTCGATGACCGGCTACATCCAGCGGCTCGGGCGGCTCGAGAAACTCGCGCTTTCGCTCGAGGGCGTGCAACAAGCGTTCGCGATCCAGGCCGGACGTGAGATCCGGGTGGTCGTTTCCCCGACGGAGGTCACCGATGACCGCGCCCGGGAGATTGCGCGCGAGCTCCGCAAGCGCATCGAGACCGAGCTGCAGTATCCCAGTACGATCCGCATCACGGTGATCCGTGAGGCGCGCTTCACCGAGACCGCGACCTGAGCCACGCCTGGTTCCCGGGCGGGCTCAGTCTTTGGGCGGCACGACCGGCCACCCGGAATTCTTCCAATCTTGCAGGCTGCCGGCGTTGGCGGCGCGGAATCCCTCGGCGACCAGTGTCCGGGCCGCGATCGCGGAACGGCCGCCGGCCGCGCAGTAGCAGAGCAACTCGCGCCCGGCGTTTTTCTCGAGGAACGGCCGCCAGATTTCACGGGAACCGCCGAGGTCGCTCAACGGTAGCAACACCGCGCCTTCCGCCACGCCGGAGCGCCATTCCCCCGGCTCCCGGACGTCGATCAGCACCGCCTGTGCGGACAGCACGCGCGGCGCGCATTGCCACGGGCGGAGGCGGGGCGCGGGGGTAAAAAGTGACTTGAGAAACTTGAACGGATTCATCGCTGCTGCGGGACAGTTGGTACTGGGTTCAGTCGGCGGGCGAAGCCTCGCTGGGAGCCGTCGGGCTCAAGGCCTCCCGCCCGGCGTTGGCCATGTAATAGAGCACGGGCACGGCCATCCGGCTGATCAGCAGGGAGGCGATCTCCCCGAACATCAGGCTGATGGCGAGGCCCTGAAAAATCGGATCGGCGAGGATGACGCTGGCGCCGACGACCACCGCCAGCGCGGTGAGGAGCATGGGGCGGAAGCGCACCGCGCCCGCCTCGATCACGGCTTCCCGCAAGGGCAGACCATGCGTGCGGCGCAGCTCGATGAAATCGACGAGGATGATCGAGTTCCGCACCACGATGCCGGCGCCGGCCATGAAGCCGATCATCGATGTCGCCGTGAAGAATGCCCCCATCGCCCAGTGCGCCGGCAGGATGCCGATGAGTGAGAACGGGATCGCCGCCATCACCACGAGCGGGGTGACGAAGCTGTTGAACCAACCGACCATCAGCATCGCGATCAGCACCAGCACGGCGGCGAACGCGATGCCGAGATCGCGGAACACCTCCAGGGTGATGTGCCATTCGCCGTCCCATTTGAGCGCCGGGTTCAGGTCGTCCGCGGGGAGGTTGAGGTGATAGATGGGCAGGCGCTCGTTCGTTCCGCCGAATTTCCGCGCGTCAAGTTTCCGCAGCTCGGAGTCCATGGTGAACATCGCGTAGGCCGGGCTCTCGACCGCCCCGGCCACGTCGGCCGTGACGTACGTCACCGGCTTCAGGTTCTTGCGGTAGAGGTTTGGTCCGGCGGTGAGGCGTTCCATCCGCACCAGCTCGGAAAGTGGCACCAGCGGCGCCGCGGGATCGCGGTCGGCCCTCACCCGCAGATCGAGCAGCGCGCCGGGGTGGCCGCGGTCGGCGGCGGGCAGCTCCAGCATGATCGGCACGTCCTCGCGTTCTGAGGGAACGTGCAGGAGATCCGCCGCGCGGCCCTGCGCCGCGAGTTGGAGGGCATCGGCGACGGTCGCCTCGCTGACGCCGTGCAGGGCGGCCTTCCGGGAGTCGACCACGTAGCGGACCTTGGGCTGCGGAGCCTCGACGTACCAGTCGATGTCCACGACGCCGGGGGTGCGTTCCATGATGTTTCGCACCTCGCGGGCGAGTTCGATGCGCTTGGCCTCGTCGGGGCCGTAGATCTCGGCCACGATCGACTGCAGAACCGGCGGCCCGGGAGGAACCTCCGCGACGGCCACGGCCACGCCGTGTTTGCGCGCGATGGCGGCGACGGCCGGCCGGATCCGTTTCGCGATGTCATGGCTTTGCCGGGAGCGGAGCTCCTTGCCGACGAGGTTCACCTGGATGTCGGCGACGTTCGGGCCGCGCCGCAGGTAGTAATGGCGCACGAGACCGTTGAAATTGAACGGCGCCGCCGTGCCCGCGTACACCTGGTAATCGCGCACTTCGGGTTCCGTGCGGATCGCGGCCGCCATCTCGCGGGCGATCCGCGTCGTCTGCTCGAGCGTGGTGCCTTCGGGGGCATCGATGATGATCTGGAATTCCGACTTGTTGTCGAACGGGAGCATCTTCACCTGCACGCGTCCTAGGCCGACGAGGGCGGCGGAGCCGAGCAGCAGGGCGACAATGCCACCAAGAAACAGCCACCGCCACAGTGGCCGGCCCAGCAGCGGTTCCATCACGTGGTGGTAGAGCCGCGTGAACCAGTCAGACGGGGCGTGGTCCTGGTCGAAGGTGAGGTCCGAGCGCCCCGCCTCGGGAGGCTTCTCCGCGCCGGCTGCTTTCCGGCGCATGACGCGGATCGCCGCCCAAGGGGTGATCGTGAACGCGATTGCCAGGGAAAACAGCATTGCCGCGGTGGACCCGATCGGGATCGGCCGCATGTAGGGCCCCATGAGTCCGCCAACGAACGCCATGGGCAGGATCGCGGCGATCACGGCCCAAGTCGCGAGAATCGTTGGGTTGCCGACCTCGTCCACCGCCTCCAGCGCCACTTGCGCGAGGGGTTTGCGGGCCGCCCCGGGCAGCCGCACGTGGCGCACGATGTTTTCCACCACCACGATCGCGTCGTCTACCAGGATGCCGATCGAGAAGATCAGCGCGAACAGCGTGATCCGGTTCAGGGTGTACCCGTAGAGGTAAAAGATGAAAAGCGTCAGTGCGAGGGTCGACGGGATCGCCAGCATCACGACGACCGATTCGCGCCAGCCGAGGAACAACAGGATCAGGATCGCCACGCCGAACACCGCGATCCCCATGTGGAGCAGCAGTTCGTTGCTCTTCTCCGCCGCCGTATGGCCGTAGTCGCGAGTGACGGCCACGCCCACGTCGGACGGGATCAGCGTGCCCTTCAGGCCTTCCGCCTTGGCGAGGACCGCGTTGACCACGTCGATCGCGTTGGCGCCGGGGCGTTTCGCGATGCTTACGGTCACCGCCGCCTGTTCGAAAAGGGACGGGGCGGAAGCGCCGCCTCCCGGCCCCGCGCCGTGCAGCACGTAGGTGGAGGGTTCCTCGGCCGCGTCGTTGATCGTCGACACGTCGCGCAGCAGCACCGGTCGGCTGTCATGGACGCCGACCACCACGTTGCCGACGTCGGCGCGATCGCGGAGGAAGGCGCCGGTCTCGAGCAGGACCTCGGTGTTGGCGAACGGCCGGGATCCGGCCTGCAGCTTCCGGTTGGCGCTCCGCAGGGCGGAGATGAGTTGGGCGGGGTCGAGCTGGCGGGAGGCCAGGGCGGCCGGATCAAGTTCGACGCGGACAGTGCGCCGCGTGCCGCCGATGACCGTCGTCTCCGCCACCTGCGGCACCGATTTGATGACGTCGTCGACCTGCGCCGCGAGACGACGCAGTTCGAGATGGTCGAGCCGCCCGCTGTGCAGCGTGAGCGCCAGCACCGGCACATCGTCGATCGCGCGGGCCTTGGCGAGCGGCGGGCCGACTCCGGCCGGGATGCGGTCGGCGTTGCCCTGCAGTTTCTGGTTGAGGCGCACGAGTGCGGCCTCGACGTCGGTCCCGACTTTGAAACGGACGATGACCAGCGCGGCGCCGGGGCTGGAGGTGGAGTAAAGGTACTCCACGTCGGGAATCTCCCAGAGCAGCTTCTCCATGGGCCGGGTGACGCGGTTCTCCACTTCCGCCGGATCAGCGCCCGGCATACCCACGAACACATCGACGATGGGCACCTTGATCTGGGGCTCCTCCTCGCGCGGGAGCATCCAGACCGCGAATAGCCCCAGCAGCACCGAGGCGATGATCGCGATCGGGGTGAGCTTCGACTGCACAAAGGCGCCGGCGACGCGGCCGGAGAAACCGGCCTTCGCCGGAGCGGAGGGGCCCCCGCTCACGGCTGCACCTCCAGCGGCTGGCCCTCGCGCAACGTCGCGACGGGCGCGAGCACGACACGGTCGCCGGCGTCGAGACCGGCGAGCACCTCAACCGCGTCGCCGCGTCGGGCGCCCGTCCGCACCAGCCGCAGGACCGCGCGGTTGCCCTCGCCCACGAGAAACACGCGTTCCATCTGGCCAAGCAGTGAAACGGATCCCGCCGGCACCAGCAGCGTCCGTTGCGTGGCACCCGGAATCTCCACGCGCGCAAATTGCCCGGAACGGACCGCGGCTCCCGCCGGCACCGCGAGCTTCGCGCTTACCATGCGCGTGGCGGGATCGGACGCGGACGAAAACTCGCGGATGACGCCGTTGAAACGCAGCGCGTCGACGCGGCAGTCCAGCGCGGTCCCGGTACGCAGTGCGGACGCGAGGGATTCGGGAATCCCGGCTTCGATCTCGAATCCGCTGACGCCCTCGATTTCCAGCAGCGGTTGGCCGGGAAAGGTGATGTCGCCCGGGCTGGCCGGACGGCGCGCGATCACGCCGTCAAAAGGCGCGCGGATCTCCGCGTGCCCCAGCAGGGCCTCGGCCTCGCGCACCGCGGCCTCCATGCCGGCGAGGCGGTCCTCCAGGGCGCGCACCGTTTCCGACGTGCTGGCGCCCTTGGCCAGGAGGTTGCGCTCCCGCCCCAGGTCGCGTTTGACGAGGCTCAGCTGGGATTTCGCCTGCGCGACGCGCGCCGCGGTGTCCTCCGCGGCGATCCGCGCGAGCACTTCGCCGGCGCGCACGCGCTGGCCCAGCGCCACCGGCAGTTCGATGATCGCGCCCATGGTCCTGGCGGCGAGTGTGGCGCGATGCACGGGGCGGACGGTTCCAGTGACCTCCGAAAACTGCGGGAGGTCGGCCACCTGCACGTTGGTTACGCGGACTTTGGCGACGGGCAGCGCGGTTGCGGACAAGGGCGCGTCGGAGCGTGAACAGCCGACGGCGACCACGGCGACCATTCCGGAAAGAAGCAGCGGGAATTTCATGGAGAGGATCTCAAGGGAGCGGGATGACCGGCAGGCCGAGGGCGCGGCGCCGTTCGATGAGCGCGAGGCGTTCGTCCGCCGCGGCGAGAGTCCGGCTGAGGCGGGTTTCCACGAGGCGGCTCTCGCTACCCAGAAGTTCCGCGGTAAGCAGCACGCCCTGGCTGAAGCGGGCGCGACTGAGCGCGGCGCTTTCCTCCGCCTGCGCAACGGCGCCGCTCATGACCTGCAGCCGTTCCCGGGCATCGAGGTGGGCGAGGCGCGCTCGCTCGACCTCCAAACCAATGACGAGCTCCATGCGCCGCAGTTCCTCCTTCGCCTGCGCCAATTCGGCCGCCGCGGAGCGCACGTGGCCGGTATGCCGTCCGCCGTCGAAGACGTTGAGCTCCACGGCGACGCCGCCCTGGACGCTACCGGCACTCCGGTCGAAGTGCCATCCGGTGTCATGCTGGCCCGATAGAAACGCGTTAACCGCTGGTCGCTGGCCGCCACGGGCCGCCGTGAGCAGAGCTTCGGTGGCGCGCACCCGTTCGCGGAGGCGGTGCAACTCGGGCCGCTGGGAAGAGTTCCCGCTCTCCGGGGCCGTCAGTGCGGCTAGCGCCGCATCCTCCGCGGGGAGCTCCACCGCCTCTTCGGACGGAGGGCCGCCCAACAGGAAGGTGAACATCCGGGAAGCGAGGGCCGCGGCGTTCCGGGCGGAAGACAGCTGCTCGCGCGTACGGGCGGATTGCACCTCGAGGCTGAGGAGATCGGCCTTGAGCACCTGTCCGGCTTCGAAGCGCAGACGGGCGTCGGCCGTGTTGGCCTCATGGGCCTTCACGGCCGCCTCCAGCGCGGTGACCCCCTCGCGTGCTTTCCGGAGATTCAGCAGCGCGCGGGCGACATCGGCCGCAAGCTGGAGCTGAACGACGCGCAGATCCTGCTCCGCGGCCCGCACGCCGGCGCGAGCAGCTTCCCGCCGTGCGGTGGGGCGCCCGCCGTCGTAGAGGTTGTAGGAGACCGTGCCGGTAACGTTAAGGTTGTCGGCCCAGCCTGGCCGGTTGAGATCGAGGGAAGGGGAGAAGGCACGCTGGTTGAGCGCGAAACCGAGTCCGCCGAGGGCGCCGTTGGTCCGTGTGTAGCTGCCGGCGAGGGTCAGCTGCGGCTGCCACGCGGAGTTAATCTGCGCCAGCATCGCCTCGCCCGCCTCGATGCGATGCCGGGCCGAATGGACGTCCGGACTTTGCCGCAGCGCGGCGGCGACCGCGCGGTCAACCGTCCATGGCTCGCCGGAGGGGGCGGCCATAACCACGGCCGCCGAGGAAAGTGACAAGAGCCCGGCCAATTGCCGGCGGAGACAAAAATGAGTCATCAGGTGAGGTTCCGGGAAGCGCGTGGGGCTGGCGTCAACCGGCCCGCGGAGCGGAGAGGGTGGCGATTAGACCGAGGAACCCGCCATACAGGGCGCCGCGCCACCAGGTGGCGGCGAGCGGACAGGTGCCGGACGAGCACTGGCCAAACCACCCGAGGAGCGCGCCCAGCGCGGCGCCGCCGAAAACGACGAGTGAGAGGCGCAGGATGACGGCGGAGGGCATTGCCCGGGATTTCAGGAATGTGTGCCAGGACGGATCCCTCCCCAGTGGATCACGTTATCGGCATCAACCCAGCCCAGCTTGCGCAGGATCAAGGAAGGCGGGCAGAAGCCGGTGAAGACCGATTGGATCAGGTTGAGACCGACGAAGGCGCACAGGAGCAGCCACCACGGATTGACGAAGTGGGCGAGGGCGACGCCGAGCAGCGTGACGGTACCGGCGAGGAGGCGGACTAGTTGGTCGGTGGTCATGGATTTTGATGGACTATACATGCGCATATACGCATATGCTTGAAGCTGTGTCAAGCGTCTGCTGGTTTCCACCCATGGCCCGCAAGGCTCCCCTTTCCGATGACGCCCTCGAGCTCGTGGCACGCCGCTTTGCGGTGCTCTCCGAGCCGATGCGGCTGCGCCTGATCCAGGCCTTGTTCGACGGCGAGCGGAGCGTGGGTGAACTGGTCGCTGCGACCGGCGGGACGCAGGGTAATATCTCCCGGCACTTGCAGACCCTCACCCAGGCGCACGTGCTGGCGCGGCGGAAGGAGGGCCTGCAGGTCTACTACTCGATCGCCGACCCCTCGATCTTCCGTCTGTGCGAGTTGGTCTGCGGCAGTCTCGAGAAATCGCTGACCCGCCAGGCCGGAGCCTTCGGGGCTTAGTTGCGCGGCGCGGGGGGATTTTCCCCCACGGGCTCCTCCACCCGCGAGAGAAGCCAGAGTCCGCCGCCGAAGAGGACGAGGAGCGACAGGATCGAGAAACGGGTGCCGGAGACGAGCGCGGTGACTCCCATCAGCGTCGGCCCGATGATGGCGGCGAATTTTCCCAGCATATTGTAGAAGCCGAAGTATTCTCCGCCTTTCTCCGCCGGGATCAGTCGAGCGAAGTACGAGCGGCTGAGCGATTGCACGCCGCCCTGCACGAGGCCCACCACCGCAGCCATCGCCATGAAGCCGCGCTGCGTCTCGAGCTGCGTGGCGAACACGCACAGCGCGGCGTAGACCGCGATCCCGAGCATGATCCCGCGCCGCGCGCCGAAGCGTTCGCCGATCCGGCCGAACAAGATCGCCGCCGGGAACGCGACGAACTGCGTCACCACCAGCGCCAGCAGCATCCCGGCCGCGTCGAGGCCTAGCGCGCGGCCGAAGTCGACCGCCATCTTGATCACGGTGTTCACGCCGTCGATGTACAGGAGGTAGCCGCCGAGGAAGAGCAGCACCGGGCGCTGCGTGCGGATCTCGCGGAACGTCGCCGCGAACTGCCGGAATCCGCGCGTCAACAGCGGGCCTTCGCCGGCGGCGGGCACGGCTGGCGATTCGCGCACCCAGATCAAGGCGGGGAGCGTGAACACCAACCACCAGACCGCCGTCGCCACGAAGCACGCCCCGGCCGCGGCGACCGGGCCGCCTAGACCGAAGCGCGCGGGCTCGCGCACGGCGAACGTGCACGCGACGAAGAGCGCCCCGCTGCCGACGTAACCGAGCGCGTAGCCGAGGGCCGAGACGCGGTCGTAGCGTTCGGGCTTCGCGACATCCGTGAGCAGCGCGTCGGAGAACAGGTTGTTTCCAGAGAACCCGAACGCGGCGACGGCGAAGAGCACCGCGGCGAAAACGTATTCCCCCTTGCCGGCCAGCGGGAGGAGCGCGGTCGCGGCGGCGCCGAGCAACGTGAATGCGAGCAGGAACCAACGCTTGCCGTTGCCCTGGTCGGCGATCGAGCCGAGCAAGGGCGCGAGCAGCGCGATCAGGAGACTCGCGGCGGTGTTGGCGTAACCGAGGTAGGCGGTGCTGCGCTCGGGGGTCATGCCGGGCGCTTCGCACCAGTGGTCCTTGAAGAGGATCGGGAAGAACGCCGTCATCACGACGATCGCAAACGCCGAGTTCGCCCAGTCGATCAGGGCCCACGACCAAACGGCGCGGCGGTCCTCCGCGGGAGCGACTTTTTTCCTCGTGGGCGTGCCCATGGATTCCCTCAGTGCCCGCCCTCGAGGTCGCCGGGTTTAAGCAGCGGGGCGAAGAGCGCCTTGTTGGCGGCCTTCATGTAGGCCTCCTTCGCCTCGATGGTGCCGTCCTTCACGCGGTTCATCAGGCTGGTGTCCATCGTCACCATCCCGTCAGCACCTCCGCTCTCGATGATGGCGCGGATGTTGGCGATCTGGCCGCTGCGGATGGTATTGGGCAGCGCCTCGTGGGTGAGGAGAATCTCGTGCACGGCGCAGCGGCCCTTGGGGACGCGCTTGCAGAGGAGCTGGGCCACGACGCCAGCGAGGCAGCCGGCGAGCATCACGCGCACCTGGTTCTGCTCCTCGGCGGGGAAGGTGTTGATGATGCGGTCGACGGTCTTGGGGGCGTTGTTGGTGTGGAGCGTGCCGAACACGAGCATGCCCATCGACGCGCAGCCGAGCGCGAGTTTGATGGTCTCCATTTCGCGCATCTCCCCCAGCAGCAGGATGTCGGGATCATGCCGCATCGCGCCCTTCAGGGCGGCGGCGAATGACTCGGTGTGCTCGCCGACCTCGCGGTGCACGATCACCGACTTCTTCACCGGATGCACGAATTCGATCGGGTCCTCGATGGTGATGATGTGCCGGGAAAGGTGCGTGTTGATGTAGTCGATCATCGCGGCGAGCGTGGTCGACTTGCCGCTGCCGGTTGGGCCGGTGACAACCACAAGACCCTGGTCGAGATGGCACAGTTTCTTCAGGGCCTCCGGCAGCTTGAGGTCCTCGAACGAGAGGATCTTCGCCGGAATCTGCCGGAACACCGCGGCCGGGCCCCAGTGGTTGTAGAGGTAGTTGCCGCGGAAACGCGCCACACCCGGGATCTCGTGGGCAAGGTCAAGATCCTTGCGGTCGAGAAAATCCTGCCAGCGGCGCGGCGGACAGATCTCGCTCAGCAGGGCCTCCATGGCGGCGGCGTCGAGCGGCTGGTCGTTGAGCGGCTGGAGCGATCCGGACGCGCGGATCTTGGGCGGCAGGCCGACCGTGAGGTGCAGGTCGGAGCCGCCCTTCTCGAGCATGCTTTTCAGAAGCGTGTCGATGGCGGCCATCTTCAGGAATCTTGGTCGCGGAGCCGCTCGAGGCGCTGCAGCTCGTTTTTCAGACGCAGGAAGCGGAAAATCTCGGGGCTGAACAGGAGGATGGTCGCGATGAGCACCACCGAGAGGAACGCGGGCGGGAGGCCAAACGCCGCGCGCAGGCCGCTCGCGGCGACGCAGCAGGCGACGACGAAGCCGAGGTTGAGAAAAAGCCGCATCCGCGCCTTGCGGTAGGCTTGCAGCGTCTCCGCGATCTGGTCGTCGAGTTCGTTCATCCGGTGATCTTCTGGCGCAGGACGCGGTTGGGGATATTGGCGCGGGCGACGTCGGGCGCGATTCGCCCTTCCTGCCACAGCGCATACACCGAGTTGTCCATGAGGCACATGCCCTCCTTCACGCCGGTCTCCATCGTGTTGCGCAGACCGGCGGATTTGCCCTCGCGGATCAGGTTCTGGATGGCGGTGTTCGCCACGAGAATCTCGCACGATAGCACCAGCTCGCCGGTCGGGGACGGCAGCAGGCGCTGGCAGACAATGCCGCGCAGCGATTCGGCGACGCTTGCGCGGATCTGCGTCTGCTGCGATGGCGGGAAGACGTCGAGCAGGCGGTTCAGCGTCGTGGCGGCGTCGCTCGTGTGCATCGTGCCGATCACGAGATGCCCGGTCTCGGAGGCGCTGATCGCCATCTCGATCGTCTCGAGGTCGCGGAGCTCGCCGATCACGATCACGTCGGGATCCTCCCGCAGCGCGCCCTTCAGCGCGGTTGCGAACGAGCGGGTGTGCGGACCGACCTCGCGCTGGGTGACGTTGCAGCCGCGTGCCGGCTGCACGACCTCGATCGGGTCCTCGACCGTGATGATGTGGTCGGAGCGCGTCTCATTGAGCTGCGCGACCATCGAGGCGAGGGTGGTCGTCTTGCCCGAACCCACCGGTCCGGTGATGAGGATGAGGCCATTGTGGTAGGAGAGTAATTTCCGAAGCGTCTCGAGGTGCCGCGCGAAACCGAGGTCCTCGAGTGAGCGCGTGCCGGCCGGCACCATGCGGTAGGCTCCCGCGGCGCCGTTTTTGTGGAACATCAGGTTCACGCGGTAGCGGTCGTCGGCTCCGATGGCCAAGGCGTAGTCGTAGTCGCGGCGCTCGAGAAAAATACGGCGCTGCCCCTCGGAAAGCAGCACGGTGTTGAGGCGGAGGGCCTCGTCCGCGGTCAGGACATGCTCCGAGACGTGGGAGAGCACGCGCGCGCGGCGGATGAAAGGTCGCGCTCCGGTGGAAAGGTGCAGGTCGCTCGCGCCGGCAGCCGCTGTTGCCCGCAAAAGTCCGCGCAGACCGGCCGCGAGCGCGGCGTCGTCCAGCGCGCCGAGCATCTCGAACGCGAGGCCAGCGGAAGGCACGCTCTCCCGCACGGGCGCCGCCGGCTTGGGGGCGGTTTCTTGGGGTGGTCCGTCGGCGGCCCTGGTGATGGCTTCGCCGGCCAACTCCTCGAGTTTCTCCAGCGCGGTGACCACGCCGCTATCGATCAGCCCCTGCGCGAACGTCATCAGATCCGGAGAGCCGCCGAGTTTCGCCAGCAACGTCCGTCCCTGCTCGGCGGTGAACATTTTTTGTTCGGCGCCGAGACGGAGCAGCCAGCGGAGGTCGGCTTTCATGCGGGGTGGGCGGTGGGAAGGTGCCGGGGCGCCGCGGCCGAGCCAAGCGCGAAGGTTCTGGCTCAGCCGCGGACCAGCAGCGGTATTCCGTCCGGATCCTTCAGCTCACGCACCGGCTTTTCCCCGGATGAAAAAAGCCGTGCCGGCGCCCCCGGCGCCGCTTCCCGCCAAGGCAGCCGGGCACGGCGCCTGATGTTCATCGGCAGGTAATGATGGTAGCCGCCGGCCGCCAGAAAACGCGCTCCAGGGGAATCATCCTGCGTGGAGGAAAGCAGCGAGTGATTCGCGCGGTCGGTCTAAACGTGGAGTCCCGGCTTGCTCGTGCAGAACACCACGCATGCCCCGAGGTGCCTCACTCGCAGGCGGACCAACGGTAGGTGCGGATGCGGAGGCATGGCGGGCTTTTCCGTGCGGTCATTCCCGCGGTCAAATTCGGCCGGCTGGCAGCCCGCGTCGCGGAGGCGCGCCCACCGCCCGCGCGGATATGGGGGTTGCAATAGGACGCGCTTCGCGAAGGGTGGTCGGTCTAATCCACATGTTTAAGAGAATCATCGCGAAGCTGCGCGAAAAGATCGCGCCCTCGCGTGGCGCGGCGCAGGCCAAGTCCGGCGGCTCCACCCCTTCCTCCGTCCAGTCTTCGAAACCAGCCCGCAGCGAATCGCGCGGAGAGCGCGGAGAACGCGGCGGGCGTGATCATCCCCGCGGAGAGCGTCCCCGCGACGCCGGCGGACCGTCGGGGCGCCGCGATGAGCGTGGTCGGGGCGAAGGCGGTCGTGGTCGGCGCGGAGGCGGAAGAGGTGGGGAGGGTGGTCCCGTGCGGCGCGAGCGCCCGCAGATCGACAAGGATTTTGACCATCCGCGGACGGCCGACATCAAACCGGCGGTCCCGGTGAATGTACCCAAGATGGACACCGCCTTCACGGCGCTCGGATTGGGAGATCCTTTGGCCTTCGCCGTGCAGGAAATGGGTTATGTCACCCCTACTCCGATCCAAGCCCAGGCGATTCCGGTGGTTTTGAAAGGCGGGGACGTGATCGGGTCCGCCCAGACGGGCACCGGCAAGACCGCCGCCTTCGCGCTTCCCATCATCCAGCGCCTCGGAACGCACGGACGCCTGCGGTGCCTAATCCTCGAACCGACGCGCGAATTGGCCCTGCAGGTCGAGGAGGCGTTCCAGAAGTTCGCCAAGTTCACCGACCTACGGGTGACGATAGTCTACGGGGGCGTCGGCTACGGCAAGCAGATGGAAGACCTGCGCCGCGGAGTCGACATCCTCGCGGCCACGCCGGGGCGACTACTCGATCATCTCGAGCAGGGCAATTGCACGTTGGAAAATGTCGACATCCTGGTGCTCGACGAGGTCGACCGGATGCTGGACATGGGCTTCCTGCCCGACGTGCGTCGCATCGTTGGCAAGTGTCCCAAGGCGAGGCAGACCCTTTTCTTCACCGCGACGCTTCCGCCCGAGCTGGAACAGCTCGCCAGCTGGGCGCTCAACAATCCGGTGAAGGTGGAAATCGGCCGCCAGCGTTCCCCTGCCGAGACGGTTGCCCACGCTTTCTACCCCGTGGTGGCCACGCAGAAGTTCGACCTACTCCAGCTGCTGCTATCCCAGACTGATTTCAAGAGTGTGATCATCTTCTGCCGCACCCGCATGGGCGCGGATCGGATCGCCCATCGCCTCCAGGGTGGCGGCCACACGGTTGGTGTGTTGCACTCCGACCGGAATCAGCGGGAGCGCATCGAGGCCCTCGAGGGATTCAAGACTGGCCGTTACGAGGTACTTGTTGCCACCGATATCGCAGCCCGGGGCCTCGACATCGCCGGAGTCTCCCACGTCATCAACTACGATGTGCCCGAGAATGCCGAGGATTACGTCCATCGGATCGGCCGCACCGGCCGCGCCCAAAACACGGGCGATGCCTTCACGATGGTGACCGAGGAGGACGTTCGTGACGCGCGTTCGATCGAGCGATACATGGGCGTGTCCGTGGAGCGGAAGAAAATCGACGGCTTCCCTTACATCTACTCGGCATTGTTCGACGACAAGGCCTTGGCTGAGACCGCGGCGGCCGCGGCTAAGCCTGTCAGTCGTCTGCACCGCGGGGCGCGCCGCTGAGAGGTTTTGAGGGCGCTCGGGGAGGGAAGATGTGCGCCGCTCTGGCAGTTAGTTGCTCATGAAACTCGATATCCCGCCGGGTGACTTCGCCGGCTACATCTTCGACCTGGACGGCACCTTGATTGACACCATGCCGCTGCATTTCCGCGCGTGGGAAGGGGCGATGCGCCACGTCGGCCTGGCCTGTCGCCTGGACGAGGATCTTTTCTACTCGCTTGGTGGTGTGCCCACGCGGCGGGTCGCCGAACTGATGGCCGCCCACTACGGGCTTAGGATCGATCCGGACGCCGTGTTCCACCATAAGGAGGCGCTTTTCCAGGACCTGCAGGGCGACGCCCGGGTTATTCGCCCCGTGGCGGACTTCGCGCGCCGTGTCGCGCGCACGCATCCGGTGGCCATCGCTTCTGGTGGCCCCCGCGCCATCGTGCGGCGCTCGCTGGAAATGACGGGTCTTGCGCCGCTTTTCCCGGTTGTGGTCACCGCGGACGATGTGGTCCATGGAAAGCCTGACCCGGAAATTTTCCTGCTCGCCGCGCGGCAGATCAAGGTGGAGCCGGCCCAGTGTCTCGTTTTCGAGGATGCGGAGCCTGGAATGCGCGCTGCGGAGTCGGCGGGCATGCAGTGGGTCCGCGTTTCCAGCCGGCCCGCCGCCGTCGCGCCGGGGGGACCGTCCGCGAGGGTGGGGATTTAATACTTTCTCCCCGCTCGGTTAGGTCCAATCCTTCCGCCGTATGCGCATCGATTCACTTGCCCGGCCGTCGGTCCTCTCGCAGCCCGTTTATCAGCCGGGTAAACCCATCGATTATGTGGCGCGGGAACTCGGGCTTGATCCTGCCGGCATCATCAAGCTGGCCTCCAACGAGAATCCCTTCGGGGCCTCCCCGCGCGCCATCGAGGCGGCGATCCGGGCGCTGGCCCAAGGTGCTTTGTATCCGGACGGCGGATGCTACGAGCTCCGGCGGAGGCTGGCGTCCTTTCACGGACTCGGGGCGGATCAATTTGTGGTGGGTAACGGCTCAAACGAGCTAATCGAGTTGCTCGGGCACGTGTTTCTCGGTCCGGGAGACGAGGTCGTCATGGCGACGCCCGCCTTCGTGGTCTACAAGCTGGTGACGCTTTTGTTCGGGGCTAAGCCGGTTGAGGTGCCTCTGCGGGATTGGACCCACGACTTGCCTGCGATGGCGGCAGCGGTCACGCCTCGCACAAAACTCGTTTGCGTCTGTTCCCCCAATAATCCGACTGGCACCGCTAACTCGGGCGAGCAGCTGGAGGCTTTCATTCGCGCGATGCCGGACCACGTCGTGGTGGTGATTGATGAGGCCTACATCGAATACCTGGAAAATCCTCCCGACTTAAAACCCCTAATTCGCGAGGGAAAGAACCTCATCTGCCTTAGGACATTCTCCAAGATCTACGGCCTGGCTGCGCTTCGGGTGGGGTACGGCTACGCAAGCCCGGATCTCTGCGCACTGCTCGAGCGTGTCCGGCAGCCATTCAACGTTAACGCCATCGGCCAAGCGGCGGCGCTCGCGGCTCTGGATGACAAAGACTTTGCTGATCGTTGCAGGCGGGCCAACGCGGAGGGCATGGCCGCCGTCGAGTGCGCGCTCTCGGATCTTGGGTTTAAGTTCGTCCGTAGTTGCGCCAACTTTGTCTTATCCAAGGTAGGTGATGGCACCGGCTGTTTTTCGAGGCTCCAGCAACGCGGAATTATCGTCCGTCCAATGGTTGTTTATGGGCTCAACGATTGGGTGCGAATCACCATTGGGAATCCGGAGGCAAACGGGGCTTTGCTTGAGGGTCTGCGTGCTTGGCGCTTCTCGTCGAAAGGGTGCCCAGTCGGGCTGAGCGGAGGTTTTGATCTGAAGCTGACAGAAAAGTCAGCGTCAGTTTAGGTTGCATCGAGAAAAAAGGTTGCTTCCCTGTGTTCGGAGTGCGACCATCTTTGCAGTCAAACTTCACAATGCTCTCGAAAACCTTCCATTCCTGCCTTTTAGCTGCTTCGTTGCCCGTTGTTGCTTCATCCGCTCCATTCATGGCGATCGGCGACGGGGCCGAATTGTTCTTGACCGGATCCTTGGGCATCAGGTCCGACGACAACATTTTCTTGGCCGCTAATGCTGAGAGCGAC
>CAIUOU010000027.1 GCA_903900845.1 uncultured Opitutia bacterium
CGTTGAGCACGCCAGCAAACACAACCTCGAGCGGCTCTCGTTCCGCGTCCCGCTCGGCCGCCTCGTCGCGCTCAGCGGCGTCTCCGGTTCCGGCAAATCCACGCTGCTCGACAACGTGATCCATCAGGGATTGCTCACGCAGCGCCTGCAGCTCTCCGAGGATCCGGCGGTCATCAGCGAGCTTCGTCTCGACCAGCCGATCGGCGAGGTGGTCCTCGTCGACCAATCCCCCCTCGCCCGCACGCCGCGGTCCAACCCGGCTTTGCACGTGGACGCGTGGGACTTGGTGCGCGACCTCCTCGCCGCGACCCCGGAGGCGCTCGCGGCGGGCCTCGGGCCTTCGGCGTTCTCGTTCAACAGCGGCGAGGGCCGCTGTCATCACTGCCAGGGCCTCGGACACGAGCGCGTCGAGATGCAGTTCCTCTCCGACGTCTTCGTCCCCTGCCCCGAGTGCGACGGACGGCGCTTCAAGCCCGAGGTCCTCGCCATCCGCTGGAACGGACGATCCGTCGCCGACCTGCTTGGCACCAGCGTCGACGACTCCCTCGGGCTTTTCTCCCGGGAAGCCGCGATCCGCGACCGTCTTGAGCCGCTGGCGGCCGTCGGTCTCGGCTACCTCAAGCTCGGCCAGCCGCTCAACACGCTCAGCGGCGGCGAGTCCCAGCGCCTCAAGCTCGTGCGGCATCTCGGCGCATTCACCACTGCGGACGCGGCCGCACCCGAGACCGGACCCGCGTTGCTGCTGCTCGACGAACCCACCACGGGACTCCACCGGCACGATGTGAAGCGTCTGCTCGGCGTCCTGCAGGCCCTCGTCGACCGCGGCCACAGCGTCGTCGTGATCGAGCACAACCTCGATGTCCTGAAGGCGGCCGACTGGATCCTCGAGGTGGGCCCCGGCGCCGGCGTTGAGGGCGGCCGCATCGTCGCCCAAGGCACGCCGGAAGACGTCGCGGGCACGACCGCGGCGACGGCACCGTTCCTGCGGACCGCGCTGGACGGAAACGCGGGCCACGACTCCCACGTCCTGCCAATCGCCGCCGAGGCGGAGCCCGCGCTACCGGGTCCCCGCGTCCTGTCCCTGCTGGGGGCCCGGGAGAACAACCTCAAGGACGTCAGCCTCACCCTGCCCCACCACCGGCTGAACGTCGTCACCGGCGTCTCGGGCTCGGGCAAGTCGACCCTAGCGTTCGACATCATCTTCGCCGAGGGCCAGCGGCGTTTCATGGAATCGATGTCGCCCTACGCGCGGCAATTCGTCGAGCAACTCCCCCGGCCCGCCATTGACCGCCTGAGCGGCATCCCGCCGACCGTCGCCATCGAGCAGCGCGTCACGCGCGGCTCGCGGAAGTCGACGGTGGCGACGATCACCGAGGTCGCGCAGTACCTGCGTCTCCTCTACGCGCGCATCGGCGTCCAACACCACCCTGACACCGGCCGCCCGGTGACGCCGATGTCTGCCTTGGCGCTGCGTCGCCTGCTCACGAAAGTCCTGACGGAAGACCCGCGCGCCAAGAAAGCGCGGCACCTCTACCTTTGCGCGCCGCTGATCCGCGGCCGGAAGGGGCACCACCAGCCGATCGCGACCTGGATCGGCGGTCAGGGATTCACGCTGATGCGGGCGGACGGGAAGCTGACGCGGGTCGACGCGTTCCAGAAACTGGACCGCTACCGCGAACACGACATCGAAGTCGTGGTCGCCGACCTGAAGGACCCTGCCGCGAACAAGCCCCACGTGCGCACTCCCGGGGCCGCGCTGGAGGAGGCGCTCAAGCTCGGCCGGGGAACCTGCTTTCTCCTTACACCGCAAGGGGGCATCATCTCCTGGTTCTCGACGAACCGGACCGACCGGGAGACGGGCGAATCCTTTCCCGAGCTCGACCCGAAGAACTTTTCCTTCAACTCCCCGCGCGGCTGGTGCCCCTCCTGTCGCGGCCACGGCCGGGTGTTCCCGTGGATGCTGATTCCCGACGAGGAGGCGGAGGACGATCCTGCCGCGCGACTCCGCGCTTTCGGGATCGATGACGCCGCCGACGTGGCCGAGGAAGGCGAAGCCTGCCCGGAGTGTTCCGGTGAGCGCCTGAACCGAGTGAGCCGCTCGGTGCGGCTGCATTTCCGCAACGGGGACGCGCCGCTTTCGCTGCCGGCGCTGCTGGCGTCGACGCCGGGCGAGCTCCTGCGGCGGCTGCGGCGCTTGGAACTTGATCGCCGCGGCCGCCTCATCTTCACCGACGTGCTTCCGCAAATCGAGGGGCGCCTGGAGTTTCTCGACGAAGTGGGCCTCGGCTACCTGCCGCTGGATCGCCCGACCGACACGCTCTCGGGCGGCGAGGCGCAGCGCATCCGGCTTGCGGCGCAACTCGGATCCAACCTCTCCGGGGTGCTCTATGTGCTCGACGAGCCGAGCATCGGGCTGCACGCGCGTGACAACGATCGCCTGATCGACACGCTCGAGCGCCTGCGCGACCGCGGGAACACGCTGCTGGTGGTCGAGCACGACGACGAACTGATGGAGCGCGCCGACGTGATCGTGGACCTCGGCCCCGGCGCGGGCGTGCACGGCGGCGAGTTGCTCGCCTGCGGCTCCCCGGAGGAGATCCGCGGCAGCAGCCGCTCGCTCACCGGCCGTTTCCTGGCGCGCGGGATCGCGCATCCCCTGCGCGGGGCGCGCCGCCCTGCTCCCGGCCGCGACGAAAAAGGCGGGTGGCTCACGCTCACCGGCGCCCGCTTCCGCAACCTCAAGGGTTTCGATCTCAAGATTCCCCTCGCGCGGCTCACGATGGTAGCCGGCCCGAGCGGTGCGGGAAAATCCACCCTGATCCGCGACCTGCTGCGGCCGGCGGTGGAGCACGCGATCAAGGACCGGAAGGTCTCCCTCAAGGGCGCCGAGTTCGCCCGCGTGATCGGAACGAAAGGAAGTGCGGCTCCTTTTGGGGAGTTGCGCGGCGCGGCCGGTTTCAGGCGCGTGATCGAGGTCGACCAGTCGCCCATCGGGAAGACGCCGCGCTCCACGCCGGCGACCTATCTCGGGATTTTCGATCTCATCCGCCAGTACTTCGCGGGCCTCCCGGAGGCCAAGATCCGCGGCCACACCGCGTCCCGCTTCTCGTTCAACACCACCGGAGGACGCTGCTCCGCGTGCGAGGGCGCGGGCCGCATCAAGCTCGAGATGGCGTTCATGCCGGATGTTTACCTGCCGTGCGACAACTGCGGAGGATCGCGCTACGGCCCTGACCTCGCCGACATCGCCTGGAAAGGACGCTCCATCGGCGGCGTGCTCGCGCTCACCTTCGATGAGGCCGCCGGTTTCCTCGACTTCCACCCGCACCTCGCCGCGGTCTGCCGGCTGATGGTCGATTGCGGTCTTGGTTACCTGACGCTCGGCCAGAGTTCACCCACCCTCTCCGGCGGCGAGGCACAGCGCCTCAAGCTGGTGTCGGAACTCGCCGCGGGCCTCGCCTCATTCCGGGAACGCGGTCGCGGCGAAACACCGCGCAACCTCTACCTGCTGGAGGAGCCGACGATCGGCCTGCACCTGAGCGACTGCGAGAAGCTGATCCGCGTGCTGCACTCGCTCGTCGACCAGGGGCACACCGTGGTCGTCATCGAGCACCATCTGGATCTGATCGCCGAGGCGGACCACCTCCTCGAGCTCGGACCGGACGGCGGACCCGACGGCGGCGAACTGCTTTACCAAGGACCGCCCGAAGGGTTGTTCAAGGTCCGGCGCAGCCCGACCGCCTCGTACCTGCGGAAGCTGCTGGGCAGGAAAACCGCGGCCGGGAAATGAACCTCAGGCGTTCGCCGCCGCCACGCTGGCGTCGTGCGCCTGCGCGGCATCCTGAACCACCTTGATGAGCTCGGCGACCGCGACGGGCTTGAGCAGATAGCGGAAGAGCGCGGCCTCGTTGACGCTGCGCAGCAGCATCTCGGGCTTCATGTAACCGGTGACGAGGATCCGCTGCATGTGGGGGAATTCCTCCCGCGCGCGCACAAGGAAATTCATTCCGTTGCCGCCCGGCATGAGGTGATCGGCCAGCACGACCTTGAAGGCCCGGCGCTGCAGCTGGAAATCGGCGTCACGCGTGTTCGTGGCCCGCGTGAGGTCGAAGAACGGGCTCAGCGCCGCCTCGAAGACATCAAGGAGCGACTCCTCGTCATCCACGATTAGGACGGCGTCCCGAACTTCCCCGGGGGGCGGCTGCACGGTATCCTTGGACATCGCGCGTACTCTGTTTTCCGCTACATCCGAGGCAAACCGATTTCCTGCCGCCGGCGTGCATCGTTTTTGTTGCCAGTGCGGCGGCCGGCGGATCCGCTCGCCGGGATGGAAAGCGATGCAGCGCGACTGCTCGAGGCGATCCGGCGGGGAACGCTGGAAACCTTACCCGCGGGGGAGATCACCGCGGAGGCGCTGACGCGGCGTAACGCCTCCGGCAATACCGCACTCCACCTGGCCGCCAAGCACGGCCGGCTCCGGCAGCTGCCGCCCGCGCTCCTCACGCGCGACCATCTCACGCTCCGGAACGACGCGGGCTACACCCCCCTCCACCACGCGGCGCTCGGCGGGCACCTTGACCAGATACCGTCGACCCTGCTGGTCGCGGAGAACCTCGGCTTGAGCAGCAATGCCGGCATCACGGTTTTCCACTCCGCCGCCGCCAGCGGCTTCCTCCACCAGGTGCCGCTCGCGCTGCTCACCGCCTCCGCCGTGCTCGCGCGGTCCGGCGTGGGCAACACCCTGCTCCACGAGGCGGCCGAGAACGGCACACTGCACCTGATACCCTCCGCGTTCCTCACGCCGGCGAATCTCGCCGCCCGGAACCTCGGCGGGGAAACCGTGCTCCACGTCGCCGCTTTCAACGGTCACCTCGACCGGATTCCGCCCGCCCAACTCACCTCCGAGGCGCTGCGGGAGCAGACCAGCGCGGGCGACACCGTCTTCCACGCGGCCGCCATCGCCGGACATCTCGACCAGATCCCCGCGGCACTCCTCACCGCCGGCAACCTCACCGTCGCCAGCAAGAGCGGGTTCACCGCCATCCACGCCGCCGCCGAAACCGGACAGCTCGGCCGTATCCCGGCCACCCAGTTGACGACGGAGTTGCTCCTCACCCGGAACGACAACGGCGACACCCCGCTGCACGCCGCCGCGGCGGAGGGCCACCTCGACCAAATTCCGTCCGCGCTGCTGACGCGCGCCGCCACCGGCGCGCGCAACTACCAAGGCCTCACCATCGCGGCCCTGGCCCGGCAAAGCGGGCATTTCGAGCAGATTCCCCGCCACGCGCGGCCCTTGCCGCCCGGGGTGACCGGCTGGCTCCTCGGACTCTTCCTCCGCGACGGGAAGTGATTCCGCGGCCTACTCGAGGCCGAGCGCCTTCCGGCCAGACTCCGAGATCATCTGCGGGGTCCATTGCGGGTCCCACACGATGTGCACGCGCGCCTCGGCGACCGAGGGTAGGCGCGCGATCTTCTGCCGCGCATCCTCCGCGATGACCGGGCCCATGCCGCAGCCGGGAGCCGTAAGCGTCATCTTCACATCCACCACACGGCGGCCGTCGGAACCCGACTCAACCGCGAGATCGTAGATCAGCCCCAGGTCGACGATGTTGACCGGGATCTCCGGATCGAAGCAGGTCCGCAGCGCGCCCCACACCGCCTCCTCGCTGAACTCGCCCGCAGCCGGTTCCGCCGCCTCGGCGGTCGCGTGATGCCCGGCAATCGCGGTCGCATCCGCGGCCGCGATGCGGAAAAGTCCGCCCTCAGTCCGGACGGTGACGTTTCCTCCGAGCGTCTGCGTGATGAACACGCGGGTGCCGGCCGGCAGGTTTACAACCTGGCCGGACGGTATCATGGTGGCCGCGCACTCGCGCGTGAGGGTGGTTTCGCTGGACATGAAGGGCGTGGTTCAGCGGATCTCGATCCCGAGCGGGAGACGCGCGTAGATCCCGGCCGGATCGTTGAAGGACCGCAGGGAGCGAAGGTCCGAGTGCAGACGGCCGGCGAGATCACCGAGCGGACCGCGCGCGGACCGCGCGGCGCCCGGCAGCCGGCGCTCGATGATCTCCTGCAGCGCCTCGATGAACTCCTTTTGCCGCGGATACTCGGTCACGCGCGGGTTATCCCCCAGACCGGCGCGCTTCGCGGCATGGGCCACCGCAGCCTCCAGGCCGCCGATCTCATCGACCAGCCCGCGGGCGAGCGCCTCGCGGCCCGACCAGACCCGGCCCTGCGCGATCGCCTCGACCTGTTCCGGCGTGAGCTTCCGGCCCTCCGCCACCTTCGCGACGAACTCCCCGTAGATCCAATCGACCATACGCTGCAGCACCGCCATTTCCTCGGGAGTCTTCGGCCGCGTGATCGTGAGCGCGTCCGCGAAACGGCCGGTCTTCACGGTATCGAAGGACACCCCGAAGTCGGCCGCGAGACGCTGCACGTCGAACTGCAATCCGAACACGCCGATCGAGCCCGTGATGGTCGACGATTCGGCGAAGATGCGGTCGGCCGGCGCCGAAATCCAGTAACCGCCGGAGGCCGCGTAGCTGCCCATCGAGACGATCAGCGGCTTCACCTCGCGGATGAGCCGCACCTCGCGCTGGATCACCTCGGAGGCGGATGCGCTGCCGCCGGGGCTGTTCACCCGGAGCACGACCGCCTTGACGTTGGGGTCCTGCCGGAGCCGGCGCAGCGTGCGCGAAAGCTCGGAGCCGCCGATCTCGCCGATCTGGCCCTCCCCGTCGACGATCTCACCCTCGGCGTAAACCAAAGCGATGCGTCCCTTCGCCGCCGCCTTGCGTCCGGTTTCCGCGCCACCGTCCTTCAGCTGCTTCGCGTACTGGTCGAGCGCCACTTGACGGAATGGCTCCTTTGAACCCGCGCGCCCGGTGCGGGTCTTCAGGTCGTCGTAGACCTCGTCGCGATAAGCCACGCGATCGACCAGCTTGCCCTCGAGCGCGGGTTGCGCGCGGATCAAGCCCTCGCGGTCGACGACTTCCTGGATGCCCGCCGGCTCCAGCCGGCGGGTCCGGGCAATGTCGGCCAACAGCTCGCGCCAGATGTCACCGAGCAATTGGGTGACCTCTTCGCGGTTCTCCGGGCTCATGTCGCGCCGCGTGAAGGTCTCCACCGCCGATTTGTACTTCCCGACGCGCGTCACCTGGACGTTCACGCCGTATTTCCCAAACAGGCCGGCGAAGAACATCGGCTGGCTAGCGAGCCCGGGCATGAGGATCATGCCGTACGGGTCGAGCGCGAGGTTGTCGGCCGCCGAGGCGACGTAATACGTGCGGGTGGTCGCCTGCGTGAGGTAGGCTTGGACGGGTTTGCCCGCCCCCCGGAACTCTTCGAGCGCGGTCCGCAACTCGCGTAGCGCCGCGTACCCGGAGCCGAAATCCGCCGGCGACAAGTCGCCGGTGAGGAAGACACCGGCGATGCGGTCGTCCTTCGCGGCAGCCCGGAGCGCGCGGGTCGCGGTGCGCAATTGCACCGACTCCGATCCGCCTCCGAGCGGGCCGAGATCCAGCTCCACCGGGGCGTCGGTGAAGTTGGTGGAGAGATTCAGCACCAGGAAGGATCCCTTTTCGAAGACCGGCGTCGAGGCGTCGCGGCCGCCGAAAGCCACCAGCGCGGCCACCACGCCCACCGCGAGGAGCACGACGCCCACCGAGAAGAGGAACAACCCCACGAGGGTGCCCGCGAGCGAGCTGAGGAAATTCTTCATGTGGCGCGGACCCTACCCGCTTCGTCCCGTTCCTCCAGAAGAAAGCCGGAAACTGGCTTCCTTCCTTCCCCGCTGTCCGGACAACGCCCTCGGGACCATCCCCGGCGGACGTGAAGTGGTGCCCGTCGGCTGGACAGCGGACCGGGTAGATTAGGTCAGGGGAGATAAAGGCGCTTTGGATGCCATGGACGACTCCGCGAAAAGGAGCCCAGCCTCACCCGCGGGCGAGCGGCGGCGAGGTTAACTTGGCCAAGGTGAACTAGCGGTGGCCCCACGGGGCGGGCGGCGCGACGACGGGCTGCGTGAGATCGAACTCGACCCGGAAGCGGCGGCCCTCGGCCTCGCGCACGAGGCGATAGCTGAATGTCTTTCCCGGGGAGAGAAGGAATGACCAGACATTCGTCCTCGCCGCAGGAATGAGTTCGGCGGTGAACGCGTCGGCAGGAAAATCCTGCCGGATGGCCGTGCCGGCGGCCGCGGTGTCGCCACCGTATTGGGTGACCTTGTCTTCCGAGCCATCCTCGTGGCGGTGGTCATGCTTGAGGCGGAGCCCGGTGGCAGTCCGGGTGATCACCCATGTGCGCGAACGGTTGGCGCCGACGTGGAACGGAATCCTGATTTCGTTTTCGCCGCAGTACCGCACATGCATCACAAGGGTCTGGCCCGCGAAAGCGGCGTCCGTCGCGCTGGTACTTTCGACGACCTTGCCAGCGAAGGCCTGACCGCAAAGTCCGCGCAGCGCACGCCAGAACGCCTCCTGATCCGGCGGAAGCGAGGCGGCGCTCACGGTGAACGGATACAGCAGGGCGAGGAAAAGCCAACGACGCACGGCCCAACGCTGTGCGTGTTCGATCCGCCCCCGTCAACCGTCGAGCCTGCCCGGCAAATCCGATGCCCGGTTCACGGGCCCTTCCCAAGGGGTCAGGGCGTTGAATGTTGAGACTCCAGGGGTACGGGTGGAGTAACCGGCGTGGGTTTTCAGGAATTGGAAGAAGTAACCGCGTAATTTGCGGTGGGCGCCCATGAGCAGTTCCCGGCCGATTTAGGAAC
>CAIUOU010000028.1 GCA_903900845.1 uncultured Opitutia bacterium
ATCACGAACTCTTTTCGCACTTCGTTCATTTGGGTTTGTTGCCATGGCATCCTCGGTTCCTCTCAACCGCGCCCCTGCCTTGGCGATAGTGTCACCCATGTCCTGACACTAAACTGTCACCCATGTCCTGAAACCGTACCGCATGGCGACCGGGTTGAAGTTGAGTGGGGGCGTTACGGCGTTCTTTCCCTCAACTTAAACTTCGAATCTGAATTGCGGCGCTGAACGCGCCGTCTTCCCCGGCCTTGTTGTTCAAAAAGCTCCGGCGGCGACCATTCGTCCCTTCGTCCCTTGGTCCTTCTGAGGACTACCCGCTACTCGCTACGGGTCGCCGTCACCTCGACCTCAACTTCCGACTTAAACCGGAGCGCGCGGGAAGCGCGCTACAGCGACTGCAGGATATCTTCCTTCGTTACTCGCTTAGCCTGCGCCACGGCTCGGAGGATGGCGTTGAGGGTGCCTATCCGCAGCGGCGAATGGTTCGGGACGGATAGCCGGTGAGGTGACGGGACCGCGGTCTGCAAAATGACGTGGCTCCCGACCTGATGAACATGGGCGTAGCCCCAGTCGCGGCAAAGGGCCCGGATGAGGTCCTCGCCCGAGAGGTCGCGCGGCAGTTTCACGCGAGCACTTCGTCGCGCACCAGGTGGAGCCGGATGCCCTTCGGAGCCGGCCGGTCGAAATAAAAGGCACGCACCGCTTCGCGGACGTTGGCTCGCAACTCCTCCCAGGAGTTGGCTTCGGTGATGATGCTTTCGCCCAAGGCCTCCGCGACGAAACCGCCGTCCGCCTCTTGGGTCACTTCGAAAACAAGTTCGCTCATGTTTCGAAAGTAGACGGATCGGATCATCCGGCAAGTCACGACGCTGATCCGAGGGGGTCAGGACGCAACGTGCAACGCGGCGGGCCGTCCGGAAGGGGGCGGGACGCACGAGGCAACGCGGCGGACGAGGGTGGGGAAGAGAGTGAGACGGTGGAAGAGTGGGCGCGGGCCGCGCGTCGGCGCTTGCAGCGTGACAGGCTGGCATTACTTTCTGGTTTCAAGTATTACCATGACTGCAATCACGCTCACCTCCAAGGGCCAGGCCACCATCCCCAAGCAAATCCGCGATCTGCTGGGGGTGAAGCCGAGCGGGCGCATTACCTTTGAGGTGCGCGACGGTGAGGTGATCCTGCGGGCGTTGGGCAATCCCGCCGGCATGCTCTCCGCCTACGCGCGAGCGAGGCCCGGCCGTGGCGTCGCCGCTTCCATCGGACGTCATCTGGCCCGGCGGGATGTCCGGAGTCATGCTGATTGACGCCAACGTGGTCCTGCGGTTCCTGCTGGCCGACGACGAACGTCAGGCAGCGGAGGCCGAGGAACTCCTGCTGAAGGCCCCGGTGGGTAGTCTGACGCTGAGCCCGCTGACCGTGGCGGAGGTCACTTGGGTCCTGCTTTCCCACCATGAGGTTCCGCGGGAGTTGGTCGCCAGTGCCCTGCAGCGCGTGATGGCGCTGCCCAGTATCCGCGCCGGTGACACGCTGCTCGACGCGGTCGCCCGTTTCGCCGCCTCATCGGTGGACTTCGCCGATTGCGCGCTGGCGGCGGAGGCGGCGGCGCAGGGCGTCGTGGCGGTGAGTTTTGACCGGGATCTCAGGCGCTTCAGCGACATCCGCGCGATGCGGCCCAGGGAGGCGTTGGAGCGCGTTGCGAAGCGCTAGGGTGAAAGGTTTGGGGCTCGGAGGATTCACCACGGAGACACGGAGGTACGGAGGAGGGAAGACTTGGGAGACGTTGAAGAGTGGGAGACCAACGAGACGGCGGTCGCGGGTGGCGACCGGGTTGAGGTTGGGGGTTGAAGGGGAAGACTTGGGAGACGTGAGAGAGTGGGAGAGGGTAAGACCAGGCGAGGGGCTAGAGTCGGCGGGCGGGCGCGGAAGGCACCATTGGCGCGAATTGAAGGCGGGAAGAACTACGGGGTCTTCCGCTGAAGCATCTGCCGGGTTGGCTCTAGCCGCCAGTGGCTAGCCGTGTTGCCACTTGACGTGTCCGGCGCACCGCCGGACTGTTTTGGCATGGCGAGGCGCAAATCAGCAATGGGACCCAAGGAGGCGGTCTCGAAGGGGACAGTCCTCGCCGCGAAGTATCGGGCACGCGCGAACGCGCTCTCCGATGCAGAGCGACAGAACCTTAGATCCCACGCGATGAGCTTGATTTATGGCAGTCCCCATGCCCCCACGCTCCACGCTCGTCGGGGTTGACACCAATTTCCTGCTCGATCTCGCCGTCCCAAAGGACAAGGCCCATGACGCGGTGGAGATCATCCGCCGACGCGTTCCGGGAGTCGAGTTTCTCGTCCCTCCCACTGTGGTCGACGAACTCAGCTACATCGCCCAGCATGGCGACTCCGAGACTGATCGCAC
This sequence comes from uncultured Opitutia bacterium, assembly GCA_903900845.1. Taxonomy (GTDB): domain Bacteria; phylum Verrucomicrobiota; class Verrucomicrobiia; order Opitutales; family Opitutaceae; genus ER46. Next base: position 2,404 of record CAIUOU010000028.1, read on the forward strand.
GCTGGCAACGACAGCGCTGCGCGAAATTGTGGCGGGGTGGCGGTTTCGACCTCTCGATTTCATACCGGTGGGGCATGGGATTGTCGATGCCGTCGCTGGGAAGCTCCGCGAGCAGCGGTTGATACCGGCGAAGGAAGTCAACGATTCGTACATCCTGGCCGAGGCAGCCCTGGCGAACTGCACCATTCTCATCACGGCCGACGAGCACATTCGTGCCGCCGATCCGACACTGCTCAGCGTCGCGCTTCGATCGTGCGACGTTGGAGTCATACTCGTACGTACTCCGGCGGAGATCGTCCGACAGTTCGGCGGCAGGCGCTGAACCGCGCGTGCGGACGACCCGAAGGGGTCAGCCTGTTACTTGTTAGAAAGCCTTTGGGCGGCCAAGCGGGTTAATGGCCGCGAAGAGGCGCAAGAGGCGCAGGAAGCGCGCGACGCGTGCTCCTTCGATCCGTGAAATCCGCGTGATCCGCGGTTAAAAGATTGGGCTCGGAGGGTTCACCACGGAGACACGGAGGAGGGAAGACTTGGGAGACGTTGAAGAGCGGGAGACGTGTGAGACCGGGCGAGAGGCGATGGGGCGAGACGACGCGAAGGGGTCTTAAACTTCCGACCTCAACCGCGGCGCGGGACGCGCCGCTTGGATGCCATGATTTGGGTATTCCGTTGGTTGGCGGACGCGTGGCGGTGGCGTATGCTTCGAGGAGTCGTAGGCCGGAGCGTTTTTTCCTCCTTCACTCCCGCCGCCGCCGATTCACTTTCATGATCATTGTGTCGAACCCCCTTCAATTGCCCGGCAAGGACTCCCGAACGGTCAGCGTGTCGGACTTCCGGCTGCACACGGGTAAACTGCTGCGGTCCGTCGCGCGGGGGCGCGAACTGACGATCACGCGCCGCCGCAAGGCGGTGGCGCGGATTTTACCGCTCGGGCCGGAGGTGATCCGGCCGGGCGCGAACGATCCGTTTTTCCGGCTGGCGGACCGCGCCGAATCGATGGGTGTGCTGGACAACGCGCAGATCGACGAGGCGGTCCATGACGTTTGAGGCGTTTTGGGACACCAGCGGATTTTTCGCCCTGCTGAACCGTGATGATCCGCGGCACGGCGCGGTGAGGTCGATTGTCCGGGAGCAGGAGGATCGCCGGGGATCGGGAGTCACGACCAGCTGGGTGATCGGCGAGACCTGCACGCTGCTGGTGGCGCGGCGGCACCCCCACCTTGTGCCGCATTTTCTGGATCATGTGCAGTCGAGCCGTGCGCTGGTGTGCCTGCATCCGGAGGAGACGCATTTCGGGAAGGCCGCAGCCTTTCTGCGCAAGCACCTCGACCAGCGGTACTCCTTCGTCGATTGTTCGAGCATGGTGATCGCGAAGGAGCTCGGACTGGAGCGGGTGCTCACGACGGCCCACCATTTCCAGGCGTGTGGTTTTGAGACGCCGCTGCCGCGTTGAATTTCACGCGGCACGCGTCGGGCGTATTTTGGCCTTTGGGTGGCCAGCTGGTGAATGGCCGCGAAGAGGCGCAAGAGGCGCAAAAGACACAGGACCCAAGGGCAGGGGTTAGAGGTTGGCCGGTTTGGATGCGTTCGAGAGGGAGTTGGGCGGGATTTTACAGGAGGTAACGGAGGCAACGGAGAATGCTCGGCCTCCGTTTCCTCAGTTTCCTCTTGTTCAAACTCAGGGTGACCGAAACTGAACTGCATCACCCGGACGGGGTGGAACATGAGGACGCGGAGGGTGGGGAGCGAGCCGGGCGAGGGGCTAGAGGCGAGAGGCGATAGGGCGAGACGACCCGAAGGGGGCTTAAACTTCCGACCTCAACTGAGGCGCAGGACGCGCCGCAGTCCCTCACTCCCTTGGTCCTTTAGTCCCTTCGTCCCTTGGTCCGTCGGTCTGGGGGAGACCAACGAGACGGCGGTGGCGGGGGGGCGGCTCGAGTGGAGGCTTGCCAAGTAGGAAATTGTGTAAGAGATAAAGGTTCTTTTATCTTACAAGGAATTGTGAGTAGAAAATCACAAAGCATAACGAAATCAGTAACTAGCCGAATTTATGGTAAGGGGCGTGGTTCTGTCTTTAAGCCGAATGATTTCCTAGACTTGGGAAGTCGAGGCTCCATTGACCTTTCCCTGCATCGCCTGACCGAGGCGGGCACGATCCGACGTCTTGCCCGTGGCCTTTATCATTACCCCGAAAGC
>CAIUOU010000029.1 GCA_903900845.1 uncultured Opitutia bacterium
CCGCGCCGTCATCCCAACGGATGGCGATCTCTCGGCCGATGAGCTGGATGTCGACGGGAGCGCGCATGGTGGCGCAAGCTGCCGCGCGGAGTATGCGGCGCCAGCCGAAAACCAAGGGCGGTGAGGGGAAAACGTGTGCGGGTGGGGCGCGACCGGCTCTCGCGGAGGGGCCTGCTCGATCACTGGAAAAAACCCCGCGTCACGCAAACAGGCGCACTCCTCGATCAGAGGGACAGGCTGCTCCAGCGGGGGGACAGGTTGTAGGTCTGGAGGGACAGGCTACTTGATTGGTCTGATGCTAGGCGGACGAAGATTTTTTTAAACGCCTGATTATCAAAAATCTAGGAAATATATAGGCTTCCGGTCGCTCTGATTTTTCACCTTCAACGGCTTTGTAGGGCGAGATTCGGTCCGAATCGGCGCACCCGCCTGATTCCGGGGACAGGCATCGGCCCCATCGTGAAGTGGGAAAGGCAAGGGAGGCTCGGTTTTTGGTCCGCGGCCGGACTGCGGTGCGGTCTCCTGAACCGAGATCAAGGGCCGGAACGGGCGGTGGTGGGTGGCGCCGGTTTTCGGCAGGTCCGGGAGCACCTCCAAAATGTTAACAACTTTTTGAGAAATCGATGGCTTAGCGCTTGACCGCCGTGGGTGAAAGTGGGTCATTTTGCAGTGTTTTGGGGCGCCTTTCGGGAGGTGCCTTGAACCCCACATGGCGAATGACGGCACAGTTTTTTTCACCGGACTTTTCCGGCACACGCTCGACGACAAGGGTCGCTTGACGATCCCGTCGGCGTGGCGTCATGCGCAGCCGGGGGAGGAGCGTTTCCTCGCGACGCCACATCCGGATGGATACGTGGCCGTGCTGCCGCCGAAGGAAGTGGCGGTGCTGCACGCGAAGATTTCCGCGATGAAGTTGAGCGATGCGAAGGCGCAGGCGTTCGCCGCGCGGTTCTTCTCGCAGACCCAGGATTTCACCTTCGACAAGTCCGGCCGCGTCGGACTTTCGGCCGAGTTGCTGAAGCACGCCGGCATCGAGCGCGACGCGGTGCTGGTGGGCTCGCTCACGAAGTTCAACCTCTACAACCCCGCGCGCTGGCAGCAGGAGGAGGCGCGCTCCGCGGGCGAGCATTTCGGCGACCTCATGCGCCAGCTCGACATCTGACCGCCATGCGCCGTCCGGTTGTTGTCAAACGCCTCTCCGCGCGCGCGCTGAAGCGCCGCTCCGCCATAAATGCCGCGCCGGCTGCGCGCCGTGTTTTCCCGGCATGGATCGACGCCGGCGAGTCCGGCGTGCTGTCGCCAGGTAATCCGGTGCTGTCGCGCGTGCGCGACGCGCTGGTCCTGCGCGTGGTCGCCCGGCCCAAGGGTGTGAAGGCGAAGGGAGGGGGCCATGGCGGCGGCTCCCGTTGAGGCCACGGCGATGACGAATCCTCCCGGACACCAGCCCGTGATGCTGCGCGAGGTGCTGGAGCTGCTCGCGCCGAAGGCGGGTGGACGCTACCTCGACGCCACGTTCGGCGGCGGCGGTCACTCCGGCGCGTTGCTGGCGATCCCGGGCACGAGCGTCGTCGCGCTGGACCGCGATCCGGCCGCAGCGGCGCGCGCGGCCGCGTGGCGCGAGACGCAGGGCGATCGTTTCCGTCTCGTCGACCTCGACTTCGGCCGGTTGGCGGAAGTGAGCGAAACGGCCTTTGACGGCATTCTTTTCGACCTCGGGGTTTCCTCTTTCCAACTCGACGATCCCGCGCGCGGCTTCTCGTTCCGGCACGATGCTCCCGCGGACATGCGCATGGATCCGCGCTCGGGCGTGCCGGCTTCGCGCTGGCTCGAGACGGCCACCGCGGAGATGATCGAGCGGGCGGTCCGCGACCAAGGAGAGGAGCCGCATTGGCGCCGGGTTACGCGCGCGATCCTTGCGGCCCGCGGCAGCGGTGCGCTGGCCCGGACCGGTTCCCTCGCCGCGCTCATCGCCGAGGCGATCCCGGCCCGCGACCGCGCGCTCTCGCGCGTGCACCCCGCGACCCGCGCCTTCCAGGGTATCCGCATCGCGGTCAACGACGAGCTCGGCGCGCTGGAGCGCGCGTTGCCGGCGGCCTTTGAGCGCCTCGCGGCGGGCGGCGTGCTGGCGGTGATCAGTTTCCACTCCCTCGAGGATCGTCCCGTGAAGCGCTTCCTGCGCCGCATGTGCGGACAGCCGGAGAGCGCCGACGACGCCACGCCGGGTGATCTGCGCGTGAAGCGCGCGGAACCGCTGACGCGCCGGCCGCTGACGCCCGGCGACGAGGAGTTGTCTGCCAATCCGCGCAGCCGTTCCGCCCGGTTGCGCGCGATCCGCCGCCTCTGAACCGCGCTGCCCGATGAAATCGAAATCCCCGGTCTTCGCCAACCAGCTGCTGCTCTGCGTGCTGGTGACCTTCTGCACGGGTGGTTCCATCGGCCTCGCCGCCGTGTGGATGCGGCATCAGATTTCCGTCACCGCCCGGTCCAACCGCGATCTGGCGGCGGAGGTGGCCCGCCTCGAGCGCCTGATCGACGAGCAGAAGACCCTGCTCGAGACGGAGCAGGCCCCTGACAAGCTCCGCGGGCTCAACGCCACCATGCGGCTGGGTCTCGTGCCGATGAGCGAGCTGCCTGTCCTGCAGGTCACCGAGAACGTCATCGAGCGCATGGCCCGGCGTGCCACCCGCGGGCCGCTCATCGAGACGGCCGCGCCGCCCGCGCCCGTCACCTTCCGCCTCGCGCGCAACTGAACGATGTCCCGCGGATTCGCCTCCAACCGCATCGCCCTGCTGGGCGTGGTGCTATTCGCCTGCTTCACGGGGCTGGGGGTGCGTCTGGTCTGGCTGCACGTCGTCGACCGCGAGGACATCCTGCGGCCGGTGGTGCGCGCCCGGCCGATGCTGATCCCGGAGATGGCCCGCCGCGGGGACATCCTTGACGCCCGCGGCGCGCGTCTCGCGACCAGCCGCTCGGAGATCGTGCTCGGGGTGGATCCGCATTCGCTCCTCCCGAAGGACCGGAAGAAGTGGCCCGAGCTCGCCGCGCTGATCGGCATGCCCGAGGAGGAGCTGGGCGAGAAATTCACCCCGCGTTACGCCGCCCCTGCGCCTGAGACGCCCCCGCCTCAGCCGGTCGTGACGAAGGCGGAAAACGCCGACGATGGCGGCGACGGCGTCGCGGCTTTCACCTTCGATCTGTCGCCTACGGCGGTCGCCGCGGAGAGCGCGGGCGAGGAGGAAACCGATCCTTCCGCCGATCCGCGGCAGCCGCGGCCGATCCTCTGGGTGAAGCTGCGCGACGATGTGCCCGAATCCCTCCACGAGAAGATCCGTCGCCTCAATATCCAGGGTGTTTACGGCCGCCGCGTCTACCGCCGCGTCTACCCGAGCAACCAGCTCGGCTCGCACCTGATCGGTTTCGTCAACCGCGAGCAGCAGGCCGCCGCGGGTCTCGAGTCCTACGCCGACTTCTATCTCCGCGGCCAGCAGGGCTGGCGGCTCGGCGAGCGGGACGGGCGCAACCGCGAGCTGCCGCAGTTCGCGGTGCGCGAGGTTCCCCGGTTCGACGGCTACAATGTGCGTTTGTCGATCGACTCCACCGTGCAGGACATCGTGGAGCAGGAACTCGCCGCGCTCGCCGCCAAGTTCCGCCCGGCCAAGGCCTCGATCATCGTGAGCGACACCGACGGGTTCATCCTCGCGATGGCCAACCATCCGACTTTCAACCCGAACGAGTACAACAAGGTCCCGAAGGAGGAGGAGGTGCGGATGAAGAACGTCGCGGTCACCGACGTCTACGAGCCCGGCTCCGTCTTCAAGATCGTTCCTGCGGCCGCGGCGCTCGAGGAGCGGCTGGTTTCGTCGCGGACGGTGATCGACTGCGGGGTCGACCGCCTGACCTACAACGGCCGGGTACTCAAGCTGCCCGCGGAAGACCACGCGATGGGCCGCCTTTCCGTGGCCGAGATCATCAGCCACTCCAGCAACCGCGGTGCGGCCCAGCTAGGTATGATGCTCGGCGAGGAGCGGCTTCACCGCTATGCCAGCGCCTTCGGCTTCGGCGCCCGGCTTGGGTTCCCCAACGGGGAGGTGCGCGGCAAGCTTCATCCGGTCAAGAAGTGGTACCCGATTGATATCACGCGCATCCCGATGGGGCACACCGTCTCCTCCACGGTGCTCCAGATGCACCAGGCGATGTCGGTCATCGCGACCGGCGGGGTGCTGCTGCGCCCGCAGATCATCCGCCAGATCACATCGCCGACGGGCGACGTGGTCTACGCTTACGACCGTGCCGAGATCGGGCGTGCGGTTTCGCCCGAGACGGCCGCGGAGGTCGCGCGCATGCTGATCGGCGTGACCCGGCAGGGCGGCACCGCCACCAACGCCGCGATCGAAGGGTTCGACGTCGCGGGCAAGACCGGCACCTCCCAGAAGATCATCGATGGCCGTTACTCCAACCGGCACCACGTCGGTTCGTTCGTCGGCTTCTTTCCCGCGCAGCGGCCGCGCGTTGTCATTTCCGTCGTCGTCGACGACGCCGATCGCGCGGCGGCCGGGGGCAACGGTTACGGTCGCGTGGTCGCGGCCCCTTCCTTCAAGCGGATCGGCGAGCGGCTGATCCCCATCCTCGGAATCCGTCCCGGCGGCGAGCCCGGGGTGCCGCGTCTGCTGGCCCGCCACGAGGGAGGCCGCCGATGATTGGTTACCTCGCGCGCAACCTGCCGTTGCTGGAGGCCCTCGGCCCGGCTCCGCGCCGGAGTCGTCGTGCACCCGCGCGCCCCGTAACTCCCGCGGTCCCGCGACTGGCCGACCTGCTCGAGGGGTCCGTCCTCGCCGCCAAGGGTCCGCTCGGGCGTCCGGTCGGCGGCCTTGCCACCGATTTCCGCCGGGTCGTCCCTGGCACGGTCTTTTTCGCCCTGCCGGGGACCGCGGGCGCCGCTCGCGCGATCGGCGAGGCGGTGGATCGCGGCGCCGCCGCGGTCGTGGTCGACCGGCTGCCCCTGCTGCCAGCTTCGGCCCGCACCACCTACGTGCAGTCCGGCGACGTCACCGGCGCCCTCGCCGCGGCGGCGCGCCGCCACTTTGGTTTTCCCGACCGGGCGATGACGCTGGTCGGGATCGGCGGCGGTCGCGGGAAGACGAGCGTTGCGCATTTGCTGGCGCACCTGCTCGGCGGCGACCAGCGCGTGGGGCTCCTCGGATCGGCCCATTACGAGCTCGGCACGCGCACCGTTCCCGCGCTTGAAGGCGGCACTGATCCGCTTGAGACCCATGGTCTGCTGGCCCAGATGCGGGACGCCGGCTGTCGCCAGGCCGTGCTTGAGGCCGGGCCGCGTTCCCTCGGCGCCCGCGCCGCGCAGGCCCTGCCTTGGGCGGCGGCCGTCTTCACGAACTCGACCGGACCGGCGGGCGTGTGCGGGACGGCGGCGGATGAATGGCGAACGGTTTTCGCGTCGGACCCTTCGCGCACCCTGCCCGTGGCGGTGGTCAATATCGACGACGCCGGCGGAGCCGGCCTCGCCGCGGACCTGCGCGCGGGCGGGCGCACGCGCGTGGTTGCTTTCGGCGCCGGCGAAACCGCCGAGGTGGGCGTCGTGCGGTCCCCCGGGGGCCCGATGTCCGTGCGCTGGCCCGGCGGGGAATTCGCGCTGGTTCCGGAGCCCGCGGGACGGGAGCAGTCGGAGAATCTGCTTGCGGCGGTCGCGGCGGCCTGGGCGCTCGGGCGGGATCCGCGCGTGGTGCTGGCCCGCTGGCGCTCATTCGCGGGCGCGCCGGGCCGGCTCGAGCGGATCGAGACCGTGGGTGGTTTCTCGATCTGGATCGACGCCGCGCGTTCCGCGTTGGAACTGCAACGACTGCTGGGCATCGTGCGCGCGGCCACGCCGGGTCGCATCCTGCTGGCGCTCGGGGACGCGGCGGATGCCGACGCGGCGGCCGCCGCCCGCGCCCTCGCGGGCGAGGTTTTCAGCGGGTCCGAGCGGCGGAGCGTGCTCGCGGCGGCACTGGCGGCGGCTCGGCCCGGGGACGCGGTCGTCGCGGCGGGACGCTCGCACGAGACGTATGAGAATTGCGGTGACTGCCGGGTGCCTGGGGATGACCGCCGGCTCCTGCGGGGGCTGCTGGCGGAACGCGGCGGGGCGGGGGAGGGGAACGCCTGATGCCGACCTTCACGGCCGAGCAACTCGCCCGTTGGACCGGCGGCCGCTGGCACGGGCAGCCGCGCCACCCGGTGACGGGGTTCCATTTCGACTCCCGGCAGCTCGTGCCCGGGGAGGTTTTTGTGGCGCTCCGTACAGCGGCCCGTGACGGGCACGCGTTCATCGGCGCGGCGGCGGCGGCCGGGGCGGGCGCCGCGCTGGTGCGGACGCCGGATCCGGCGTTCCCGCTGCCCCAGCTCGAGGTCGCGGATCCACTCGCGGCATGGCACGCGATCGCGCGCGAGCACCGGCGGGCGTTCCCCGGTCCGGTGGTTGGAATTTCAGGCAGTGCAGGCAAGACCTCCACCAAGGACTTGCTGGCGCTCCTCCTCGGTGGCGCAGCGAGCGGCGTCGCCGCCACCGAGGGTAACCTTAACAACCATCTCGGCGTGCCCCTCACGTTGACGCGTCTCGATCCCGCGCGGCACCGCGTGGCGGTGGTCGAGGCGGGGATAAACACCCCCGGGGAGATGGACGCGCTGGCGGCGATGATCGAGCCGGACGTCGCGATCATCACGCTCGTCGGCCCGGCGCACATCGAGGCGCTGGGCAGCCTGGAGGGGGTGGCGCGGGAGAAGTCGCGTCTGCCCGCCGCGACGCGGCCGGACGGCTTCGCCCTTTTCACGCGGGAGACGGCCGCCCACGTGCCCTTCGCGGAGCTCGGCGTCCGCCGGCTCGTGCTCGAACGCGCGGATGTCGTGCGTCCGGCGGAGCCGCCGCCGGACCGCGCCTACTTCGCCGTAACCCAGCGCGAAGGGGAGACGGTGTTGGCGATCGCGGTTGGCCCGCCGCCCCCGCTCGCGTTCACGATGCCGCGCGTCTCGGAAGGCATGGCGCAGAATGCGGCGCTGGCGATCTGCGCGGCGTGGCGGATGGGTGTTCCGCGCGGCGAGTTGCAGGCGCGGCTCGCCACTTGGCGGCCCGGCGCGCTGCGCGGCGAGGTGCGGCGCTCCGGGGAGCGGTTGCTCTACGTCGATTGCTACAACGCCAATCCCGCCTCCATGGCCGACGCCTTGGCGGCGTTCCATGGCCTCGCGTCCGCCGCGGAGCCCCGGCTCTACGTGCTCGGAGGCATGGAGGAACTGGGTGCCCAGGCGCCGCGGCATCATCGCGCGCTGGGTCGCTCGCTGGCTTTGCGGCCGGACGACCGCGTGCTGGTGACGGGTCCCTTCGCGTCCGAGGTGCTGGCCGGATTGCGCGACGCGGGAGCCCCGTCTGGGCAGGCGTGCGAGATTCCCGATGCGGCCGCGGCCGGTCCCGCGGTGGCGGGGTGGCGCGGCGCGGTTTTCGTCAAGGGGAGCCGTCGCTACCGCCTCGAGGAAGCGTTGGCGGCGGCGGGGGAGGAGGTGGCGGGTCATGCTTAGCCATCTCGCGGGTCTGGAGGAATACTTCGGGCCGTTCCGTCTCTTCGGTTCGATCACCTTGCGCACGATGCTGGCGGCGGTCACCGCGATGCTGATCGGTTTCGCGCTGGGTCCCCGGCTGATCCGCCATTTCCGCCGGATGAAGCTGGGCCACGGCTACGTCGACGAGCGCACGGCGCAGCTCGGCGCCGCCTACTTTGACAAAAAGCACACGCCCACCATGGGCGGGCTGATCATCTTCCTCTCGGTCTTCGGCAGCTCGGTCCTTTGGGCGGCCCCCAATATCTGGGTGATCGTGAGTCTGCTGGTCTACGCCTCACTCACCGTGCCCGGATTCCGCGACGATTACCTGAAGGTTCTGCGCCGTAATCGCGCGGGTATCGCCGGTTGGGAGAAGATCGCCTGGCAGTCCGGCACCACGCTGCTGGCGCTCGGCCTGCTGATCTGGCATCCGCTCAGCGCCGGGAAGATCCGCGAACTGTGGGTGCCCTTCATCAAGCACGCCGCGATCCCGGTCATGCCTTGGTGGCTGCTGCTGGCGCTCCTCTATCTCTGGATCGTGGGCTTCAGCAACGCGATCAATCTGACCGACGGCCTCGACGGTCTCGCGGTCGGCTGCACCATCACCGTCGCCATCGTGTTCGCCATCATGGCCTACCTCGCGGACCACGTCTTTCTGTCGGAGTACCTCCTCATCAGCCACGTGCCCGGCACCGGGGAACTCAGCGTGATCTGCGGGGCGCTGATCGGCGGCTGCATGGCCTTCCTTTGGTTCAACTCCCATCCCGCCGAGGTCTTCATGGGAGACACCGGCTCCCTCGCGCTCGGGGGCCTGATCGGCGTGATGGCCTTCATGATCCACCAGCCCCTGACGCTGGTGATCGCGGGCGGGGTCTTCGTCATGGAGGCCATGTCGGTGATCCTGCAGGTCGGCTGGTTCAAGGTCACCCGCCGACGCTGCGGCGAGGGGCGCCGGCTCTTCCTGATGGCGCCCGTGCATCATCACTTTCAGAAGCTCGGCTGGCCCGAGACCAAAGTGGTACTCCGTTTCTGGATACTTTCGCTCGGCTTCGCCCTCGCGAGCCTCGCCTCCCTGAAACTCCGCTGAAAACCCCATGAACCTGCTCCGCGAAAACGACCTCCTGTTCCCGCTCTCCGCCGGCGCCACCCCGCGGCCGGCGCTGCGCGCGCCCTCGCTCGCCTCGCTCGTCCGCCCCGTCCACGGGGTTGTGCTCGGCCGCAACGCCTTCCTGCGCGAATGGTCGGCGCGCCGCGCGCAGCTCGCGGCCGCGGTCCGCGGTCCGGCGCCCGCCGGGCGCTAGACATCGTCGCCTGTAACCCGCACCCTTCCTCGCTCTCCTCATCATGAAAATCCTGAAGATTTTCGGCATCGTCGCCGGGATCCACGTGCTCGCCCTCCTCCTCATTTTCGCCAATCCGGGTTGTAGCACCGCGCGCAAGCCGGCCCCTGTGCCGTCCGACACCGTCGCGCAGGACGCCCCCGTGCCCGCCGCGGTCTCCGTCCCCGTTCCAGCCGCCGCCGAGCCCGCTCCCGTCGCGCCCGCGGGCGCTCCTTCGGTCCCGGTTGCCGCCACCCCGCCGTTGATCGACCAGAACGCCGCGGCCGCCGCCGCGCTCGCCGACGGCTCGGCGTCCGTGCGTTTCACCCCGACCCGTCCCGGTACGCCCGTCGCCGGCGCACTCCAGTCCGAGAAGGTAGCCGATGTCACGCCCGCCACCACCTACGTGGTCCGTCCCGGGGACAGCCTCTGGTCCATCGCCAAGAAGCATAAGCTCACGGTCGGCGACCTCACCGCGGCCAACGGCATCGCGGCCAACGCAAACTTGCAACCGGGCAAGAAGCTGGTCATCCCGGCGAAATCCGGCGCGGTCGCCGCTCCCGCGGCCGCCCCGGCGCCCGCGCCGGCCAAGTCGAGCCGGCCGGCCAAGGCCGCCTCGCCCAAGCCGGGGTTGGAGGGCGTGCGTCACGTGGTGAAGTCCGGCGAGTCATTGAGCGTCATCGCTCGCAACTACGGGGTGCGGCAGTCCGAGATCGCGCTCGCCAACGGCATCTCGGACCCGACCCGCCTGCAGGCGGGCACGGAGATTGTGATCCCGGGGGTTTCCGCTCCCAAGGCCCCGAAGGCGGCCGAGGCCAAGGCCGCCGAACCCGCGGTTCCGGCCGCCCCGCCCGTGATCCCGGTCATCCGCATCGAGGAGAGCCCCGTCACCCCCGCGCCCAAGCCCTGAGCCGGAGCCCTCCGACTTGCCCGCCGAAGCGCCCAGCTCCCCTCCTGCCGGCCGCCGCCTCGATCCGCGGTCGCTCGTCAATCCCGCGACGATCATCCTGATCATCGCGGTGGGGCTGGCGCTCCTCGGTTTGACCATCCTGTTCAGCGCGAGCGCTTGGCTGCGCACGGGCCCGTATTTTTACCTGAACAAGCAGGTGTTCGGCGTTTTGCTCGCCGCCGGCGTCTGCTTCGTGATGAGCCGGGTGAACCTCGACTACGCCCGGCGCTACGCGTGGTGGGTGTTCTGGATCTGCGCGGTGCTCCTGTTCCTCACGCTCGTGGTGGGTATCAGGGTGAACGGCAGCCGCCGCTGGCTGGGGTTCGGTTCGCTGCGGGTGCAGGTCTCGGAATTCGCGAAGCTCGGCCTGGTCTTCTGCCTCGCCCACTACCTCGCGCTGAACCAGACGCGCATCGGCGAGCTGCGCCGCGGTTTCGTTTATCCGCTCGGAATCATCGGGGTCATTGCGGTTCTGACCCTGCTCGAACCCGACTTCGGCGTGGCCGCGCTCATGGTCGCGGTCGGACTGGTCCTGCTGTTCCTCGCCGGGGCGAAGTGGCGCTTCATCCTTCCGACGGTGCTGCTCGTGGGCTCGCTGTTCTCCGTCGCGGTCATTCATAATCCGAACCGCCTGAGGCGGATGACGGAGTTCCTGAGCGAGGACAAATCGTACCAGTTGCGCCAGGGACTGGCGGCGTTCGCGGCCGGTGGCGTGGAGGGCGCCGGCCTGGGCAACGGGCGGCAGCAACTGAGCTATCTCCCCGAGGCCCACACCGACTACATCTTCTCGGTGGTGGGCGAGGAACTCGGGGTGTTCTTCACGCTCGGGGTCGTCGCGGCTTTCGGGGTGATTCTCGCCGCCGGCCTCGTGCACGTGCGCCGCGCACCCAGCCTTTTCCATTACCTCCTCGTGGTCGGCTGCGTGCTGCTCATCTCGCTCCAGGCCATCATCAACATCGGCGTGGTCACGGCGGTGTTCCCCACCAAGGGTATGTCTCTGCCCTTCATCAGCGCGGGCCTGTCCAACCTGCTGCTCATGGGCATGCTGCTCGGCATCATCCTCAACTCGCAGCGTAACTGGGGCCGGGCGGCCTTGCCCCGAGGATCGGGCGCCATGCGGGAGGTGCACGCGTGAACCGCGTGGTCATTTCCTGCGGCGGCACCGGCGGGCATCTCTCCCCGGGCATCGCCCTCGCCGAGGGTCTCGCCGCCCGCGGTGATCGCGCGGTGCTGCTCATCAGCCGGCGGCGGGTCGACGCGGAGCTGAGCGGTCGTTATCCGGGGCTCGAGTTCGTCGCCATGCCGGGCGACGGCTTCTCCTGGCGGCCCGGGGCGCTTGCGCGGTTTCTGCTCTCCCAGGCCGGCGCGATCCGCGTCTGCTGGCGCGTGTTGCGCCGCGAGCGTCCGATCGCGGTGGTCGGCTTCGGTGGCTTCACTTCTTTCCCGCTGGTCGTGGCGGCCGTGCTGCGCGGCCTGCCCGTCGCCTTGCACGAGTCTAACCGGGTCCCGGGACGCGCGGTGCGCGTGCTCGGCCGGCTCGCGCGGCGGGTCTACCTGCCGCCGGGCGTCACCTGGCCGGGGTTGCGTAAGGAGGTGGTGCGGCCGCTGCCCCTGCCCGTGCGCCGGGAAATCCGGCGTGGTTCGCCCGCGGTGGCGCGGACAGCTCTCGGATTGGATCCGGCCCGGCCGGTACTGGCGGTGCTCGGTGGCAGCCAGGGAGCCGGCGCGCTCAATGCCTGGGCGCGGGCCGCGGTCGCGCCGTTTGCCGCCGCCGGCGTGCAGCTGCACGTGGTCACCGGAACTGGCAAGGACCGTGCCGGCACCATCACGACCGAGACCCCGGTGGGCCCGGTGCGCGCGATCTTCGAGCCTTTCTGCGGCCGCATGGCGGACCTGCTCACCGCCGCCGACCTGGTCGTCTCCCGGGCCGGGGCAGGCACCATCGCGGAACTGATCCGCTGCGGCACGCCCGCGATCCTGGTGCCGTATCCGGAAGCCGCCGACAATCATCAGGAGGCCAACGCGCGTTGGTTCGCCGCCGAGGGCGCCGGCGCGGTGGTGACGCAGGACCGGATCGCGACGCTCGACGAGGTCGTGCGGGCGACGCTGGCCGACGCCGCGCGGCTGGCCGCCTGGCGCGAGGCGTTGCGGAGGCTGGACCGGGCTGATCCGATGAGCGCCATGTTGGCCGACCTTGACGAGCTGGGCCGGGCCGGCGCGGGCCGCGCGGGCCTCGCTCCCGCCTGAGCTCCACGGCACTCTGATTCTTCCATCCCGTGAACCGAATTCTCGAGCCGATCGCCCCTCCCGCCCCACGCCTCTCGTGGGATGACCTGGCGTCGGAGCTTCGCGCCGCGGTGGGGGCGGACACGCGGATCGCCCGTGAGGAGCCGCTGGGCGCCCGTACGACCCTCGGCGTGGGTGGCGCGGCCCGCCTGCTTGCGGAGCCGGCCGGCGTGGATGACCTGCGCGCGGTGTTGCGGATCGCGCGGCAAGCCGGCGCGCCTTTGCTGCCGCTCGGCCGCGGGTCCAATCTGGTTGTGGCGGACGAGGGTGTCGACGCCGTGGTGGTCACGCTCAATCACGCGAGTTGGTCCGAGTTCTCGCCCCGGCCCGACGGGTGGGTCCGGGCGGGAGCGGGCCTGCGGCTCAAGAGCCTGTGCGGGCAGGCGGTGAAGGCGGGGTTGCAGGGATTCGAGTTCCTGGAGGGGATCCCGGGGAGCGTGGGCGGTTCCCTCCGCATGAATGCCGGTGCGATGGGAGGATGGATCTGGGACGTCACCGAGGAGGTGCAGGTCCTGCGGCCGGACGGCGAGATCGCCGTGCGGCTGCGCGCGGAGATGGGCGTGGACTACCGCCAATGCCGCGGATTGGAGGGAGCGATCGCCCTCGGAGCGCTGTTAAGGCCCGCCGCTCAGGCGGAAGGCGAGGCGATCGGACGCCAGATCGACGTCTACCGCCGGAAACGCCAGGAATCGCAGCCCAAGGAGCGCAGCGCCGGCTGCGTTTTCCGCAACCCCCCGGGAGGTGCGGCGGGTCGTCTCATCGACGAGGCCGGGCTCAAGGGTGCGCGGGAAGGGGACGCGCAGGTCTCGGCCGTCCACGCCAATTTCATCGTCAACCTGGGCGCCGCCCGGGCGGCCGACGTTTTCGCGCTCATGCGGCGGGTGCGCGCGACGGTGCGGGAGCGCTCCGGCGTGCAGTTGGAGCCCGAAGTGCTCTGCTTCGGCCGGAGCTGGGAGGAATTCCTGTGAGCGCCTCGCGGCCCGTGATCGTCGTGCTCGCCGGCGGGATTTCCGCCGAGCGCGAGGTTTCCCTTGGGTCGGGCCGGGCCGGCGCTTTGGCGCTCGCCCGCTCTTTCCCGACCCGCCTGATCGAGGTCGGCGCGGAGGCGCTGCCCGCGGGGCTGGATCCGGCAAGCGAGGTCGTCTTCTCCACGCTCCACGGCACGTTCGGTGAGGACGGCGGGATGCAGCGCCTGCTCGACGCGGCCGGGGTGGACTACGCGGGCTGCGACGCCGCGGCCAGCGCCGTGACGATGGACAAGACCCGCACCAAGGAACTGGCGGCGGCGCGTGGCGTGCGGGTAGCTCCGGGCATCCGCTTCATGGCCGACGCGAAGCCCGACGCGGACACGGTGATCGCCGCACTGGGGGAGAGGGTGGTGGTGAAACCCAACGCGGAGGGCAGCAGCGTGGGGCTGACGCTGCCGGTGACGCGCGCGGAGCTGGCGGCGAGCCTCGCGGCGATCGGGCGCGGCGAGTGGCTGGTGGAGCGGCGTCTGACCGGTCGGGAGCTTTCGGTGGGCGTGCTCGGTGGCCGGGCGATGGGCATCGTCGAGATCCGTCCGCGCTCGGGCGTCTATGATTTCACCAGCAAGTACACCAAGGGCATGACGGAGTATTTCGCCCCGGCTCCGATCGGCGACGAGATGTCGGCCGAGGTGCGGCGGGCGGCCGAGGCCGCCTTTGCCGCCTGCGGGTGCCGAGATTACGCGCGGGTGGATTTCATCCTCACGGCTGAGGGGCCCTGCATGCTCGAGATCAACACGCTCCCGGGCATGAAGGAGACCAGCCTGCTGCCGATGAGCGCGCGTTGCGCGGGACTCGATTTCACCGCGCTCGTCCGCGAGCTCGTCACCCCGGCGATGGCCCGTTTCCGGGCGAAGAGGGCGGGCGGGCGATGAACTCCGAGACAATCCGTACCCCGGCGGTCCGCAACTGGCGCGACATCGCCCAGCCGGTGCGCTCGCGCGCGATGTCACGCGGGGGGCGTTGGCGCCGCGTGATGGTCGGGTTGCGGACGCTCACCGCCGTGCTCAGTCTGGCCGTGCTGGTCGCGAGCGCATGGTACCTGCTCAACGCGGTGACGCCCCAACCGGGAGATCTACCGCCGGCCGCCAAGGCGGGTCTGCTGCGGCGCTTGGAGTTGCGTACGTCCGCGGGCGGGGTGCTCGACGAGGCTTGGCTGCGCCCGGCGCTGGCCCTGCCGCCCGGCATCTCCCTGATGGAGCTCGATCTGCCCCGGCTGCGGGAGCGGCTGCTCCGTGACGGGCAGATCGAGTCCGCCTCGCTCTCACGCGAGTTCCCCGATCGCCTCGTCGTACGGATCACCGAGCGCAGCCCGGTCGCGCGGGTGCGCGCGGGCAGCGCGACGGCCTCGCGGGACCTGCTGGTCTCCGCCGACGGAACCGTTTTCCGTGGCGCCGGCCACGACCCCGCGATGATTGAGGGGCTGCCATGGCTCGCCGGGGTCTCCCTGGTGGCCGAAGGGGAGGGCTTCCGTCGCGTCCAAGGTATGACGCCGGTCGCGCAGCTTCTCTCGGACGCGCAGTTCGCCGCCTTGAACCTCTATCGTTCTTGGGTCTCGGTTTCGCTCGCGCGACTGGAGTCCGACCGCGAGATCGAGGTGGCGACGCGAAATGGCTCCACCGTGGTCTTCGCCGCGTCACGCGAGTATTTCGCGCAGCTGGCCAAGCTGGATTATCTTGTTGAGCGGCTCAGCAACACGCCGGCCGCGCGTGTCCGGATCGATCTCTCCTACGGCCGCAACGTTCCCGTGCGGATCGATCCGCCGGAGCCCGCGGCGCCCGCCGGCGCGCGCCGCGCGACACCCGCCCCGGTTCCCGCGGCCCGTCCTTTCTTCTCCATCCTGCCCTCCGCCACCACGCAACGCACCTCCCCGTGAGCAACCGCACCACGTTCATCGGCGCCGTCGAGATCGGCACCTCCAAGATCACCGTCCTGGTTGGCGAGCACAACGGCCGCGAGCTCGCCATCATCGGCCGCGGCGAGTGCCCGTCGCGCGGCGTCATCAAGGGTGCCGTGGTGGATTACAAGGCCGCGAGCGAATGCACGCACCGCGCGTTGGAGCTCGCCGAGCGCGAGGCGGGGGAGCGGATCGACGTCGTCTTCCTGGCGCAGACCGGCAGCCATCTGGAGGGTTTTTACAACGAGGCCGCGGTGAACGTGAAGGCCTCCGACAACATGGTGGAGACCGGGGATGTCCGCACGGTGTGCGAACTGGCGAAGGCGAAGGAACTGCCGCACGGGCGGATGGTCGTGCACCATATCCGCCGGCCGTTCCGGCTCGACGGGCGGCTCGTGCCAGGTAATCCCGAAAACCTCGTGGGCCAGCGGCTGGAGGTCGGTTACTGGACCGTGCACGGCCTCGAGCAGCGGCTGGCGGACACGATCCACGTCATCCGGGGCTTCAACCTGGAGGTTGGCGAGCTGGTGCTCTCGAGCCTGGCGGCGGGACACATGGTCACGACGCCGGAGGAGCGGCAGAACGGCGTGCTGGTGATCGACATCGGCGCGGGCACCACCGACTACGCCTTGTACCGCGACGGCGCGGCCCACACCACCGGCGTGGTCGCGGTCGGCGGATCCCATCTCACCAATGACCTGAGCATCGGGTTGCGGCTCAAGGAGGGGCAGGCGGAGAAGCTCAAGCTCCGCTACGGGAGGGCCGATGTGGTGACGCGCGAGCGTTCGCAGAAGGTCTGGCTCGACGGCACGTTCGCCATCGGCGACCGGCAGTTCCCCCAGCAGGCGATCGAGCAGATCACCGCGGCGCGGGCCCAGGAGATCCTTGAGGTGGTGAAGTCGCGCCTTGGCAACGCCTTCAGCCTCGAGAACTGCGCCGCCGGCGTCGTGCTCACGGGCGGCACGGCGAAGCTGCCGGGCATCGCCTCCGTCGCGGCGCGGGTTTTCGGTGTGCCGGCGCACCTCGGCGAGGCGCCTTCCTGGATCAGCGAAAACCTCCGTGATCCCGGGTACCACACCGCCCTCGGACTGCTCTACTGCGGCGTCGGCAGCCGGACCGAGCGGCTAGGGGCTCGCGGCCAGGGCGGCGGATTCCTGGCCGGCCTGCGCAAGCTCTTCTCCCAATCCTGAACGTCCCGAAACGTCGCGACCATGAATCTCAACGAACTTCCCCTCGAGCAGGCGCTCCTCACCGACCGCAACATCGCCATCAAGCTGGTCGGGGTCGGCGGAGCCGGCTCCAACGCCGTCGACCGTCTCAAGATGGAGAACCTCGACCGGCTGCAGCTGGCGGTCATCAACACCGACTATCAGGCGCTCGCCAGCTCGCCGGTACAGGACAAGGTGCTGCTCGGCATGGGCGTGACCCGCGGCCTCGGCGCGGGCGGTGATCCCGAGCGCGGCCGCGAGGCGGCCGACGCCGACCGGGCCAAGATCGCCGCCGTGGTGAAGGACTGCGACCTGGTTTTCCTCGTGACGGGCATGGGCGGCGGCACCGGCAGCGGCGCCTCGCCCGTCGTGGCCGAGGTCGCCGCGGAGACCGGAGCGCTTGTCATCGCGTTTGTGACGATGCCGTTCAGCTTCGAGGGCGGCCGGCGGCTGAAGCAGGCCGAGGAAGGCCTGCGCGCCCTGCGCGCGGTGTGCGACGCGGTGATCCCGCTGCCCAACGACGTGCTCATGCAGGAGGCCGCGGAGGGTGAGACCGTGCTGGATTCCTTCGCGCGCGCCGACGAGTGGATCGGGCGCGGCGTGAAGTCGATCTGGGCGATGCTGTTCAAGACGGGCCTCATCAACGTGGACTTCGCCACCCTGCGCCAGGCGTTCGGGCCGCGCGGTGGCAAGACGCTGTTCGGCCTCGGCGAGGGGCGTGGCGAGACCGCCGTGCCCGACGCGCTCAACAGCCTGAAACTTTGCCCTTTGCTCCACACGCCCGACTTCGCGCGGAAGGCCGACCGGCTGCTGGTGAACATCATCGGCGGACCGGACCTCACCCTGCCGCGGGTGAACGAGATCATGTCGGCGGTCACCGAGCAGTTCGGCCGCGAGTCCCACATCACGATGGGCGCCGTCATCGACGAGAATCTCGCGGGTCGCGTCGAACTCAGCGTGATCGGCACCAGTGACCTCGGGGGACGCGCGGCGCCCGGACGCCGCGCCGTGCTCCCGCCCGCGCGACCGCGCGTGCAGCCCGCGGCCCCCGCCGGCGCCAAACCGGCGGAACCGGTCTCCTTCGCGGTCACCTCCGTCACCGTGACCAATTCACCGGCGGGCGCGTCCCCGCTCGTCGCGCAGGAGGAATTCGGGTTCGGCGAGGTGGAGAGCCGCGGTCATTTCGAGAAGACGGACCGGAATCTCTTCGATGGCCACGATCTCGACGTGCCCACCTACCTGCGCAAGGGGATCAAGATCTCCCTTGAAAAGTAGCCGGCGGCCGCGGACGGGGCCGCCGGCTGAGCGCCGTCACTCCTTGATGATGGAGAACCAGTCGCGCTTCTCGCCCTTGTCGTTGATGAAGGTCAGGTCCAGCCGGAGCCCGTCGACGTCGATCACGGACGAGCCGGCTTCGTTCAGCGCGAGGTAGAACACGGGGTGGTTGAGTGGCGGCGGCTTCGAGCCGGCCTGCCCCGCGCTGCCGGTCACGATCGAAACCTCGCCCGCGTTGGGCACGCGGCCGCGCTTCTTGCGGTAGGCGCCGTCGCCGCCGAAGCGTCCGTCGCCTCTCTGCACGACGTGCTTCGCGGCGTCGAACGTCGGGCTCTTGCCGTAGTGCCCGTTGATCAACGGCGAACGTTCGTAGACGTGGGAATGGCCGGTCAGGATGAGGTCAACCCCGCCCTGCTCGAGCACCGGGAGGAAGATCGCCCGCATGTCGTTCATGCGTCCGGAGCTGTCGCTGTCCTTGTCGGAGTCGTGGGTCCCTTTCGTGTAGGTGGGATGGTGGAAGTAGGCGATGATCCAGTCGCGCGTGGTCGCCGCGAGGTCAGCCTTGAGCCACTGCATCATCGCCCCGTCGGGCTTCCGCTCGGTATCGTGCGAGTCGAGGCAGATGAAATGGATGTTGGCGTGATCGAAGGAGTAGTAGGCCTCCGTGCCCGACATCACCCCGCCGGCCTGGGCGCGCGTGGGGAGCGAAAAAATGTCGTAATAGACGCCGGACTGGGTCGCCGAGTTGGCGCTCCGGGCGTCGTGATTGCCCAGTGCCGGCCAGACCGGCGAGGTGCGGAGGGTCGCGGGGTACATCTCGAAAATGGCCTTCTGGTAATCCGCGTCGGTACCGTCCGGATACGCGTTGTCACCGAGCAGCAGCCAGAGGTCGGTCGCGCGTTTGGCCGTGAAATTGTAGTACGCGTCGCGTACCGCGCGCTGCACGTCGTTCTTCGTGCCCGGGTCGCCGAGGACCCAGATGCGGGTCGGCTTGACCGTTCCCGCCGGCGGCGGGGTGGTGAAGCTGTGGATGGCGGCGCGGCTGGAGGAGCCTGACTTGCCGGCGGCCGGGGGCGCGAAGGGCACGGATCCGACGGTGTAGTAGTAGGTCGTCGCGGGTTTCAGCTCCGAGAGCGGAACGATGTGCTCGGTTAGGATTCCCTCGGCTTTCGCCACGCTCGTGAGCTGCTCCCGGTCCGTCCCGTAGGACACCACCGAAGCCTCCGTCGCGTCCGTGCGCCAGCGGATGACGATGCTGTCGGGCGTGGCGCTTTGCAGGTAAGGACCGCGGAGGATCGTCGTGGCGGCGCCCAGGGGGGACAGGCCGAGCGCGACGAAGGCGAGCAGGAGGGCGGGGCGGATTGTCATGGCGGGGAAGACGACGGGGAACGGGCGAGGGTTGCGAGCTCGTTGGCAAGGGCCGCCGACTCGGGCGACTCACGCAGCCAAGGGGGCAACGACGAGACCGCGGTGAGGGCCGCGGTATACGCGGCGCGCGCCTCGGTCTCGCGGCCGGTGCGCCGCAGTATGTCGCCGCGCCGCCTCAGCCAGGCTTCCTTGCGCTCGGCAGCGGCGGTCAACCGGTCAAGGCGGGCGAGGGCGGCGTCGATCCGGCCGAGCGATTCCTCCAGCGAAAGCGCGCGCATCTCCAGGGCTGGCACCGGCCCCGTCCGGGATAGGAAGCCATCCAGCATCCGCAGCGACTCCGGCGGGCTCAGCAGCGCCGCGCGCTCGAGGATCAGGTCCGGTGAAGGGGATCGGGACTGGCGGAGCACATGATCGAGTTCTTCCCCGGACTCAACGTTCCGGCCCAGCTGGCGCAGGGCCCGCGCGCGCAGGATGCGCGTCGAAAGATCGGCGGGATCAAGATCGCGGGCCTCGTTCAAAAACGACAGCGCCTCCGCGGGCAGGCGGCGTGCGAGGGCGAGCGCGCCACGCGCGCGGAAGATCCCGGCGTGGCGTGGCGCCAGCTCGGCGGCGGTTAGATAGTTGGCCTCCGCGTGGAACCACTCCTCGTGCCGCGCGTACAGTTCGCCGCGTTCGAGATAGAGGTCGGCGTTGCCCGGCTGGGTCGCCACGGCGGTGTTCAAGCGGGCTAGCCCCGCCTCAATTTCCGGATGCGCGCGCAGCGCCGTCGCGACCAGGACGACGAGGAGGATGGGTGGCGGCGCGCGCATGATCGGACGCAAGCCGCCGGCGGCGTCCGCTGCAACCCCGCGCGTCGCGCGGTCAGGTGTTGAACCGGAAGAGCGCGACGTCTCCGTCGGCGAACACGTACTCCTTGCCCTCGAGCCGGTATTTCCCCGCATCGCGCGCGGCCGCCACGCTGCCCAGGCGGCTGAGATCGGCGTAGGAGACGACCTCGGCCTTGATGAAACCCTTTTCGAAATCGGTGTGGATCACGCCGGCGGCCTGCGGAGCCTTCCATCCCTTGCGGATCGTCCAGGCCCGGACCTCCTTCTCGCCGGCGGTGAAGTACGTCTGCAGCCCGAGCAGGGCGTAGGTCGCCTGGATCAGCTTGGACACCCCGGAATCATCGACCCCGAGGTCTTTCAGGAACGCCTTGGCCTCTTCGGGCGCGAGGTCGATCAGTTCGGACTCGATGCGCGCGCTGATCGGGACGTAGGCGGCGTCGTGGTGGGAGCGCACGAAGCCCGCGACCTGCTGGACGAACGGGTTCTGCTCCGCGGTGGCGAGATCGCCCTCGGCGACGTTGCACGCGAAGAGCACCGGCTTGGCGGTGAGCAGCTGGAAAAGTTTCATCAATTTCTGCTCCTCCTCGGAGGCGGGGAGCAGGTTGGCGGTCTTGCCGGCGTTGAGGTGCGGCTCAAGGCGCTGCAGCAGCGCGATCTCGGCCTGCGCCTCCTTGTCGCCGGACTTCGCCTTCTTCTGGGACTTCTCGATGCGCTTGATCACGGCGTCGAGGTCGGCGAGCACGAGTTCGGTGGTGATGACCTCGATGTCGCGGACCGGGTCGACCTTGCCCATCGTGTGCACGATGTCGGGATCCTCGAAGCAGCGCACGACTTGCACGATGGCGTCGACCTCGCGGATGTTGGCGAGGAACTGGTTGCCGAGGCCCTCGCCCTTGCTCGCGCCGGCGACTAGGCCGGCGATGTCGACGAACTCGATCGCGGCCGGGATGACGACGCCGGTCTTCGCGATGCGCTGGAGGACGGCGAGGCGCTCGTCGGGTACCATGACCACACCGACGTTGGGGTCGATGGTGCAGAACGGGTAATTGGCGGCCTCGGCCTTTCGCGAGCGGGTGAGGGCGTTGAAGAGGGTGGACTTGCCCACGTTGGGCAGACCGACGATGCCGGCTTTGAGCATAAGGGGCGGAGAAAGCTGTCGGAACAGGGGCTTGACAAGCTGATTGTCGGTTCGTGTCCTCCTCGGTTTTTCCAAGCAAGAACCGCTCCGCAAACGTTTCCTACATGGCCCTCAAAATCCGCCTTACCAAGGTTGGCTCCGTGCACCAGCCGCTCTACCGCGTGGTCGTCGCTGAAGCGCGTTCCCGTCGCGACGGAGCCGCCGTCGAGAATCTCGGCACCTACACGCCGCGCACCAAGGGCAATCCGATCAAGATCAACCTGGAGCGCATCGACTATTGGCTGAGCAAGGGAGCCACGCCCACCGACACGATGCATGCCATGATCAAGAAGGCGCGTCGTTCGGCCGCCGCGGCGAGCTGATCGCGGATCACCCCTTTCACGATCGCCCGGTTTCCCCGGGCGATTTTTTTTGCCCGCGCTTCCCCGATGGCCCTCCGGATCGACGTCCTGACGCTCTTCCCGCGCATGTTGGACGGCTTTCTCGCGGAGAGCATTCTTGGCAAGGGCATCGCAGCCGGGCGTCTGGAGGTGGGGGTGCACGATCTGCGGGGTTGGACGACCGACAAACACCGCACGGCCGACGACCGGCCCTTCGGCGGCGGGGCCGGGATGGTGCTCAAGCCGGAGCCGGTCTTCGCCGCGATCGAGCAATTGCAGACGCCGGGTTGCCGGAGGATCTATCTCACGCCCGACGGGAAACCGTTTTCCACGGCGCTCGCCGAGGAGTTGTCACGCGAGCGGCACCTCGTCTTGCTTAGCGGGCACTACGAGGGTATCGACCAGCGCATCCGCGACCGCGTGATTGATCAGGAGATTTCGATCGGGGATTACGTGCTCACCAACGGCACGCTGGCGGCCGCGGTCGTGATTGATGCGCTCGCCCGTTTCATCCCCGGCGTGCTCGGGGAGGAAAAGTCGTTGACGCACGAATCCTTCACCCGCAAGTTGCTCGACTTTCCTCAATACACGCGTCCCGCCGAATTTCGGGGCATGTCCGTTCCCGGGGTTCTGCTCTCCGGCAACCATGCCGAAATCGAGAAATGGCGGCTCGCGCGTCAGGAGGAAAAGACCCGGCTAGTCCGTCCAGACTTACTCAAATAACTCACTGCCATGAACCCGATCATCAAGGAGATCACCGCCTATCAGGTGAAGAATGACATCACGCCGTTCAAAGTCGGCGACGGTGTGCGCGTGCACACCAAGGTCCGCGAGGGCGACAAGGAGCGGGTTCAGGTGTACGCCGGCATCGTCATCGCCCGCAAGGGCTCCGGTATCCACGAGACCTTCACCGTCCGTCGCTTGAGCTACGGAGAGGGCGTGGAGCGCGTTTTCCCAGTCAATTCGCCCAACATCGAGAAGATCGAAGTCGAGCGCGAGTCCGAGGCCATGCGCGCCCGCCTGTACTACCTGCGCCAGCGCACCGGCAAGGCGGCCGTCGCCATCAAGGAAAAGGATCGCGCCGCCGAGGTTCACGCCCAGCACGAGGCCGCGAAGGCCGCCAAAGCCGCCGCCGCTCCCGCGCCGGCCCCTGCGGCCGCCAGCTGAGGATTCTTTCGGCTGTTTCAAGGGCGGACCCCACCGGGTCCGCCTTTCTTTTTTCCCCGGCCCGCACCCACGGGCCCCGACTGTCAGGCGTGGCCGGGCGAATTCATGCTTTCCCGATCTGGTGACGGTCTGTACTCGTAGAAAGTTTATTCAGCATGACCTTGCAAACGCTCCTCCTCGGCAAAGCCGCCAACCAGGCCCGCGGTCTCGCGATCGACGCGGTCCACGCCTGCTCCTCCGGACATCTCGGGCTGCCCCTCGGGGCGGCGGAGATCGGAGCGGTGCTCTTCGGCCATGCTCTGGTGCATAATCCGGAACGGCCGCGCTGGCTGAACCGCGACCGTTTCGTCCTCTCCGCCGGCCACGGTTCCATGTTCCTCTACTCATGGCTGCACCTGAGCGGCTACGACGTTCCGCTGGAGCAGGTGCGCAAGTTCCGCTCGCTCCACAGCGTCACACCCGGACATCCGGAGTTCCGCGAGACGCCCGGTGTCGAGTCGACCACCGGCCCGCTCGGCCAAGGCGTTGGCAACGCCGTCGGCATGGCCCTGGCCGGCCAGATGGCCGCGGCCCGCTTCAATACGTCTGAGCACGCGTTGTTCGATTACCATGTGGTCTGCCTGGCCGGCGACGGTTGCATGCAGGAGGGTGTGGCGATGGAGGCGGTCTCCTTCGCCGGGCACCAACGGCTCGACAACCTGATCCTTATTTACGACGCCAACGACGTCACCCTCGACGCGATGGCGGAGAAGACCCAAAGCGAGAACACCGCGCTGCGTTTCAAGTCCCTCGGTTGGGATGTGCAGTCGATCGACGGTCACGACCTCGCGGCGGTGCTGAAGGCCTACAACAAGGCCAAGAAAACCAAGTCCGGCCGGCCGCAGCTGATCATCGCGCGCACGCAGATCGGGCGCGGCATTCCCGAGGTGGCCGGCACCGCCAAGGGCCATGGCGAGGGCGGGGCTAAATTCGCCGAGTCGGCTCGCGCCGGCCTCGGTCTTCCGGCCGACCAGCACTTTTTCGTCAGCGACGACGTTCGCGCCTATTTCGAGGGTCACCGCCAGCGGCTCATTCGCGCGTGCAACAAGTGGTCGCGTCTCCACAAGGCCTGGCGTGCCGCGAACCCGGCCCTCGCCGAACTGCTCGATTCCTCCGCGCCCGACCGCGCTCCCTCGGCCTCGGCGCTGCTCGAGGCGGTGCCGGCGTTCCCGGCCGACGCCAAGCTCGCCACGCGCGCTGCCGGCCGCGACATCCTGCAGCCGCTCGCAGCTAAGTTGCCCCTTCTGATTGGCGGCAGCGCGGACCTGTACGGCTCCACGCTCAACTATATCGCGGCCGACAAGGACTTCGAGCCGGCCTGCCGCACGGGTCGTAATGTCCGTTTTGGCATCCGGGAGCATGGCATGGCGGCGATCGCCAACGGCGTCGCCTACGACGGCGTCTTTCGTCCGAGCATCGCGACCTTTCTCGTTTTCGCCGACTACTCCCGGCCGGCGATGCGTATCGCCGCGTTGGCGCGTCTGCCGGTGGTCTACATCTACACGCATGATTCCGTCGGGGTGGGGGAGGACGGTCCGACTCACCAGCCGGTCGAGACGATCGCCGGTCTGAGGGTCGTCCCGAACCTCGATGTCATTCGTCCCGCGGATCCGGAGGAGACCGCCGGTGCCTTCGCCGCGGCTTTGGCCCGCGCGGATGGTCCCACGTTGCTCGCTCTGACCCGGCAGGCCTTGCCGACCCTGAACGAGATTCCGGTGCAGACGCGCCGGGAGGGCGTGCTCAAGGGCGGCTACATCGCGCTGCGCGAGTCCGCTCCGCTTTCTCATATCCTCATCGCGACCGGGAGCGAGCTGCAGCTCGCATTCGCCGCCGCCAATACCCTCGGCGCTGGAACACGCGTGGTGTCCATGCCCAGCACGCAGATATTCGACCGGCAGCCGGCCGATTACCGCGAGTCGGTGCTGCCGTCTTCCTGCCGCCGCCGGGTCGCGGTGGAGGCGGGGGTGACCGTCGGTTGGCACAAATACGTAGGCTTGGACGGCCGCGTCGTCGGGATCGACCGTTTCGGCCTCAGTGCGCCCGCGCCGGTTGTCTTCAAGGAGCTGGGGCTCACGGTAGAGTCCGTGGTCGCGGCGGCGCAATCCGTCTGAAGATCGCGCCCGCACCACGCAGGCGCCACTACTCCGCCGCCGGGCTCAATCTAATAGCTAGCTCGCTTCCTTGCGCCGATTGTTAGTCGCCTGACTATCTGCCTCCTTGTTTTCCGCCATGCCATTGCTGATGCTCCGGGACCTGCCCCGCTACGAATGCCTTCTGAAGGCAGCGCAGGCCTATCCGGATTTGGATCCGTCCGCGGCCGAGGTCTTCCTGCATCTGCTTCGCTCCGGGGATGAAGTTTTCCGCGTGGTTCATCGCCATCTGGCGCGGCACCACATCTCCGAAGGTCGTTTCGGCGTTTTGATGGCGCTTTGGGGCAGTGCCGAGCGTCCCGGTGGCGACGGCCGAGACGCCTTGTCTCCCGCGGAGCTCGCGGAGCGTACCGGGGTGACGCGCGCGACCATCACGGGACTGGTCGACACCTTGGAACGGGACGGCCTCGTCGCCCGCACGCCCAACACCGATGACCGTCGGATGCGCGCGGTTTCCCTGACCCCGCGGGGCAGTGCCTTGCTGCGCGAGATCCTCCCGGAGCATTTCCGGCGAATGGCCTGGCTGATGGCCACCCTCGATGAGCAAGAACGCGTTACGCTGGTTCGCCTGCTGGGCAAGGTTATGCAACGGGCCTCCGAGGAGGAGGAAAGCCCTGTCCGCGCCCCTGATGCTCCGCTGCCGGCGGCCGAGGCGGTGCTCGGGGCCGGCTCCCGCTGATTTCTCCCGAATCCTTTCCAAGACCATGCTCAAGAAGTTCCTCATCACGCTCGGCGGTTTCATCGCCGTCTTCCTCGCGCTGGGCGGCGTCAAAGCCGCGCAGATCAAGAAGGCGGCATCCTCACCGCACACGTTGCCCCCGATCGGGGTCGCCACGTTCGAGAGCCGCGCCGAGACGTGGCGCCCCACGCTCAATGCCATCGGCACGCTGGCGCCGGTGCAGGGTGTGACAATCAGCGCCGAGATCGACGGCACCGTCGTGCGGGTGGCCGCGGAGAACGGCGCCACTGTCAAGGCGGGGGACCTGCTCGTCGAACTGGACACGTCGGTGGAGCGCTCCCAAGTGGCCGCGGCAGAGGCCCGCGCGGAGTTGGCTAAGATCAACATCGACCGCACGCGCGGCCTTTTTGAGCAGAAGGCGATCTCGCGGTCCGAGTTCGACGCCGCGACTGCCGCCTACAAGCAGGCCGGGGCGGAGGTCGCCGCCCTGCGGGCGGTGATCGGGAAAAAACAGGTGCGGGCGCCGTTCGAAGGGCGGGTCGGCATCCGGGTCATCAATTTGGGACAATACGTGGGGCGCGGGGCGCCGCTCATGCCGCTGCAGCGGCTGGATCCGGTTTACGTCAACTTCAGCCTGCCCCAGCGTCACCTGCCGGCCCTCGCGATCGGGCAGCGGCTCGGGCTGCAGGTCGACGCCTTCGCCGGACGTCGCTTTGACGCCACGGTCTCGGCCATCAACGCCGAGGTCGATGCGGTCACCCGCAATATCTTCGTTCAGGCCACCGTGCCCAACCCGCGCGAGGAGCTGCGCTCGGGCATGTTCGCGCGCGTCGAGGTCGAGCTGCCCGGCGGTGACCAGGTGGTGGTCGTTCCGGCCACCGCGATCGCCTACGCCTCCTACGGCAACTCCGTCTACGTGGTGGAGCGCATGAAGGGTCCCGACGGCGCCGAGTACCTCGGCGTGCGCCAGCAGTTCGTGAAGCTCGGCGGCACGCGCGGCGACCTCGTGGGGATCGTCGACGGGCTCAAGCCCGGCCAGAAGGTCGTCTCGACCGGCGTGTTCAAGCTCCGCAACGGCGCGGAGGTGCAGATCAACGACTCGGTGCAACCGTCCGCTAACTCCGCGCCGCGCCTGCCCAACACCTGACGCGCCCCGGGCCGACCCCGCCCGCCCGCACACCGCCATGGTTTCCAAGAGCTTCACCGACCTTTTCATCCGGCGCCCGGTCATCGCGCTGGTGGTCAACATCATCATCCTCGTTGTCGGGCTCGTGGCCGTCTTCCGCCTGAACACGCGGCAGTACCCGCGCAGCGACAGCGCGGTGGTCAAGATCGCGACCGTCTACTTCGGCGCGAGCGCCGACACCGTGCGGGGTTACATCACGACGCAGATCGAGCGGGTTGTCGCGAGCGCCGACGGCATCGACTACATCGAGTCGGAGAGCCGCGCGGGTTTCAGCACCATCAGCGTGTACCTGCGGCTCAATTACGACACCAACGCCGCCCTTGCGCAGATCAGCTCCAAGATCGACCAGGTGCGGGGCGAGCTGCCGCCCGAGTCGGAGGCGCCCACGATCAGTGTCGAGACGAGCGACAACCAGTTCGCGTCGATGTACCTGAGTTTCTACTCCGACACCCTCGACCAGAACCAGATCACCGACTACCTGAACCGCATGGTGCAGCCGCGGCTCTCCGCGGTGAAGGGCGTGCAACGGGCCGACGTGCTGGGCGGCCGGGTGTTCGCGATGCGCGCCTGGCTGAAGCCGGACCGCCTGGCCGCGCACGGGCTGAGTCCCGCGGATGTGCGTCAGGCGCTGGCCGCGAACAACGCCCTCGCGGCGGTGGGCGCGACCAAGGGCTCGATGCTCCGCGTCAGCCTGGTGGCCAACACCGACCTGCGCAACGTGGAGGAGTTCCGTCAGTTGGTGGTGGCGCAGCGCGGAGGCGTCATTGTGCGGCTGGCCGACGTCGCCGACGTTGTGCTGGGCGCCGAGAGCTACGACGAGGAGGTCCGTTTCGGCGGCCAGACCGCGACGTTCATGGGCATCTGGGTGCTGCCCTCCGAGAGCACGGTGGAGGTCATCAAGCGGGTGCGCGAGGCGCTGCCCGACATCGAGCGGGCTTTGCCGGCCGGCCTGAAGGCCCGGGTCGGCTACGACGCCAGCAAGTACATCGACGACGCGCTCCGGGAGATCGTGAAGACCCTCACCGAGACGCTGCTGATCGTCGCGGTGGTCATCTTCCTCTTCATGGGCTCGTTCCGCTCGGTGCTGGTGCCGATCGTCGCGATGCCGCTCTCCCTCGTGGGCGCTCTGGCGATCATGGCGGCGTTCGGTTTCACCGTCAACCTGCTCACCCTGCTCGCGATCGTGCTCGCGGTCGGAATCGTCGTCGACGACGCGATCGTGGTGGTCGAGAACGTAGAGCGGCACGTGCGCGAGGGGCGTACGCCCTTCGACGCGGCGCTGCTCGGGGCGCGGGAGCTGGTCGGCCCCGTCATCTCGATGACGATCACGCTCGCGGCCGTCTACGCCCCGATCGCGTTCCAGGGTGGGCTGACCGGTGCCTTGTTCCGGGAGTTCGCGATGACGCTGGCCGGAGCCGTGGCGGTCTCGGGTTTCGTCGCCCTAACGCTGTCCCCGATGATGAGCGCCTACCTGCTCAAGGGACACGCGGAGGAGGAACGCGGGCTGACCGGCTGGACCAACCACGTCTTCGACCGTGTGCGCGATCGGTACGAGAAGATCGTGGGGGTGCTGGTGTCGCCGCGGGAGGACCGCCGGGCGGGCTGGCGCCTGCTGGGGTGGTCGCTGGTGGTGTGGATACCTTTCGCGCCTCTCGCGTTGGCCGTGGTGTGGGGTATTTTCGGGGCCGCGGCGGTGAAGACGGCCGCCGCGCCGGTCTGCGCCGGCCTGGCGGCGGCCAGCGTGCTGGGCGCGGTCTTCGTGATCGCCTACGACCTCCTCCTGGGCCGGCGCTACCGCAACATCCAGTATGTGCTCGCCGGGGCGACGCTGCTCACGCTGCTGGTGGTGCCTTTCTTCCTGTTCGCGCAGAGCGAGCTCGCGCCGAAGGAGGACCAGGGCGTGGTGTTCACCATCACGCTGCCCGGGGCCACCTCCACGATCGACCACAACGTGCTTTACTCCCGGGAGGTGCAGCGGATGTACGAGCGTACGCCGGAGTACGACACATCCTTCCAGCTCACCGCGGCGCAGTTCGGGTTCTCGGGCATGATCCTGAAGCCGTGGTCGGAGCGGAAACGCACCTCCGTCGCGATCGGCGAATCGCTGCAGCCCGAGGCCGCTAAGGTGGCGGGCCTGAACGTGATCGTGAACACGCCCGACCCGCTGCCCGCGGGCGGGCAATTCCCGATCGAGTTCGTGATCCGGTCGACCGCGGAGCACAAGGAGATGCTGGAGTTCGCGCAGGAGCTCGTGCTTTACGCCAACACCGAGGCGAACGCAGGGGGCGGCATGCCGGTGTTCTTCTTCGCCGACGCGGACCTGAAGTTCGACCTGCCGCAGATCGAGATCGAGATCGACCGCGACAAGGTTGCGTCGATGGGTCTGAGCCTCGCCGGCGTCGCGCGCGACCTCGGGGCGATGCTCGGCGGCGGTTATGTCAACCGGTTCGTCAAC
Organism: uncultured Opitutia bacterium; assembly: GCA_903900845.1. Lineage (GTDB taxonomy): Bacteria > Verrucomicrobiota > Verrucomicrobiia > Opitutales > Opitutaceae > ER46. Next base: position 28,930 of record CAIUOU010000029.1, read on the forward strand.
GACGGTCGCAGCTACCGCGTGATCCCGCAGGTGGAGCGCGGCGCCCGCATCAACCCGGAGCAGTTGCTGGATTACCATGTGCGGGGTCCCGGCGGGCAGCTCATCCCGCTCGGCACGATCGCCTCCCTGCGGGAGACGGTCCAGCCGCGCTCCCTGAATCGCTTCCAGCAGCTCAACTCGGTCAAGATCACCGGTGTCGGCCCGAGCATCAACGAGGCGCTGAAGAAGCTGGAGCAGAAGGCGGCGGAGATCCTGCCGGCCGGTTACTCGATCGACTACGGCGGGCAGTCGCGGCAGCTGCGCTCGGAGGGCCGCGCCCTGTGGAAGGCGGCGGTTCTCGCGGTGATCCTCATCTTTCTCGTGCTGGCCGCGCAGTTCAACAGCTTCCGCGACCCGTTCGTCATCCTGCTCGGCTCGGTGCCGCTCGCCGTCGTGGCGGCGATGCTCCCGGTCTTCCTGGGTGAGACGACCCTGAACATCTACTCCCAGATCGGCCTCATCACGCTCGTCGGGCTCGTGGCGAAGAACGGCATCCTGATCGTCGAGTTCGCCAACGGGCTCCAGGAGCAGGGGGAGTCGAAGCTGACCGCCATCCGGCGCGCCGCGGCCACGCGCCTGCGGCCTGTGCTCATGACCTCGGCCGCCACCGTGTTCGGCCACGTCATGCTGATCTTCGTCACCGGCCCCGGTGCCGCCGCCCGCAACAGCATCGGCTGGGTGCTGGTCGTCGGCATGGCCGTCGGGAGCCTCTTCACACTCTTCGTCGTCCCCGCCTTCTACATGCTGATCGCCCGTGATCACTCCGCCGCCTCCCGGCCCGCGGAGCCCTCGGCGACCCGCTCCGCCCCCGCGACCCTCGCCGCCCCGTAAGTCCATGAAACCCGTGTCCCGTCTCCTCCTGCTTTCCCTCTCGCTCGGCGCCGCGCTCCCCGCGGCAGAGCCGGTCGCGGTGCCCGAGACCCTCGACCTTCCGACCGCCATCCGCTTCGCGGTGGAGAACAACTTCTCCATCCGGCAGGCGCGCGAGCGCATCCGCCAGCAGGACGGCGTGCTCCTCGAGGTCTCGGCCCGCGAGATCCCGCGCGTGGGCGCCTCCGCGCTCTACCAGCGCAACGACCGCGACGTCTCCAACGGCTTCCCGGCCTCGGACCGCACCTGGCAGATCAGCGTCACCGCGTCGCAGGTGATCTATTCCGGCGGCGGCGTGCAATCGGCCGTGCGGGGCTCCAAGCTCGTGCGCGAGGCGGCCGTCCTCGACCTCCAGGCAGTCATCAACGACGCGCTGCTCCAGGTACGCACGGCCTTTTATTCAGTGCTCCTCGCCCGCGAGCAGATCAAGGTGCAGGAATCCAACCTCGAGCTGCTGCAGCAGCAGCTGAAGACCGCCACGGACCGCTTCGAGGCCGGCACGGTCTCGAGCTTCGAGAAGCTCCGCGCCGAGGTGGCGGTGGCCAACGCCAAGGTGCCGCTCATCACCGCCCGCAACAATTACCGCCTCGCGATCGAGGCCCTCCGTCTCGCTCTGGGCTTCAGCACGCCGCCCTCCGCCACAGGGCGCAACGAACCGGTCTTCACCGGCACCCTCGATTTCACGCCGCGTCAGTTCGACCGGCTCGCCGCGCTCGACGCTGCACGCGTCAACCGCCCCGATCTGGTCCGGCTCGCGCGGCTCGCCGAATCGAGGGAGGAGGGCGTGGCCACGGCGCGCTCCGGCGGTCTGCCGACCGTTTCCGCCTACGGTGGCTGGGCCTTGCGCAAGGGACCGACCAACGGCTTCGGCGACTCGAGCAACGGATGGTTGCTGGGCGTGCAGTCCGACTGGGCCATCTTCGACGGCCGCGCCACGCAGGGCCGCGTCGCACAGGCGCGCTCCGCGCTTACTCAGACCCAGCTGGCTCTAGCCGAGGCTCGGCTGGCGGTTGAGGTCGAGGTGACGCGGGCTCATTCCCAGTGGCAGCAGGCCAGCGAGCTGGCCGAGGCCTCGGCCCGCGTGGTCGAGCAGGCCGCCGAGGCGGTCCGCCTCGCCAATGCGCGCTACAACGCCGGGTCGAGCACGCAACTCGACGTCCTCGCGGCGCAGGTGGATCTCACCACCGCCCGCACCAACCAGATCCAGGCATATTACGGCTACAACGTGGCCGTGGCTGCGCTCCGTAAGGCGACGGGGCAACCGGACGAGGTCGCCGCGCCCTGAGGGGGATTTGATCCTTTGCCCGACCTCGGACGGATGTCCGGCGGAGGCCTGGCCGGATCATAGTTTGGTCGTGAGCGTGAGGGTCCAGCTGATGGGCTGCTTGAGTGCGTAGTACCGCGGCACGGTCTCGCGGGCCGGTGAGGTGTAGTCGTTGTTCAGGGGGCGCATCACGTGGGCGTTCTGCGCGGTCGAGGAGTAGGCTGGGCCGCGGTCGTTGAGCAGGTTGTTGACCACGAGGTTGGCCTGCACTTCGCGGCGGTCCTTGAACCGCCAGGTGTAAGCGACCGTAGCCGTGACGATCGTGTAGTCGTCCGGCGTGTAGGCGGGCGTGTAGGCGTCCTTGGTGGGGTCATCGATCGCCAACGCGGGGTTACGCGGGTCGGGGATGGTGTCCTCGACCTTGGACCAGAAGATCTGTTTGCCGCGGTAGCGGGCGCCGCCGCCGATCCGCAGGCCCTTCAGGCGGCCGGTCTGGAAGGTGTAGTCGGCGAACATGTTCGCCACCGGCTGGTCCTGCTGGAGGCGTTTGCCGTCCACGATGTTCCGGCGGAACGAGTAGATGTTGTTGTACGCGGTGACCGCGCTGTTCACGTCGGACGACCGCTCGTTGATCGGGATCGTCTCGTTAACGCGCGCGACGTTGTCGGACCCGATGATGACCCCCGCGTCGTTGGCGATCTGGCGGAAGACGGCGGCGGTCTTGTCAATGTAGTCGCGAACGTCGGGGTAGGCGTTGGCCTCGTAAAGACGGGGCAGGCCGAGGTTGCCGGTGACCCGCCATGCGCGCGTGGGGTTGAAGGTGACCTCGATCTCGTAGCCCTCGCCGCTGCGGGTGCGGGTATCGCGGTATTGGCTGGGCAAGCGGCCCATGCCGCGGATGTTGCGGCCCGTGGTGCTGGTGTCGCCGACGACGTTGGCGTCGTAGAGGGTGTTGAAAAAGCCCGGGCCGTCCTGGGGGATGGTGTTGTTGACCTCATCGGTCGTGTAGTAAGTGAAGTTGAGGTTCAGCCGGTTGCCGAAGAGCTCCATGCGGAGCGAGTAGTCGATGCCGGTGGCGACGGTGGGCTCCAGGGACCGGCCGTCGATGCGCACGATGGAGCCCGGCGGATTGAAGGTCTCGGCGAAGTTGACGGCCGGGTTCAGCCAAGAGGCGAGGTGGAGTACGGTGCCGACGCTGCGGGTGACCTGCCGGCCCTCCACCGGGGGCGGATTGAAGTCGTCCTTGAACCGCACGTTGGCGTACTGCGGCAACCGGTTGCCGATCGAGTCGCGCGGGCGGATGGCCGCCTCCTGCACCGGGCCTACGGCGACGCCGTTCGCGTCGCGCGGCGTGTAGTTGAGGTTGGCGTAGTCGGCCGGCGCGCCCGGCCGGAGAATATGGTAGGTGGCGGGCCAGTCGGCGGGGTAGTCGCCCTGGTGGATCTGCTGGCGGCTTTGGAAGTAGTAGGAGTCGCGGCGGACGGCACCGAGCACGACCCAGCGGCCGTTGAGAAACTTGGCGTTGAGGGAGGCGAGCGCGTAGTTGAAGCGGTTGTTGGTGATGTTCTGGGTGTCGCGGCGGTCGGCCTCGATGGCCCAGATGGGGCGGATGGTCTCGGGCAGGTTGGTGTTGGGGTCGATGTAGCTTAGGGCGCGCCCGGCGAGGTCCGGGGACGGACGGCTGGTGGTGTTCCAGTAACGGCGGATGCGGATGCGCTGGTTACTGTAGGCCCAGAGGCGCTGGTCGGCGCCGCGGGCGACGCTGAGGTAGCGGTGGTCGCTGGTGTTCTCGCTGTTGTTGGAACCGCCGAGCGAATTGACGGTGAAGTGCCCGAAGCGGGTGGGCAGCACGTAGGCGAGGGCGGCGCGGCCGTTGTTCTCAGTGAAGGTGCGGAAGGCGCGCATGTACTGTCCGTCGCCGTAGGCCTGGAGGAAGTTGTCGTTGGGCTGCCCGTTCGGGAGCACGCGGTTGATGTCGATGAAGATGTTGGGCAAGTCGCGGTTGGGCTCGCCGTTGGTCACCGCCGCGGTGCGGTTGAAGTCGGCGGCGATCTCGAAGTGCAGGTTGCCGTGGCGATGGTGGTAGTTCAGCTGGATGTCCTTGAAGCGCTGCCCGAGGATCGGGAGGTCGGGCGAGAGCGTGAAGTCCTCGTGGGGCCTCCGGAAAAAGGAGAAACGCTCGGCGTTGGCGAAGCGGTCGCGGGGAATGTTGATCTCGTAGAGCAGGTTGGCGCCCGCGGTGTTGAACGACGTGGCGCTCCCGTAGGTGTAGCCGGCGATCGGGGTCTGGGCGGTGTTTCCGCCGGCGACGGTGATCGGATCGTTCTGGTAGTTGAAGATCACGCCCGGCGCGGCGAAGGGCTGGTAGACGAAATAGTTGGCGCCGCGGCGGTTGACGCCGATCGCGTTGGCGTTGGACGGCAGGGTGGAGAGGGCGCGGGGCGCGGCGTAGGTCGTGCCGTTCCACCCCGAAAAACGGTCGTTCATGAAGGTCACCGCCGACTGGCGGGAGTTCTCGCCGTACTCGCCCTCGACACGCAACTCGCCGTCGCGCCAGGGTCGCCAGGTGGCGGTGAGGAATGCCGCCTTCCGCTTGTCGTAATCCTTCTGTCGCCAGCCTCCGGCGTCGCCCCACACGCCCGCGGCGCGTACGGCGAGACGCTCGTTCAGGGGCTGGTTAAGATCGAAGGTGCCGCGGTAGTTTTCCCAGGAGCCGGCGGCGAACTGCAGCTGCCGCACCGGACGTCCGGTCTGCGCGCGCTTCGTGGTCGCGGAGCTGATCCCGCCCAGCGATCCGTTGCCGAACAGAATCGCGTTGGGCCCGCGGCCGAAGTCGTACCGCTCCAGGTTGTAGGAATCGCCGTTGTTGAACTGCGGGAAAAAATTCCGCTGCGGCCGGCCGGCGCCCGCACCGCGCACCGTGTACTGGACCGGGTTGAAGAAAAAATTCTGCTGGCCGTTGTCCACCGCCACCGTGCTCGAGGTCGTCCACTCGGCGGCCGACTGCAGGTCGGTGAGGTTCAGCGCGTCCAGAAACTCCCGGGTCACCACCGAGTAGGCCACGGGTGTGTCACGCAGGTCCGTGGCGAGTCGGCCACCGGCCATCGAGCTGGCCGCGGCGAAGCCGGTGTCGCGGTCGGTGCTCACCTCGAAGGGCGAGAGACGAACGGCCTCTTCCGACGGCACCGTGGCGACGGGGCGGGGTGGGGGGAGGGAGGAGCTGGCGGGGGCGACCTGCGCCGGCGCGGGCGCGGCGGCGAGCGCGAGCAGGCACGAGAGGAGCGGGGCGGGGTTCTTCATGACGGCGGGTAGCGGGCCAGTTTTCGCGCCGGTTGGCAATCGGGGCAGCGCGTCCGGGTTTCTGACCACTATGTAATCGTCAACCCGGGGTTCAGCCGCATGCTTCGCGCCTCCGTCGCGACGCATGCCCGTCCTTCCCCCAACCGCGCCTGAACCGGTTGTCATCCCGGGAGTCTCCCCCGCGGGCGAGACGGTTCGCGCCCGCCGGGCCCGGCGGTGGGGGATCGCGGGTGTCGCGGCGGCGCTCCTGTTCGGCGGCTGGTTCCTCCACTTCATGGTCCGGGGGAACAACGGGTTCGAGGACTGGGGCGACATGGATTACTACAAACTCCTCGTCCGCGGCTGGCGGAAGGGGCAGCTGAACCTCGACAAGGAACCCGCGCCGGAACTGCTGGCGCTCCCGGATCCCTACGATCCGGCCCAAAATGGCCCGTACAAGCTGGGCGACATCTCCCTGTACCAGGGAAAGTACTACACCTATTTCGGAGCGGCGCCCGCGTTGACGCTGATGTGGCCCTACGCGGTGCTCACCGGCCGGGAGATGGTGACGGGCGAAGCCGCGCTGGTGTTTTGCCTGCTCGCGCTCGGCGCCGCTTCGTGGCTTTGGCTTGCGGTGCGGCGGCGGTACTTTCCCGCGAGCCACCCGGTCGTCGCGCCCGCCGGAATCCTCTGTCTCGCGTTCGGGACGCACCTGCTCGCACTGGCGCAGCGGCCGATGATGTGGGAGCTCCCGATCGCGGCGGGCATCGCGTTCACGTTGCTGGCCGCGGCGGCCTGCTTCCATGCGGTCCATGGCGCGCGTCCGCTGTCCGCGATGGTGGCGGCGGGGCTCTGCCTGGGTTTGGCGGTGGGGTCTCGTCCGACCTGCCTCCTGGCGGCGGGGATGCTGCTGGTGCCCGTCTGGCGCGCGTGGCGCGAATCGCGGCCGGCACGCGAGTGGTGGAGATTGGTGCTCGCCGCCGGGGTGCCGCTGGGGCTCTGCGGGCTCGCGATCATGGCGCATAACCAGGCTCGCTTCGATAGCCCGTTTGAGTGGGGGCAGAACTACCAGCTGTCAGGGGCCTACGAGAGCAAGCTGGTGCATTTCGCCGCGCGGTTTTTCGCCCACAACTTCTCGGTTTACTTCTTCCAGCCGCTGCTCTGGTCGACGGAGTTCCCGTTCGTTTTCGCGCAGGCGATCGAGATCTCGCACATTCCCGATTACTTCGGGACGGAGGAGGTCTGCGGCATCGCGGTCACCTTTCCCTACATCTGGTTTCTCCTCGCGCTCCCCTTCGCGTGGTGGCGGCGCGACGGGATCGACGCGCGCGGTCTCGGCGCGGCCACGCTGGTGCTCGCGCTCTACGTGTTGCCGGTCGGGGGACTCGTCCTTTGCTACCTGTCGACCACGATGCGTTATCAGACGGACTATGCCGTCGGTCTCGCACTCCTCGCCCTGACAGGACTGCTCGCCCTGGAGCGCCGGGCGCAACACGCGGGTCCTCGCCTCGGCGGGCTCGTCGCCGTCGCCGCGGGTGCCGCGGCCGCGCTGACCGTGCTGGTGGGCGCCCTGGTGGCTTTCGATTACCACGGTCGCTCGATGCGCCAGCTTTGGTCCGATGATTGGCAGCGTCTGGCCGCGAGGACGGAGGGCTGGCTGGCGGAGGCCGGGCGGCTCGCGGGCGCGGTGGACGGACCCGAGGTGCTGAAGGTGCGGTTCAACCAGCGCCCGACCGGGAGCGTGGAGACCTTTTGGCGTCCCTCCGACGAGCGGGTTTCGCACCGGATCCTGGTGGAGCACATCGGGGAGCGGCTGATCCGCTTTGGCGTGGCGGTCGAGGCGATGCCGGTGGTCTGGGGCCGGCCGCTGAAGTGGGATCCGGGCCACACGCACACCGTCACGGTGCAATCGCCCGCGCTGTACCGGCCCGGCGGGCATCGTTGGGCCCGGGGAGCTCGGCGGATGGAGGAGTTCCGCGAGCGTACCGGGGTCGCCGTCTGGTTCAGCGGCGGGCGGGCGGTGCAGACAGTGCTTGGCGAGATCCCGGCCGGACACCGGGAGGGCGGGTCGATCGGCCCGGACTTCTCCGGCGAAGTTCTGGATCGGTTCTCTCGCGTGTTCCGTCGCGACGAGCTCGCGCATGGGTTGACGGAGGATCAAGCGCCGCGGGGAGGCGCGCTGCGGATGCGGGTCGTGCTGCCGCCCGCCTTGCGTCCCGAGGGCGAACCGGTCTTCGCGGCCGGAGCACACTATCGATCCAACATCCTGTTCGTGGAGCCCGCGCCGGGCGGGGTGAAGTTCACTTACGAACGCTACATGTACCCGCGCGTTAGTTCGCCGGTGATCTCCGTGAAGCCGCGCGGATATGAGATCGAGTTCAGGCTGCCCTCATTCAACCCGGCCGCATACGGCCACGAAGCGCCGGGCGACGCGGTACTGAAGGTCGACGGCGTGGAGGTTTTCCGAACACCGACGGTCGGTTACGAGTTTCCGTGGGGCCACGAACAGGTCGGCGGGAACCCGTTCGGCCATACGACCGGCGAGCGTTTCCGGGGCTGGCTGCTCGACGTGGGATGGCTCCGGTGAGCCGCCGGTGTCAGCGCCGGATGGCCGCGGCCGCGGCGCGTTGAAAGGCGACGCGCACGTCGCTCGCGTCGCTGTTGGGGAAGTTGGCGCGCTGCACCATGAGGATGTACGCCACGCCTTTGGCCGGATCGATCCACGCCTGTGTGCCCCAGGCCCCGCCATGCCCGTAGGATCCGGGTGAAAGCATCTCGGCGGCGCCGGCATGCGGTGCCTTCAGGACGCACGTCCCGATGCCCCAGCCGTAGTTGGCGCCGTGTTTGCCGAACGTTTCGTTTTGGAAAAACCCCGTCGGCAGATCGCCCGTGACCGCCGACGCCAGCGCCTTCACGGCCTTGGCGCTGAGCACGCGTTTCCCCTCACGCACGCCGCCGCCGAGCAGCATCTGGCAGAAGCGCGCGTAGTCGTCGGCCGAGCAGAATAGTCCCGCGTTGCCCAGCGGCGGGCGTCCCGGTCGGCCGAACTCCGCGCGGGCCGGGGCGGGCTCCAGCCCACCGGTCTCCTTTTTCCGCGCGTACCCTGTGGCGATCCGGGCGCGCTGTCCTTCATCGGGGTAGAAGGTCGCGTCCTTCATCCCGAGCGGAACGAAAATGCGCTCGCGCACAAAGACATCGAACGGCTTGCCGCTCACGACCTCGACGATGCGCCCCGCGAGGTTGATGCCCGACTGGCAGTATTTCCACTGCGCGCCCGGCTCGAACTGCATCTGCGCCGCCAGCCAAAGGGGAACGAGATCCGCGAGCGTGCGCGCTTCCAGCGCGGCGGGTCCCGAGGCTTCCCCGAGGCCCGAGGTATGCGAAAGGATCTGCGTGATCGTGAGGTTGGCGGGCCGCCCCGAGGGTGTTTTCAGCGCGGTGAAGTCCGGGATGTATTTCGCGACCGGATCATCCACGGAGAGCTTGCCTTCATCCTGCAGGATCAGGATCGCGGCGCCGGTCACCGGCTTGGTCATCGAGGCGATCCAGAAGAGCGCCTCAGAGGTCATCGGCTTCCGGGCCGCGAGATCGGCCATCCCCGTCGATTCCTGGTGGAGGACCTGTTCCGCGGTGACCACCATCGTCACCGCTCCCGCGATCTCCCGCCTTTCGACCACGTCGCGCATCGCGGCACCGACGCCCCGGAGGACGGGCGCGGCGGGCAAAGCGCCGGCGGATAGAGCGGCGAACAGGACGGCGGCGGATCGGTGGCGGGTCGCTTTCATGGGGTGGCGCGGAGCGCAGCGGGGCGGCTTTGGTGAGGCGAGCCCGAATCTTGTCGGAACGAAACCCGGTCGCGCCTGTTTTCCATTGCGGGGGCAGGGGCCGGGTCTTCAATCCCGACCTCTTTCCACCGCATGTATCTCAAGGCGCTCAAGCTGCACGGGTTCAAAAGCTTCGCGGATCCCACCACCCTCAAGTTTGAGCCCGGCGTGACCGCCGTCGTCGGCCCCAATGGATGCGGCAAGTCCAACATCGCCGACTCCATCCGTTGGGTGCTGGGTGAGCAGAGCGCGAAGGCGCTGCGCGGCGGCAAGATGCAGGACGTCATTTTCGAGGGTGCCGACACCCGCAAGGCGGCGCAGATCTGCGAGGTCTCCCTCCTGCTCACCGAGTGCGAGAAGCAGCTTGGCAGCGAGTTTCACGAGATCGAGATCACCCGCCGCGTGCACCGCGACGGCCAGAGCGAGTACGCCTTCAACGGCCAGCCGTGCCGGTTGAAGGACATCCAGAAGCTCTTCATGGACACCGGCGTGGGCCGGACGAGCTATTCGATCATGGCGCAGGGCCAGATCGACCAGATCCTTTCGTCCAAACCGGAGGAACGCCGCGCGGTTTTTGAAGAGGCTGCCGGCATCACCAAGTACAAGTCGCAGCGCCGCGAGGCCCTGCAGAAGCTCGCGCTCACGGATCAGAATCTCGCCCGCGTGGCCGACGTGATCGGGGAGGTCTCCCGCCAGATCGGCAGCCTCCGCCGGCAGGCCGCCAAGGCGATGCGTTACAAGCGCCTCAGCCACCGGTTGCGTCACCTCGCGCTCGCGTGGAGCGGGCGTCAACACGCCGAGCTCGCCGCCACGCTCGCCGACCTCGAGAGCCGGGTGACAGGAATGCGCGCTTCGGCCGACGAGCGCCGCGCCGGACTCGACGCCCAGGAGAGTGCGCTCGCCGAACGCCGCGCGCTCCGCGGGCGGCTGGGGCAGCGGGTGCAGGACGCGCAGCAATCCGTCTTCGACGTGCGTTCGCAGCGCGAGGCCGCGGAGAACGGCGCCAACCTCGCCGAGATCAAACGGGCCGGCCTTGAGGACCGGCTTTCCTCCTCCCGTGGCAGCATCGATGAGTTGGAAATGCAGCTGCGCGAGGTCGCGGCGCAGGCCGACACCGGCGCGCAGGACAAGCAGCAGCAATTGGAACTGCTCGGCGGCAGCGACGCCGCCTACCAGCAGCGCAACCGGGAGCTGGGAATCACCGAGGGTGAGCTCACGCGGCTCGAGCAGGAACTGAACCAAGCCAAGTTCGAACTGTTGCAGATGGAGAGCACTGTCGCGCGGCTGCGCGCCGACTGCTCCGGTTACGAGGTCGACCAGAAGACCAGTGTCCACAAGCACGACCTGCTGGCGCAGGATTTGACGGGCATCCGGGCCCAGCGCGAGGCGGCGGAGCAGCTCGCCGCCGAGGCGGTTGCCCGGGTGGAGGAGGCTTTCTCGGCGCGCGCCCGCGCCAACGACGAGAGCGCCGCGGCGCAGCAGGCGGTCACGGATCTCACCCGTGAGTTCCGCGACTCCCAGCGCCGGCTGCAGGAGATTGATCGCCAGTTGGCGCAACGCACCGCGCGGCTCCGGCTGCTGCAGCAACTGCAGGAAAAGTGGGAAGGTTTCGGCGAGGGCGCCAAAGCGGTGCTGCAGGGGCGTCTCGACACCGCGCTCTCGGGCGCGAAGGTCGTGCCGATCACGCACGGGCTTTCGGTGAAGGCCGATTTTGGCAAAGCGGTCGAGGCAATCCTCGGCTCCGCCGCCGAGGCGATCAGCGTGGCCGAACTCGGCACCGCGCTGCGCATTCTGGCCCAGCTGGAGACGGAGCAGATCGGCGCCGCCGTGCTGCGCGTGACCGAGATGGGCCTTCGGACCGAAGGTTTCCATGAGCTGCCGCCAGGGTTGGTGCCGGCGGTTTCCGCGCTGGGCGACGTGGATCCGGCCCATCCGGCGCTCGGCGTCCTGCGGGAGTCCTACATCGCCGACGATCTCGGGGCTTTCCTGGAGTTCTGGAAGGCCAATCCCGCGTTTCCTTTCCTCGCCGTCGCGACGCGCAAGGGCGATCTGGTTGATCGTCGCGGCCTCGTCTTCGGTGGCCACCATGGCAACCGCCGCGCCGCCCAGAGCATCGTCCAGCGCGAGATCGACCTGCGCGAGACGTCGCGCCTGCTGGCCGACGACCAGAAGGCCCATGACGACCACAAGGCGTCGATCGACGCGCTTTCCGCCCGGCTGGCCGAGGCGGAGCAGGTCGTCGAGCAACGCCGGGCGGACGTGCTCGCCGCCACGCAGGCGCTCGCCTCCGTGCAGGCCGAGGATCGCGGGGCGCGGCGCAACGCCGACGATATCGGCAGCAAGCTCACCCGAATGGAGTCGGAGCTTACTTCCCTCGAGCAGGCGCGCAACGAGGCGCACGCCCGTTGGGAAAAAGCGCAGGCGGGTTTGGCCGAGGCCGAGGCCGCGGCGGCCGCGCGGCGCGAGGATATCCGCCGGCTCGAGACCCGCATCACCGAGGTCCGCACCGATCGCGACCTGAAGCGCGAGACTTTGGCCCAGGCCCGCCTTGAGCTCGCCGAGAGGCGCCAGAAGGTCGAGGTCATCGACCGCGGTCTGGGCGAGATGCAGCGGCGGCGTTTCCAGCTCAACGAGCTGCTCGTGCAACGACAGCTGGAGATCGAGTCTTGGACCGAGCAGGTCGCCCAGCTCGGACACGAGGCGGCCGTGCAGCGGGAGCGGGCGGCGGCGCTCGCCGAGACGCTGCAGGTTTCCCAGGGCCAGGTGGAATCGGCGCGGCGCGAGCTGGCCGAGGCCGAGCGTGGGATATCGGAGCTGGAGTCGGCGCAACAAGCCGTGCGCCAGGAGTCGGAGCGCGCCTTCCAGGAGTTGAGCACCCACGAGGTGCGGCTGGCGGAGACGCGCCAGCGGGTGGAGTTCCTCGCCGAGGAGGCGATGCGGGAGTTCCAGACTGCGATCGGCACCGTCGACTGGCGGATGCAGCTTTGGCGCGCCGAGGAAGAGCCGGAAGGGATGAAAACCCTCGATCTGGACGAGGAGGACGAGGAGGGCGGCGAGGCAACCCCGACCGCGGCGATGCCGGCCGAGGGCGAGGCGGCCGAGGCCGCCCCGCGGCGCCGTCGCCGGCGCAAAGAGCCGCGCGGCGAGCCGACGGAAAAGGATCTGGCCGCGCTCGACTCCACGGATTGGACGGCGGTCAAGACCGAGGTGGAGGCCCTGCGGCAGCGGGTCGGCGGCCTTGGCGCGGTTAATCTCGTCGCGATCGAGGAGTACGCCGAGCTGAAGCAGCGCCACGACTTCCTCACCGGGCAGGTCACCGACTTGAACACGGCCAAGGTCGAGCTGATCAAGGCGATCGACGAGATCAACCAGACCTCGCTCCGGCAGTTCCAAGTCACCTTCGAACAGATCAGAAAGAACTTCGAATACACCTTCCACACGCTGTTCGGCGGCGGGCGGGCGCACCTCGAGCTCATCCAGGCGGAGGACATCCTCGAGAGTGGCATCGAGATCGTGGCGCAGCCGCCGGGTACCAAGCTCAAGGGCATCTCGCTGCTGTCCGGCGGACAAAAGACGCTCACCGCGGTCGCGCTGCTCTTCGCCCTCTACATGGTGAAGCCGTCTCCGTTCTGCTTGCTCGACGAGTTGGATGCGCCGCTCGACGAGTCGAACATCGGGCGCTTCACCGACCTGCTGCGGAAGTTCGTGAAGGACTCCCAGTTCATCATCATCACGCACAACAAGCGCACCGTTTCCGCGGCGCAGGCCATCTACGGCGTGACGATGGAGGAGCGCGGCGTCTCGAAGACCGTCTCGATGAAGTTCAACGCCGAGCGCGGCGAGGCTGAGTTCCAGCCGACCACCATCGCCGACTCCGTCCGCCAGGCCCGCCAATCCGCCACGCAGACGGCCACCACCCAGTCCGCCCCGGCCTGATCCGCCATCAGGTGATCAAGTCGGGCGGGACGTTGGCTAGCGCCTCCTCGAGGGTGGTGAGACCCTGCTTCACCTTGAGCATCGAGTCCTGGTGCAGGGTCTTCATGCCGTTCTTCATCGCGATGCGCTTCAACTCGGCGACCTCGACCTCCTTGTTGATGGCTTCCGTGAGTTCCTCGGAGTTGGTCATGAGCTCGTGGATGCCCACGCGGCCCTTGTAACCGATGCCGCCGCAGGTGGGGCAGCCGTGCGGGCTGGCCTTGAAGATCTGGCCGCTCCAGCCGATCGCCTTCTCAAGCAGGGCTTTTTCGCGTCCCTGCGGCTCGTAGGCAACCTTGCAGCCCTTGCATACGCGGCGGAGGAGACGCTGCGCGCAGACGCAGATCAGCGACGCGGAGATGTTGAACGGCTCCACGCCCATCTCGCCGATGCGCGCGACCGTCGAGGGCGCGTCGTTGGTGTGGAGGGTCGAAACGAGGAGATGGCCGGTGAGGGCGGCCTCGACGGCGATGCCCGCGGTCTCCTCGTCGCGGATTTCGCCCACGAGGATGATGTCGGGGTCCATGCGCAGGTAGCAGCGCAGCGCCCGCGCGAACGTGAGGCCGATCTGCCGGTTCATCTGCATCTGGTTCAGGCCGGGCAGGGTGTACTCGATCGGGTCCTCGGCGGTCTGGATATTCACGTCGGGCGTGTTCACCTCCGAGAGCGCCGAGTAGAGGGTCATCGACTTGCCCGAGCCCGTCGGCCCGCAGTGCAGGATCATGCCGTAGGGCTGGCGGATGCACTCGCGGTACTTCGCGAGGTTCTCCTCGGAGAAGCCGAGCGCCGGCAGCGGCAGCGTGGTCTTCTGCTTGTCGAGGATGCGCATCACGACCTTCTCGCCGTGGTTCATTGGTCCCGTCGCGACGCGCAGGTCGATGTCGATGTTCTTATTCGTGAATTTCTTGAAGACGATGCGTCCGTCCTGCGGCAACCGGCGCTCGGAGATGTCCAGGTTGCACATGATCTTCAGGCGCGCGACCATCGCGCCCGTGACCTGCTTGGGCAGCCGGAGTTTCTCCTGGCAAAGCCCGTCGATGCGGTACCGCACCAGCAGGTCCTTCTCCATGGGTTCGATGTGGATGTCGGAGGCGCCCGAGACGTAAGCGTCCTCGATGATGCGGTTGGCGAGCTGGATGACCGGCGCCGAATCCTCGCCCTCGAGGTCGGCCGCCGAGACCTCACCTTTGCCGTCCTCGGTGTAAGCCGTGCTGATGACCTCGGCGACCGAGGAGATGTCCACGTCTTCCGTCGCGGCGGGCCCCGCCTTGGACTCCTTGAAGTGCCTTTTGAGCAGGGCGTCGAACAGCGTGGCCGACACCACCCGCACCTCCTCGATCGAGGATTCCGTCGCCTGCGAGAACGCCTCGCGGCGCGCGAAGTCGAGCGGGTTGGTCATCAGCACCGCGACCGAACTCGGGCCGAGCCGTTTGAAGGGGAAGACGCCCTCGCGGCGGATGATCGCGTCGCCGGTCACCTCGATGAGTTTCTCGTCAATCTCGACCTCCTCGGCCCGGGAGACCAGCGGCAGCTCGGTGAGCCTTGAGATGAAGCGCGCGGTGTACTCGGCGCCGGGGGTGAACTTCGGGTCCACCATGCGGTGGATCAGGGCGGCCGAGTACTCGGCGACCTCCTTCAGTAACTCGAGGTCCTTCGCGGTGAAATTCCCGTCGGTGCCGGCGGTGGGTTCCTTGTTGAGCACCTGGATCGCGCCGAGCGTGATCGTGGTCTTGAGCGGCACGGTGAGCATCGACTTCACCTCGAACCCCGTAGTCTTGGCCAGGGACGTCATCAGCTGCGGGTCGTCCTTCTGGCGGAAAAACAGGGGTTCTCCGCTCTGGATCACCTTGCCGACGTTCCCCGCGCCCGCAGGCAGACGCAGGGCGAGCAGCTTGGCCGTCGTCTCCTGAAAGCGCTTCTCCTTCGCCGGGTCTCCCGCCCAGAGGGTCGGCGAATAATAGACGTGCTTGAACGCGATCTCATTCCCCTCGACCAGGTAGAGGGTCATCGACTGCGCCTGCAGGGCCTCGACGACTTTCGACGCGGTCAACTCGATGACCGAGGCGACATCCTCCCGGCTGGGCACGGCCTTCGAGATGACCTTGATCAGCAGGGAGCGCCTCAGGGTTCCGGTGGGGGAGGGCAAGGCCATGGCAGTGTCGCGACCCTGCGGGTCGCCTGCAGGGTTGTCAAAGCCGCGGACCTGCGGCGGACTGGTGGCGGTGGCCGCCATGCTCGCCTTCCTGCGCCGTCTCTTCGCGCCCAAGCCGGGCGGGACAAGGGACACGGGTGCGGTGGCGGAAGCGGCGGCGGCTCAGTGGCTCGAACGGGAACGGGGCTTCCGCATCGCGGCCCGGAACTGGCGCAACCCGGAAGACCGGAGGGAGGAAATTGACCTCGTGGCGCGCGATCGCGAGGTCCTCGTCTTCATCGAGGTGAAGGCGCGGGCCCGCGGTGCGTTGGTGCCGGGGTATTACACGGTCAATCGCCGTAAAAAAAATGTCCTGCGGCGCGCGATCACCGCGTACCTTCGCCGTTTGGGTGAAAAGCCGCGCACGTTCCGTCTTGATGTCGTGGAGGTTGTTCCGGCGGCTGGCGGCCACGGCCCGCCCGAGGTGCTGCACTTCGAGAATATCCCGCTTTTCCCGAAACACTTCCGGCCTTGAAGAGCCGCGAGGCTCAGGCCTTCGCTCCGACCGCCTCGCCCCCGGTCACCCGGTCGCCTTCGCGACGCCAGCGGTAAACGAGCGGCTCCCGCGTGCGCTCCAACTCCTTGAAGAGCCGGGCGTCGGCCCGCTTGGGCAACTCGAGTCCGGCAAGGCCTGCCGCGTCGCAATTCAACCAGCGGGCCAACGGCTTCAGGTGCTCCACGCGGCCGATCACGCGCGAAAGCCCCGCGCGATCCTCCGTCGGCGGCCGGCGGTCCAGGGCGAGAAAGGAGTAGGGCAGGCTCCGCAGGTCGATGCCGGCGCGTTGGCCGAATTTCACCCAGCCGGAGTCGGCGAAGATGCCCGGTGGCGGCGGGGCGAAGAAATGGCACCAATCGCGTTCGCGTCCCGGCGCCAGCACCGGGCAGGTGTTTGCGTGCGTGCAGGGCGCCACCACGCGAAGGGTTGAAGCCAGCCGCTCGCGGATTCCGCCGAGCGCTCGCGAAACCGCCGATGTTCCCGATTCGACCCAGACCACCGCCTCGGCGCGCGCGACCAGCTCCAGCAGCGTCTCCCGGGCGGCGGGCGTGAGCTCGTTCAGGACGTGGCTGATGATCAGCAGCCCCACAGGTTCGTCTCCCCCGAGCAGGCCCGGGGTCGCCTGAGTCACGGATAACCCTGGAAACCCGCGGGCGGCCGACTCCGCCGCGAATCCCGCGGCGAGCGGTGAGTGGTCCCACAGGGTCAGCCGCGAGCACCACGTCGCGCCAAATTCGCGCAGTAGCCGGCGCGACGCCACCCCGCTGCCGCAGCCCCAGTCGAGCACGGGACCGGCCGGCGGGTGCCATCCGCGCAGACGCAACTCCCGCACCACGTGGTCCCATTTCCAGCCGATGCGCTCGCCGTAGGTGAAATCGTAACTCGCGATCTCCGACTCGCTTTCCCAGTAGGGGCCGTCGAACGGCTCTTGCCCGATGAAGCGGCGCCGGAGGCGCGCCAGAGCCTCCCAATCAAGTTCGTCCCAGGTCATGGCTTCGGCGCGAGATCCAGCTCGAGGCGTCCGGCCAGGGCGTGGTGCTTCACGCCGTAGAAGGCCGCGAGTTCCCGCACGGCCTGCGCACGATCCGGGTCGCCGGGCTCCCGTGCCTTAACCGCCGCGATCATCAGGTTCTTCGCGGTGTGCTCGCCCGAAACGAACTCGAAGGCGCGCGAACGATAGCCGGCCCACTCGAGCAGCAGCACGCGCAGGGCGTCGGTGGCGAATTCCGCGTGGCGTTCGGCGAAGATGCCGTGCCTCAGTGCCGGCGCGAGCACCGGTGCCGGAGTGAGCTGCGGCCGCAGCTCCTTCTGGCAACAGGGGGCCACGACCAGCAGCCGCGCGCCGGCCCCGACGCCGAGGGCGAGCGCGTCATCGGTCGCGGTGTCGCAGGCGTGCAGCGCGATCAGGCCGTCGCAACCCGACGCCGGCACTTCCTTGATCCCGCCGGCGACGAAACCGAGCCGGTCCTCCAGGCTGCAGTCGCGGGCGACGCGGTTGCACAACTCCACGAGCGCGGGCCGCAGCTCGATGCCCGTGATCCGCGCCCGTGCACCGAGCACCTCCGCGAGGGCGAACGTGAGGTATCCCTTGCCGCTCCCGGCGTCGATTAGCCGCAAAGGCGGGGTGCCTTCCGGGCGCGCTTCCGGCGGAAACGCCTCGTCGATCAGCGGGGTCAGGAGCTCCGCGAAGCGCTGCACCTGCCGCAGCTTGTCGGCCATGCCCTCCCGCGGACGGCCCTGCGCGTTGGTGACGCCCAGTTCCCGCAGCCAGCGGGCGTCGGCCGGCACGGCATGGTGCTTCGCGCGATCGTGACCGGCGTCGACCGGCGCCGCCGGGCCCGTCCCCCGCATCGTGCGGAGTCGCGCGGTGCCGTCGGGCCGGCACTCTAGTTGCGCGGAGACGTCCGCGGCGAAGAGGTGCGCGTCGAGAAAATCCCGCCCGATCAGCCGTTCCAATTCCACCAACGCCTCCGCGTGCGGATGGTTCTTGGTGACGTCGCGATCGGCATGGCGCCACACGAAGCTAAGATGCGCCCCGGACTTCAGCGCGACCGGCCTCACATGCAGGTTGCGCGGCCCCGCCCCCTCGTTCCGCGGCTTGCCCAGCGTGAGTTTCCCCAAGGTCCCTTCCGCGACGGTGAGGCGCAGCTGCTCAAGGAAGCGTTCGCGGGCGGGCGGGGCGGACATCGGGTTCAGCGAAGCGGCCGCGTGGCGGATGTCGAGCGACGTGCGCGGGCGCCTGTCGCGGCCGGGCGCTTTGCGGATTGCGCGGAAACGATCCGCCGCTTTGCGTGGTCGCATCCCCTCGAAAAATCCCCTCATGAAACTGAGTCGTCGCCGTTTCCTCCGTAACACCGCCCTCACCCTGGGCGTGCCCACGATCATCCCTGGTTCCGCCTTGGGGCTAAATGGTGCCGTCGCGCCGAGCAACCGCATCGTCGTCGGCGGCATCGGGCTCGGTCCGCGCGGCCGCGAGGTGCTCAAGGGGTTCCTCAGCCAGTCCGATGTGCAGTTCGTGATGATCGCCGACGTGCAGAAGACGCGCCGCGAGGTCATCCGCGTGATGGTCAACCGCCAGTACAACAATCAGGACTGCGCGGAGACGCGCGACATGTTCGACGTGCTCGGCCGCAAGGATATCGACGCGGTCGTCATCGCGACCGGCGACCGCTGGCATGCGGTGTTGTCGATCCTCGCCGCCAAGGCCGGCAAGGACATCTACTGTGAGAAGCCGTGCAGCATGACGGTGCGCGAGAGCCAGGAACTGGCCGACGCGGTGAACCGCTACGGGCGCGTTTTCCAAGCCGGCACCCAACGCCGCAACGTCGACAATTTCCAGTTCGCCGCCGCGCTGGCCCGCGGGGGCAAGCTGGGGCGTGTGCACACCGTGCACGCCGGTATTCTGCAGCTGGAGGAGAGCCACAACTGGCTGCCGGGCGAGCCGGAGCCGGGCATCGAGGCCTGTGACTGGGATCGCTGGCTCGGGCCCGCGCCGTGGCGTCCCTACAACAAGGAGTACGTGAACGGCCGCTGGCGGGGCTACTACGATTTCCACGGCGGCGCCGCGCTGCCGGAGTGGGGCGCGCACACCGTCGATCTCTGCCAGTGGGGTGCGAGTGCCGACGCCACCACACCGGTCGACTACGAGGCCGAGGGGCAGACCATCCATGCGCGCTACGCCAACGGCGTGAAGCTCGTGATGCGTCGAGCGGGTTTCAAAGGCGAGGGCAACTGGGTCGCGCCCGGCACCTGCCCGATCCGTTTCGAGGGCGACGAGGGCTGGGTCGAGGCCGCCGACTCCGGCAAGGTCGCCGTCTCCAACCCGAAGTTTCTCGAGGGCGGCACGCCGGCGACGATGGCCGGCACGGATCCCTCGAAGCACGTGCGCGATTTCCTCGACTGCATCAAGACCCGCGGCAAGCCCGCCGCCAACGCCGACGTCACCCGTCGCGGCCACATCGTGTCGCACGTCGCGGCCATCGGCTGGCGCCTCGGGCGCAAGGTGTCCTTCGATCCCGTCACGGAAACCTTCCGGGGCGATGTCGAGGCGAACCGTATGTGCACCCGCGCCCGCCGCGCTCCTTGGCACGCTTGAAACCCGTAGCACCGGTAACCCCCATGAAAACCCGTCTCTCGCTCATTTCCCTGCTGGCTGTGCTCCTGGCGGCCAACGCGGTCGGAGCTCCCGCGGCCAATCGCGAAGCCGACGCCCTCGCCGTCCTCAACAACCCCGCCGCCGAGCTGAAGGAAAAGGCCCGCGCCTGCCAGACGCTCGCTGACTTCGGCGGGGCGAAATCCATCGCGGCGCTCTCGGCCCTGCTCGCCGATGAGAAGCTCGGCGACTACGCCCGCAGCGGACTTGAATCGATGGCCGATCCCGGCGCTGGCGCGGCTTTGCGCCGCGCGCTCGGCACGTTGGGCGGCCGTCAACTCGCCGGCGCGATCAACTCGCTCGGTGTCCGGCGCGACACCGCGGCCGTGACCGAGCTCCGCAAACTGGCCCTGGCGAACAAGGCCGATGCCGCGCCCGCGGCCGTCGCCGCCCTTGGCCTGATCGGCAACGCCGATGCCGCGCAGGCATTGCAGGCCGTTTTTTCGGGAGGTCCCGCTGAACTCCGGCTGCCGGCCGCGCACGCTGCGATCATCGCCGCCGAGCACCTCGCGCGGGCGGGCAATCGCGCGGCCGTGCGCGCCCTGCTCGAGGCTTCCGTGAAGGCGGTTCCCGCCGGGCCTTCGGCCGACGCGGCCCGCCGTCTGCTCGCCGCCAAGTAAGGCGGATTCCACGGGGCGCCGGCCGCCGTGCCGGCGCCTTCAGGCGACGTTGCGCTCGCGGTACCAGCGGCGCCAGCGCCAGATCAGGAAGGAACCGGCGAGGATCACCGCGATCGCGCCCAGGCCGAACCACTGCGTCTTGGAGAGGGCGGCGTGCAGACGCTGCATGTCGTCCGAGAATTTCGCCCAGAGCCAGTGCCCCAGCCACACGAACAGGGGAACGCTGAGCACGGCCGCCAGGCCGTCATGGAACGCGAACTTCAGGTAGGGGACGCGCATCGCCCCGGCGGTGCTGAAGATCGGCGCGCGCAACCCCGGCAGGAAACGCGCGATCAACAGCACGGTGGCGCCGTGCTTGTCGAACAGCGCCTTTACCTTTGCCTGTTTCGCCGGGGGAAAGAGGCGGTGAGAGCCCTGCCAGGCGAGCAGCTTTCCGCCGAATTGCCGGCCCAGCAGGAAGATGATGGAGTCGCCGAGCAGCACGCCGAACCACATCAGCACGGCCACGGGGATCCACGAGCGGCCGTCGTCCTGCGCGAGAATGCCGGCCGTGACCAGCACGATGTCCTCGGGCAAGGGCAGACCGAGCCCGCAGATCACGAGAATCAGGAACGGTCCCCACATCGAGAGGGGCGACTCCTTCAGGAGCTCAAGCAGGGATTCCAGCATGTTCGCAGCAGCAGGGTAGGGAACAAGGAGACGCTGGGTCCTCCGGGTGGCAAGATGTTGCTGGTCGAAGGTGCGGCGGGAGCGATCGCCGCCACGCCTCGACGCTTGCGCGGGTGCGCCCCGGCGTCAGCTTTCCCTCACCCCGCTGTGATCCCATGACGCCGCCCGACCTCGCTCGCCGGCACTTCCTCGGCCACATGACCACCGGTCTTACCGGCGTGGCGCTCTCGCGTCTGCTCGCGCGCGATCTTGCCGCCGCGCCGGCCCCGCGCGCGCATTTCGCGCCGAAGGCCCGGCAGGTGCTGCAGATCTTCTGTCCGGGCGCCGCGTCGCACATCGATCTTTGGGACCACAAGCCGCTGCTCGAGAAGTTCGACGGTACGCCGCTGCCCGGAGGCGAGGGGGAGGTTTCGTTCCAAGGTAAGAACGGCAACCTCATGCGCTCGCCGTGGGCGTTCGCCCCCGCGGGGCGGAGCGGCAAGATGATCTCCACGCTGCTGCCGCACATGGCGCGGCACGCGGACGACATCGCCTTCCTGCATGGGATGAGCTCGCGCACCAACACCCACGGTCCGGGGTGCGTCGCGATGAACACCTGCTTCACCCGCGAGGGGTTTCCTAGCGCGGGTTCGTGGGTGAGCCACGCGCTCGGTTCCCTCAACGAGAACCTGCCCACTTATATCGCGATCCAGGACATCCGCGGCGAGCCGCCCAACGGGAAGGCCAATTGGGGCAACGGTTTCCTGCCCGCCCAGCACCAGGGCGTCGCGATGTCGGCCCAGCAGGCGCTCCGCAATCTGGTCCGCCCCGGCGGGTCCGCCCCGGGCGAGGAGCAGGCCGTGCGTGAACATCTGGCTTTCATGAACCGCGCGCACGCCGCGGAACATGCCGGCAACGGTGAACTCCTCGCGCGCATGGAGGCCTACACGCTCGCGGCCCGCATGCAGCTGGCGGCGCCCGAGGTGAGCGATCTCGCCGGCGAGCCGGAGCATATCCACCGGCTCTACGGCACCGGCGACGCCAACCCGCTCAAGGCCGCCTACGCGCGCAACTGCCTCCTCGCGCGCCGGTTTCTCGAGAAGGGCGTCCGCTACGTCAGCCTCTACTGCGCCTCGCGGGCCAGCGCCGTCGACGGGCTCCTCAACTGGGACGCCCACAAGACGCTCAAGGCCGACTACGACCGTCACGCGCCGGTCTTCGACCAGCCCACCGCCGCGCTGCTCACCGACCTCCGGCAACGCGGCCTCCTCGACGAGGTCCTCGTGTTGTGGTGCACCGAGTTCGGCCGCATGCCGACGCACCAGGAGGGCACCAGCGGCCGCGACCACAACCCCGACGCGTTCACCGCCTGGATGATGGGCGCCGGCGTGAAGGGCGGCGTGAGCCACGGCGCCACCGACGATTTCGGACGCCGCGCCGCGGTCGATGTGACCAGCGTTTACGATTTCTACGCCACGGTGCTCCATCTGCTTGGCCTCGATCACGAGCGCCTCACTTATTACCACAACGGCGCGAACCGCCGGCTCACCGACGTTCACGGCCATGTGATCCGGCCGATCCTCGCGTGAAAACCGCGGCGGCTTGGCAAAGACTGCTCTGGCGGGGCGCGCTGAGCGCCTTGTTCCCACCCGCTTTGCCCGCGGTCGAGGACGGGCGGGCTTTCTTCGAGACCAAGGTGCGCCCGGCGCTGATCCAGCATTGCTATGAATGCCACAGCGCGGACGCGAAAAAGGTGAAGGGCGGGCTGCTGCTCGACACGCGTGCCGGCTGGCAGCGCGGCGGGGATAGCGGTTTGCCGGCGGTCGTACCGGGAAATCCGGAGGAGAGCCCCCTGATCCGCGCCGTGCGCCACGTGGAGGAGGATTTCGCGATGCCGCCCCGACTGCCGAAACTGCCCGACGCCGTCATCGCCGACCTCGTCGCCTGGGTGCGGATGGGTGCGCCGGATCCGCGCGAGGGACCCGCGGGCGAGGTGCGGCGGGCCGACAAGTCGTGGTGGTCCCTGCAGCCGGTCGCGCATGAATTCCGTCACCGGACGATCGACGGCTTCATCGACGAGGCGCTTTCGGCCAAGGGATTGGCCAAGAACCCGTCCGCCGACGCCCGCACGCTCATCCGCCGGATGACGTACGACCTGACGGGCCTGCCGCCGGCCCCGGCTGAGGTGGCGGCGTTCGCTGTCGCCCATGCCGCGGATCCGGATGCCGCCGCCGCGGCGTTGGCCGACCGCCTGCTCGCCTCGCCGCGTTACGGGGAACGCTGGGGCCGTCACTGGCTCGACGTCGTGCGCTTCGGGGAAAGCAACGGCTTCGAGCGCAACTTCATCATCGATGATCTCTGGCCTTTCCGCGACTGGGTGATCCGCTCGCTGAACGAGGACAAACCGTTCGATCGTTTCATCAGGGAGCACCTCGCGGGCGACGTGATTGGGAAGAACCGCCCGGAGGTCGAGGTGGGCAGCGCTTTCCTGGTCGCGGGCCCGTATGACGACGTGGGCAACCAGGATCCGGTGGCCAAGGCGAACATCCGCGCGGCCACGCTCGACGACATGATTGTCACCACCGGAGGGGCCTTCCTCGGCCTGACGGTGGGCTGCGCGCGCTGCCACCACCACAAGTTCGATCCGATGCCGACCGAGGACTACTACCGCCTGCGGGCGTCGTTCGAGGGCGTGACCCACGGGCGTCGGGAAGTGGCGACCGCCGAGCAGCGCGCCGCCTTTGCGGACTCGACGAAGCCGCTGAACAAGCGTCTCGCGGAAATCAACGCGGCGGTCGACCGCGTCGAGCGCGCGGTCGCGGTCCGGGGGAAGGAGCTGCTGAAAACGCGCGCCTTTCCCAGGGCAAAGATCGACCCCGAGCTCACGGAGGAGACGTTCGCGCCCGTGGAGGCTCGATTCGTGCGCTTTTCCGTCCTTGAAAACACCGAGGTGCCCGGGCGTCCGCCGCCGCGGGTCAACAGCCGGCGTGCCACGCGCGGGGGCGGCCGGCTCACGGAGTTCGAGGTCTGGACGACCGACGGCCGTAACGCGGCCCTCGCGGCGAACGGAGGCCGGGCCGAGGGCGCGCGGGGTGCGGTGGCGGAGGATTTTCCCGAGGCGTACGGTCCGCAGCTCTGCATCGACGGCCGGCACGGGGAGCAATGGTTCATCGGAAATCCCGCGGAGCTCACAATCACGCTGGCGCGTTCGGAGACGATCGGCCGCGTGACGTTCAGCAACGCGAAGGGCCGCGGCCTGATGGACAAGGCACAGGGGGCGACGCCCTGCGAGTATGAGGTGAAGGTTTCGGTCGACGGAAAAGCGTGGCGCACCGTGGCGACCTCGTTCGACCGCGTGCCGTGGAGTGAACGCCACGCGTTGGAGCGCGTGCGGGGAGAGGTGATCACGCCGGAGGAGGAAAAGGAGCTGGCGGCGCTGGAGCGGGAGCGCGCGCAGGTGCAGGCGGCCCTGAGCAAGGTCCCGAAGCTTCCGCAGATGTGGGCGGGGAAATTCGACCAACCCGCGGATAAGACCTTCGTGCATAAGGGCGGCGATCCGATGAAGCCGGGTGAGGTCGTGCGGCCGGCGAGCCTCGAGATCCTTTCCGGCGTCACACCCCCTTTCGCGCTGGCGGAGGACGCCCCGGAGGGCGAGCGGCGGCTGGCGCTCGCTCGTTGGATCACCGCGCCGGAGCACCCGCTCACCCCGCGGGTGCTCGCGAACCGCGTCTGGCAGCATCACTTCGGCACCGGGATCGTCGATACCCCGAGTGACTTCGGCTTCCAAGGCGGGCGACCTTCGCACCCGGAACTGCTGGACTTCCTTGCAAACCGGCTGGTCGCGTACGGCTGGCGGCTCAAGCCCCTGCACCGGGAGATCGTGCTCTCTCACGCCTACCGGCAGTCCAGCGCCTTTCGCGAGGACGGCGGACGCGCCGATGGCGACGCGCGCCTGCTCTGGCGTTTTCCTCCGCGGCGACTGGGCGCCGAGGAGGTCCGCGATACGATGCTGGCCACCGCCGGCCGGCTCCGGTTGGAGCCGATGGGAGGTCCCGGGTTCCGCCTCTACAAGTACACGCAGAACAACGTCTCGACATATTTCCCGCTCGATACCCACGGGCCGGAGACCTACCGCCGCGCGGTCTACCACCAGAACGCGCGCGCGAGCGTGGTCGACGTGCTGACGGATTTTGATCTCCCGGACATCGCCTTCGCCGCGCCGCGCCGCGCGAACACGACGTCGCCGCTGCAGGCGCTGACGCTGCTCAACCACCGTTTCACCCTCGATCTGGCGGGCGCCCTGGCGGAGCGGATCGCGGGTCCGGATCCGGTGGGCGCGGCGTACGCGATCGCCTTCCAACGCGCCCCGCGCGCCGAGGAGCGCGCCGCCGGCGAATCACTCATCGCGCGACACGGCCCCGCCTCCTTCAGCCGCGCCCTGCTCAACGCCAACGAGCTGATCCACGTGGATTGAGAGGCGAGGCGCGGCGCGCCGGGGGTGTTCCGGTCCGACTTAGCTCAGAGCCGGAAGAGGCGCTTGGCGTTTCCGTGTAGAATTTTCCGCTCGGCCGCCTTGTTCGTGACCAGCCGGCGGACCTGCTCGAGCTGGCGGAGTCCGGAGCAGCGTGCGGCGACGGCGGAGGCGTCGTTGCAATCGCTGCCGTACATCAGCTTGTCCTGGTGCCGGTCGAGGAAGGCGGCGCCGTGCTCGGGGTCCCGGGCAAACGCGCCGAGACCGGAGCCGGCGGAGAGGTCGCCGTACATGTTGGGGTAGTCGCGCAGGTATTTGTCGGTGAGGCCGCCCGGCGTGACCTTGCCGGTGGGGTAGAGCTTGCGCGGGTCATCGACATTCGCGGCGTCGATGTTCGCCCACCAGGTCTGCGCATGGCCGATGAAGTTAGTCCGGGAATACTTCGCCAGCATGCGGTGGAAACGGTCGAAGCCGTGGTTGTAGCTGCCGGTCTGCCAGTGCATGAGGATCGGCACGTTGTACGCGGCGGCCAGTTCGTAGAGACGCTGCATCGCGGGCGAGTCGCACTCGACGCCGAACTTCTGTTCGCCGATCGCGACCGCGCCGAGCTTGAGGTACTTCTCCACGATGGCCGGCGCGTCAGTGAGGTCGCTGACCTCGTTGGCCCCGAACACGAATTCGCCCGGATGCTTCCGCGCGAGCGCCATGCATTCCTCGTTGCCGGTGCAGGTCCCGTCGAGCCCGTTGGACCGGCCCTCGTGGGTGGAGTCGCGCTTCACGGGCCGCCCCGATGGCAGCAGAATGGATGTGGTGATGCCGAGGGCGCGCTGATGCCCGATCAGCTCGTCGTCGTTGCGCGGTCGGGGCAGGATCGGTGCGTAGGTCGTCTTGTCGCGACCGCCCCCGTAGTTCGTATGCTGGTGGATATCGATGATGGGCTCCGCGGCGGCGGCGGCGGGCAGGCGGCTGGTGGCGAGAGCGGCCACGGTGGCGACGAGGAACTGGCGGCGGGGGAGCGGGCTGGTAGCGGGCATCGCGGGCAGCTTGCGGCGCGATCCCGGTTTGGAAAAGGGCAATTTCCGCGGATCACATGAAGCGGGTTGCCAGACGCCCCGGCGCGCTCGTACCAACACCACGTTTACCCATTGCCCATGAAGATACCCTCCCTCCTGTCATGCTTTCTCACGTTGCTCCTCGCGCTGCCGGTCCTGCGCGCGGAGTTGAAATTGCCCGCGGTCGTCGGGGACCACATGGTCCTGCAACGCCGCCAGGCCAACCCCATCTGGGGTTGGGACTCCGCGGGCGCGAAGATCACCGTCTCCTTCGCGGGCCAGACCCACACCACCACGGCGGGGGCCGACGGCCGTTGGACGGTGAACCTGACCGCGTTGGAGGCCAGCGCCGAGCCGCGCACGCTGCGGATCGCCGGCTCCTCGACGCGCGAGATCAAGGACGTGCTCGTGGGCGAGGTCTGGATGTGCTCGGGGCAGTCCAACATGCAGTGGGCGATCTCGCAGGTGTACAACGGCGACCTCGAGGCGCTGGCGTCATCCTTCCCGAACCTGCGGATCATCTCGGTGCCGCAGGTGGGCACGCAGGATCTGCAGAAGGATTTCAAGGGGCAGTGGGAGGCCGCGACGCCCGACTCCGTGAAGAGCTTCAGCGCGGTCGGCTTCCTCTACGGCCGTTACCTGCATGAAATCCTGAAGGTGCCGGTCGGGCTCATCGACAACGCCTGGGGCGGGTCGGCCGCCGAGGCCTGGGTGCGGCGGGAGACGATCGAGAAGGATCCGCGTTTCGCCGCGCTGATGAAGGCCACGCGTGATCGCGAGGCGCAGCTCAAGGGCGACCAGCCGCGCCTCGACCACGAGGCCGCGATGGCGAAGTGGAAGGAAACGTCCGCCAAGGCCAAGGCGGCGAAGAAGGAGTTGCCCCGCCAGCCGCAATCGCCGCTGGCCTGGCTCACCGGCAACGCCCGTCCCGGCAATATTTTCGCCGGCGTGGTCCATCCAACGCTCGGCTACGGCATCAAGGGCGTGATCTGGTACCAGGGCGAGTCGAACGCCTCGCGAGCGTATGAGTACGCCGAGCTTTTCCCTTTCATGATCGAGCAGTGGCGCAAGGAGCAGGGCCAGGGCGATTTCCCGTTCTACTGGGTCCAGTTGGCCGACTTCCGCGACGAGAAGGCGGAGCCGGGCGAGAGCGACTGGGCTGAGCTGCGCGAATCGCAAACCCGCGCGCAGCGGCTGGCCCGCACGGGCCAGGCGGTGATCATCGACGTGGGTGAGGGGCGCGACATCCATCCGCGCAACAAACAGGACGTCGCGGCGCGGCTCGTGCGCTGGGCCCTGGCCAACGACTACGGGATGAAGATCCCCTTCCGCAGCCCGGAGTACCGGAGCGTGGCGTTCGCGAACGGCAAGGCGACCCTGACCTTCGACTGCTTCGGCAGCTCGCTCCGCGCCTTTGATGTCCCCGCGGCGCGCGGGTTCGCCGTCTGCGGCGAGGACCGGGTCTGGCGCTGGGCCACGGGTAAGGTCATCGCGCCGGACAAGGTCGAGCTCTCCTGCGAGCAGGTGCCGGCCCCGATCGCCGTGCGCTACGCGTGGGCCGACAACCCCGTCTGCAATCTCTTTTCCGCGGACGGCCTGCCGGTGACGCCCTTCCGGACCGACGATTTCGATCCGATCACGAAGCCGAAGCCCGCGGTGAAGTGAGGCGGCCGGGTCCGCCGGGCGGCTTGATAAATCGCCCGGCGTGGGCCCGTTGCCGGCATTCCGGTACCGGTGACGCGCGGGTTGCGCGGCCCCCGCGCTTCCCGAGCCCCCATGACCCCGCATTCCGTCGCTCCGCCACTCAACGCTGATGCCGAGCAAACCGCGCCGTGGCTGCGCGTCACCGGCCTGATCACCGGTCTCGCGCTGTTCGCCCTCACGCGGTTCCTGCCGCCCCCCGAGGGCATGAACGATGCGGCGTGGGTCACGTGCGGGCTGGCGCTCTGGATGGCCGCGTGGTGGATCACCGAGGCGGCCCCGTTACCGGTCACCGCCCTGCTGCCGCTGGTGGTGCTGCCGTTGCTGGATGTGATGCCTCTGCGGAAGGCATCCGCCAATTTCGCCGCGGATCTCATCTTCCTTTTCCTCGGCGGCTTCGTGCTATCGATCGGGATTCGCAAGTGGCGCGTGCACGAGCGGATAGGGTTGGGACTGCTGCGGCATTGCGGGTGGAGCGTGCCGGCTCTGCTGGGCGGAATGATGCTGGTGACGGGCTTTTTGGGGATGTGGATGAGCAACGCGGCGACGGCGATGGTCATGATGCCGATGGCGGCCAGCATCGCGGCGCTCGTGGAACGCAGCGGCGCCACCGGCGGGCGGGCCTCCAAGGCCCTGCTGCTCGGAGTGGCCTACGCGCCTTGTCTCGGCGGGCTGGCGACTTTCGTCGGCACGCCCACCAACGCGGTGCTGGAGGGGTTCGTTTCCAAGACCTACGGGGTGGAGCT
Source organism: uncultured Opitutia bacterium (assembly GCA_903900845.1). GTDB lineage: Bacteria > Verrucomicrobiota > Verrucomicrobiia > Opitutales > Opitutaceae > ER46. The sequence continues at coordinate 57,758 of CAIUOU010000029.1, forward strand.
CAGCCTCGCGCAGTGGATGGGCTTCGGTGTGCCTGTGGCGGTCACCCTGCTGCTCTGTTGCTGGGCCCTGCTGCGCGTCACCCTGCTGCGGGGTGCGCCGGCTGTTGCCGGACTTGGCGAACGCATGTCCGACGAATACCGCCGGCTCGGCGCTTTCTCCCGCGGCGAGGCCGTCACGACGGCCGTGTTCGCCGGCTGCATCCTGTGCTGGATGTTCAGCGGGGTGATCACGGACCTGACGGGAGCGAAGATCGATGACGCCGTGGTGGCGATCGGCGGGGCGCTGCTGCTCCTGCTGCTGCCCTTGGATCGCCGGCTGGGCAGCACCGCCCTCACGTGGAAGGACGCGGAAAGCCTGCCGTGGGGCATTCTCATCTTTTTCGGAGGCAGTCTGAGCTTGTCGGCCGCTCTCACGGAAACGGGCGTGACCCGCTGGTTGAGCAACGAGCTCCAATTTCTTCACGGCGTCCCCCTCTGGATGGTGGCGACGGTCGTCGTCGTGCTCGTCGTCATCGTGTCCGAGATGATGAGCAACTCGGCCACGGTGAGCGCCTTTCTGCCGATCCTAGCCGGTCTGTGCGGCGGCCTGGGCGTGCATCCGTTCGTGATCATGATCCCGGCAACGTTGGCGGCGAGTTGCGCCTTCATGATGCCGGGCGCTTCGCCGCCCAATGCCATCGCGTTCAGCACCGGTTGCCTCCGGGTCGGCGACATGGTGCGCACCGGGCTGCTGATGAACATCGTGTGTTCCCTCGTGATCCTGCTCGCGGCGTTTCACGTGATCCCCGCGATCATGGGGTTCGATCCCTTCACGCCGCCGGCCTGGGCCGCGGGGAAGCGGTGAGTCCGCCTGGGTCTCCTGCTTGTTGGCACCAAGCTCCCTGCCGCCAGTGCATCAATTGATCACGCCAAGGCTCTGAAGGCGTGCGGCGTTCTGCTCGACCGTCTCTTCCCGTTTGTCTTTCGGCCGGATTGGCGCACGGGTTCGCGCGATGAATCCGCCTGACCGCCCGGCCGCCCCCCGGCGCACGATCCGTTCATGGGTCGCCGTGCTGCTCGGCGGCCTGCTCGTCGCCGCGTCGCCCACCTTGGCTACCACGGTCCAGCCGCCCGATTTCCCGCAATTGGTCGCCCGCGCGGCCAGCGTCTTCCGCGGAGAGGTGGTTTCGCTGCGCTCCGAATTGGTCACGCGTGGTCCCGACCGCGCGATCTTCACGCGGGTGACCTTTCGCGTCAGCGAGGTGATCCGCGGCGCGGCGCTTCCCGTCGAGGTCACCCTCGAGTTCCTGGGGGGTACTGTCGGTGACCTCACGCTCGAGGTTGCCGGCATGCCGCGGTTCGAGCCGGGCGGCCGGGAAATCGTCTTTGTGGAGCGTGCGGGCCCGCAGATCTGCCCGTTGGTCGCGATGGCCTACGGGCGTTACCGCGTGCTCCTCGACGCGGCCGGGGCCGAATTCGTCGCGCGCGATAACGGCGCGCCGCTTGTCCGGCCCGACGATGTGGCGCTGTCACTTACCGCTCCGGTGGTCGTCGTGCTCACGTCGCGCCAGTCGCTCGCCCGTGCTCGGCCGCTGAGCCCGTTGGAGTTCACGGCCGCCGTCCGATCCGAGGCCCTGCGGGCTCGTCTGCCCTGAGCCATGCGCCGCTTGCTTCCCCTGCTCGCATTAGCCGGCATCACGTTCCTGCCCTCCGTCTCGCGGGCCTTCACCACCATCGGCGGCAGCCCCGTGTGGCCCGACGGCAATATCGTCATGCACCTCCAGCTGGGCACCGGTCCGGTGCTCTCCGACGGCCGCACTTGGAACACCGCCGCCGCCGACATGCTGGCCGAATGGAACCGTTCGTTGGTCCGCTCGCGTTTCACCTGGATCGCCGACTCCACCGCCCCGATCGGTGACGGCAACGGCGTGAACAACGTCGTCTTCCGCGGCGACATTTTCGGGCGCGCCTTCGGCGAGTCGACCCTCGCGGTGGCCACCGTGTGGCGCGTCGGTACACGCCGCACCGAGGCGGACGTCATCTTCAACACCCGTTACACGTGGGAGTCCTACCGTGGCCCGCTGAAATCCCCGGGCGGCGGCTCCGCCGAGTTCTCCCGCGTGGCGCTGCATGAGTTCGGCCACGTGATCGGCCTCGGGCACCCCGACGAGGCCGGCCAGTTTGTATCCGCGGTCATGAACAGCCGTTCCGGTGACGTCGATGGGCTCACCGCCGATGACCGCGAGGGTGCCGCTTTTCTCTACGCCTCGAACGAGGGCGCGGTCGCGCCGCGCATCACCTTGGCTTTGGTGGACCAGAGTCCGGTCGAGGGTGATGCGGTGGACTTCGCGATCGGCGTTTCCGGCACCGCTCCGTTCACCTACCAGTGGCGGCGCAATGGCCTGGTGCAGGGCGTTTCCACGGCCACCTGGACGCTCAACAATGTCGCCACCGTGAGCAGCGGGGTGTGGAGCGTCACGGTCACGAACAGCCGCGGATCGGCCACCAGCACGATGAACCTGAACGTCACCGCGCGACCGGTGGCGCCCGTCATCACGCGACCTCCCGCCGCCATCGAGGCCCGCCCGGGCCAGACTGTCACCTTCACGGTTGCGGCCACCGGCTCCACACCCCGGCTCTACGAGTGGCGCCGGAATGGTGCGGCTCTCGGTCCGGCGACGCTGAGTGACACGCTCACGCTCACCGACGTCCAGGCTGGGGATGCGGGTTCCTACTCGGTCGAGGTGAGCAACTCCGGCGGACGTGCGGCTAGCAGCGCAGCTTCGCTCACGGTCACTGCGCGCTCGGCGCCGGTCTTTTCGGCCTCGCCACGGTCGCAATCGGTCGCGCCCGGCTCCACGGTTGTTTTCCAAGCCGCGGCCGCCGGCGATCCGGCGCCGGCATTCCAATGGCGCCGGGACGGCGTGCCTTTGCCGGGCGCCACCTCCGCTCTCCTCATCCTGCGCGGCATTGGCGCCGCCGAGGCGGGCGTGTACACGTGCATCGCGGCCAACGCCGTTGGTTCCGTGACGTCAGCCGCCGCCACGCTGACCTTGTCAGCCTCGTCCGACGCGGGGCGGTTGATCAACCTTTCGATCCTCACGGCCGTCGATCCCCAGGATCCGGAGTTCACGGTCGGGACCGTGATCGGCGGTGACCGCACGACGGGCAATAAACCGCTGTTATTCCGGGCAGTGGGTCCCGGGCTCGTGCAGTTCGGAATCCCGGCGGCAGAGACCCTGGCGGATCCCCGGTTGGAGCTGATCGCCGCCGCGCCGCTCGCTTCCAACGACGATTGGAACTCGGCGGCGGGAGACGTGTTCGGGCGGGTGGGGGCGTTCGCGCTGGCCAACGGGTCACGCGACGCCGCGCTTTTCCAGCCCGCCCTCGCACGCGGCGCCTACACGGTGCGCGTGGGCGCCGCGACCCCGGCCGCGGGTTCGGTCCTGGCGGAAATGTTCGACGCCACGCCTTCCGCGTCCGCCGGTCCGGCGACGCCGCGTTTGATCAACGTCTCCGTTCGCAAACAGGTCGCGGCGGGAGACCTGTTGACGGCGGGCTTCGTGCTCGGCGGCGTCACGGCGCGCACCGTGCTCGTGCGCGCGATGGGGCCCTCGCTGACGCAGTTTGGCTTAGCCCCCGGTGACGTGATGGCGGATCCGCGGCTCGAGCTTTTCTCGGCCGGAACGCGGATCGCGGGGAACGACAATTGGGGCGGGGACCCGCAACTCGCTGCGGTGGGGACCGGAGTCGGGGCGTTTGCGCCCCGCGGGCCCACCACGACCGACGCCATCCTGCTGCTCACGCTGGCACCTGGGAACTACACGGCCCAGGCCACCGGTGGCTCCGGGGCGGGACAGGTGCTGGTCGAGGTTTACGAGGTGCCGTAGTACTGGCTAGAAGCCGGATCAGCCAGCGGCCAGCTCGAGGTACTTCCCGGCGTAGCGACGGCCGATCTCCTCCTGCGCAGCGGTGTCGAAATGCACTTGGTCGCCGATGTGCGTTTTCAGGTCGCGGGCGTCGACGCACGCGGTGTGCGGGCGTTTTTGTGGGAGAGACATCAGCAGGCGGTTCATGTCGGCGTTGCGGCCGCCGTCACCGTCGACGCGCATCTCACCGATGGTGCAGGCGATGAAGGGTAATTTGGCCTCGCTGAGGTCGGCGCGCAGATCGTCCACCAGCCGGAGCAATTTTTCCTCATGGCCGGGGAAGCGGGCGTCGGTGGCGTCGGCTTCGCCTTGGAGCCAGAGGGCGCCGCGGAGTTTCGCCTGTACCGGTCCTGCCGGCCGCAGCGCGATTTTGGTGCGACGCACGGCGTCGTCGTAGAGCCTGGCGCCCCTTTGCCAGAGTGCGATTGACGAGCCGCCGACGGCGCAGGGAATGAGCCCGAGACGGGCACGCGGCGTTCGTGCGGCGACGGTGGTGGCGAAGGTGAGCCCGGGGCCGACCCCCGCGTTGTCGTGCCCGGCGAACGTCCGCGCGTTGCCGGTGAGATGCAGCGGATGCCGCGCGAGGTACCAAGCGTCGTCACGCAGGTGCATCATGACGATGCGTTCGTCGCGAAGCGGCTCCGCGGGCATGACGCCTCGGCCTTTCATGTTGGACTGCCCGATGAGCAGGAAGAGATCGAACCGGTCGCAGCC
>CAIUOU010000030.1 GCA_903900845.1 uncultured Opitutia bacterium
GTCTCGCGGCCGCCGCCGCGGCGGCGCGCCACGGCGGGACCGGGCTGGCCGCTTCGCAACCGCCGGTCGCGCCGGCGGCACCCGCGCCCGGCCGCACGCTGACGCTGGTCTTCCGGACGAAGACCAGCGGCCTGACCTTTGAGGCGATGTGGCTGGAAGCGGACGGTAAAACCCGCACGCCGGCGCTCGGGCCCGAGGTCGCGGCGCACCACCTGCACGTGTCGACCTCGGAACGCGCGAAGCTGATCGGGCTCGCCGCCTACGCCCGTAAGGCGCACTTCCATTACCATCAGGAAACCGGGGCCTACCTGCTGGAGTCGCTGGCGGAGATCCCGAACTTCCTGCGCACGGTGCTGCCGGCCTGGAGGAAGCTCTTCGCGGTCGACCTCGACGAACGGTCGGCGAACCTCCTGAAAGGCACGCGGACGGTGGAGATCGAGGCGGTGGCGGAGAAGACGCCGGCGAACAGCACCCGGTTCGGCACGGGCGGCACCGGGTTGAACTTGCGGTGGATCTTCCGGGCGGGCGAACGCATGCTCACCGACTCCGAGGTGAAGGCGCTGGTGCGCCGCGGCGGGCAACCGGTGATCGTGCCGAGCATCGGCATCGTGAGCATTTCGCCGGAGAAATGGGAAAGCTACCGCGCGTGGCAGGACAACGTGCGGGAGACCCGGCCGGGCGATGCCGGGGAGGACGAGCCGCTTTCGCCCTACCTGGTGTTCTCGCTGTTCAACGACGCCCGCCTGCGGCTGACGCTGTCGCCGGAGATAGAAGCGTGGCGGAAACAAGTGCTCGGCCCGCCGCCGGTGCCGCCCGAGTTGCCGGCGATCCTGCGCCCGTACCAGCGGCGCGGCGTGGAGTGGCTGCACCACCTGTGCGATGTGGGCTGCCACGGGCTCCTCGCCGACGAGATGGGCCTGGGCAAGACCCTGCAGGTGCTGTCGCTCCTCGCGGTGCGCCAGGTGAAGGACCGGCCGAGCGTGATCGTCTGTCCCGCGAGCGTGGTGCCCGTGTGGCGCGAGGAGATCGCGCGGTTTTTCCCCCATCTGCGGGTCGACACGCTGAAGACCGGCCATGATTTCGCGCACCACCGCGAACCGGTGATCTGGATCGCCAGCTACACGCAGCTGCGGAAGCACCGGGCGCTGCTCCCGGACGTGGCGTTCGCCTACGCCATCCTCGACGAGGGGCAGTTCATCAAGAACCCCGACGCGAAGATCACGCAGACCTGCTTCGCGCTCCGCGCGGAGCACCGCATCGTGCTCACGGGCACGCCGCTGGAGAACCGCCAGCTGGATCTCTGGAGCATCTTCCGGTTCCTGCTGCCCGGCCTGCTCGGCTCGCGGACGGCGTTCGAGACCGCGCTGACGACCGACCGCGACGGCACGCTGACCCGCCTGCGCACCCAGCTTTCGCCCTTCATCCTTCGCCGCACCAAGGGTGAGGTCGCGCAGGAACTTCCGCCGAAGGTGGAGATGGACCTCATCTGCCCGCTGACGGACGTCCAGCGGGCGGAGTACGCGAAGATCTGCAGCGAGGGCCTGGAACGCCTCGGCGACGACGTCGGGGCGGCCATGCGCGAGAAGTCGTTCGGCTTCCTCGCGCTGCTCACCCGCCTGCGGCAGACCTGCTGCGATCCGGACATGCTGCCGTGGCTGAAGTCGCCGCTGAGCGATTCCGGCAAGATCAACCTCCTCGTGGAAAAGCTCACCGAGGTCGTGGGCAGCGGCCACAAGGTCGTGATCTTCTCGCAGTTCGTGATGCTGCTGGAGCGTGTGCGCGAGGCGCTGACGCGGAACTTCCCCGACCTGCCGCGCTATGAGCTCACAGGGATGACACTCGACCGCCTGAAGCCGGTGCAGGGATTCCAGCAGGCGCGGGGATCCGCCGCGATGCTGGTGTCGCTCAAGGCGGCCGGCACCGGCATCACCCTCCACGCGGCCGACTACGTCTTCCTGCTCGATCCGTGGTGGAACCCGGCCGTCGAGGCGCAGGCGGTGGACCGCGTGCACCGGATCGGGCAGACCAACACGGTCTTCGTCTACCGCATGGTCACCGCCGGCACGATCGAGGAGCGCATCCAGGCGCTCAAAGCCTCCAAGCGGGACCTGTTCGACCGGCTGATCGGCGGGCTCGGCGGCGACTTCGATCTCAGCCAGCACTTCACGTCCCTCCGCGGGCTGGTGGCGCTCACCGCCCCGCAGGAGCCCGAGGAGGTCCAGGAGCCCTATACGATCGACTGACGCGCCGGCCCGGGCCCGCGGGACTTGTCTCCCCCGGCCGCGGCCGCCATGCTCCCGCCCCTTGAAAAACGACGCCGCGCCGACCCGCCGCCGATGAAGGTCGTCACCGACCCCGCGACGCTCCTGCTCAACCGGTTGCTGCGGCTGCTCCGCTGGCGCGTGTGGGTGCAGGAGCGGCTCCAGCCCTCGGAATGGCAGGTCACGCTGTTCTGGGCGGCGGTGGCGGGCTTCCTTGGCGCGCTGTCCGCGATCCTCTTCACCACGCTCACCGAACGGGTGCACGACTGGTTCGGCAACTCGAGCCTGGGCATCGTCGACTCCATGGCGCGGCTGCCGTGGTGGGCCTGCCTGCTGGTGCCCGCGGCCGGCGGGGCGATCGCGGGCGCGGTCCTCGTCTTCGGCGAGAAGCTCACCCGGGCGCAGAGTTCGACCGACTACATGGAGGCGATCGTGATCGGCACCGGCCGCGTGCCCGGGCGCGCCAGCGTCGTGCGGATCGTCGCGGCGCTTTTCTCCATCGGCTCGGGCGGCTCGATCGGGCGCGAGGGCCCGCTGGTGCAACTCGCCGCGGTGGTGGCCTCGCGGTTCGGGCGCTGGCGAAACCTCACGCCCCCGAAGCAACGCCTGCTCGTCGCCTGCGGCGCCGCGGCCGGCATCGCCTCCGCCTACAACGCGCCGATCGCGGGCTCGTTCTTCGTCGCCGAAATCATCCTCGGCACCATCGCGATGGAAAGCCTTGGCCCCCTCGTGGTCTCCGCCGTCACCGCCACGCTCACCCTGCACGTCCTCACCGCCGCCCACGTGCTCTACCGCGTGCCGGCCTTCGGCGAGGTGTCGCCCCTGGAGATGCTGACCTACGCCCTCCTCGGGATCGTGACCGGTGTCCTCGCGCCGGTATTCCTCGCGACGCTCAAGAACGCGGAACGCTTCTTCGTCGCGCTCCGGCTACCGGTCGTCCTGCGGCTCGCCCTCGGCGGCCTCGCGGTGGGCGCCATCGCCATCAACGTGCCGCAGGTCTGCGGCAACGGCTACCCCGTCATCGTCGAGCTGCTCAAGGGCAACTACCTCGCCGTCACCATCGTCGGCCTCGTCGCGTGCAAGTGGCTCGCCACCATGGCGTCGTTCGGCTCCGGTGCGCCGGGAGGGATCTTCACCCCCGCGCTCTTCATGGGCGCGGGCAGCGGCCTGCTCCTCGGCAACGCCGTCCACCAGGTCTGGCCCGCCGCGGCCACCAGCCCGATCGCCTTCGCGCTCGTCGGCATGGGTGCTTTCCTCGCCGCCGCCAGCCACGCGCCGCTCATGGCCGTCATTCTTCTTTTCGAGATGACGATGAGCTACGACATCATCCTTCCGCTGCTGCTCAGCAGCGTCGTCGCCTACTACACCGCCCGCGGAATCAGCGGCGCCTCCCTCTACTCCGAGGCCCTGCGCCGCAAGACCGAGGCCGCCGCACCCGCCCCCGCGGAGACCCTCGTCGCCGACCTGATGCGTCCCGACTCGCGCGTCGTCGAGCCCACCGCGCGCTTCGCCGACCTCGCGAAGCTCTTCCTGCGCCACCGCGTCAACAACCTCTACGTGACCGAATCCGACGGCCGCTTTCTCGGAGCCGTCTCACTGCCCGACATCAAGCCCTACCTGCACGAACCCGACCTCGCCGGAGTGGTGCTCGCGCGCGATATCCTGCGGGAGGACTTCCCGCGCCTCGCGCCCGACCAGACGTTCACCGACGCGCTGGCGGGCTTCCTCGGCATCACCGCCGAACGGCTGCCAGTCGTGGACGCGCGGGGGATCCTGCGCGGCAGCCTCGCCCGGAGCGATCTCCTGCTGACCATCGCCGAGCGCCGCAAGCGGCCCGTGGCCGCCTGAGCGCCCGCGCCGGCCTCAGGCCCGCGCGAAGACAAGCGACGCGTTGGTGCCGCCGAAACCGAAGCTGTTCGAGAGCGCCGCGCGCACCGGCCGCCGGACGGCGGTGTTGGGGGTGACGTTGAGCCCCAGATCGGCGCAGACGGGGTCCAGGTTCTCGAGGTTGATCGTCGGCGGGACGACTCCGTGGTGAATCGCGAGCACGGCGGCCAAGGCACCCATCGCACCGGCCGCACCCAGCAGGTGGCCGGTCATCGACTTCACGCCGCTCACGCTAAGGGCGGCCTTGTTCTCCGCGAAAACCGTCGCGATCGCGGTCGCCTCCTCCCCGTCTCCGCCCGGGGTCGAGGTGGCGTGCGCGGAGACGTAGTCGACCTCGCCGGGCGCCATCGCCGCGCGCGCCAGCGCCATGCGCATCGCCCGCGCCGAGCCCTCGGCGCCGGGAGCGAGCGAGGAAAGGTGGTAGGCGTCGGCCGAGGCGCCGTAACCGCGCAGTTCAGCGTAGATCCGCGCGCCGCGCCGCAGCGCCTGCTCCCGCTCCTCCAGGACGAAGACCACCGAACCTTCGGAGAGCACGAAGCCGTCCCGGTCGCGGTCGTAGGGCCGCGAGGCCTTCTCCGGAGCGTCGTTGCGGGTGGAGAGCGCGCGCATCTGGGCGAAGGCGCCGATGGCGAGCGGCGTGACGGTCGACTCGGCCCCGCCGGCGATCATGACGTCGGCATCGCCCCGCGTGATCGCGGCGGCGGCCTCGCCGAGGGCATGCCCGCTCGTGGCGCAGGCGGAGGCGACGCTCATGTTGGGCCCGCGGGCGTCGAGCAGCAGGCTTACCTGGCCCGCGAGCAGGTTCGGCGCGATCTGGATGATGAAGAACGGCGAGATTTTCCGGAAGCCTCCGGCCTTCCACGTGTCGTGGGTGGCCTCCATCTCCGGCAGGCCCCCGAGTCCCACGCCCAGGTTCACGCCCATGCGCTCGGGCGCGAGCGCGGCGCGATGGGCGTCCAACCCGGAATCGGCATAGGCCTCGACCGCGGCGGCGACCCCAAGGTGGGTGAAGCGCCCGAATTTCTTCACGTCCTTCGGCGTGAGCGCCTGCGCGAGCGGCTCGCCCGCCGCGCCGCGGGGCCGGAGCGGCGCCGGCAGCGGCCGCGCCGGGTCGAAATCCCGCACCTCGCCCGCGATCTGCGCGGTGCAGCCGGTGGCGTCGAAGCGCGTGACCCGCCCGATGCCGCTGCGCCCCGCGACCAGGGACTCCCACGTGGCCGCCGCCGAATTCCCGCACGGGGTCACCGCCCCGAGACCGGTGATGACGACGCGACGTTGGGAGGAGGGGAAAGAGGACATGGTGGGAACGGCCACAGGATGCGGAACGGAATGGGTTTTCAACCAGAACCATCCCGCGCCCCGAGGGGCCCGGAGGGCCGCCACCAAGGCCCCGTTCAGGCGAGGAGGCGGCGCACGACGTGGCCGTGGACGTCGGTCAGGCGGAAATCTCGGCCGCTGTGGCGGTAGGTGAGGCGCTCGTGGTCGAGACCGAGGAGATGGAGCACCGTCGCCTGAAGGTCGTGCACGTGCACGCGATCCTGCACCGCGCGGAAACCGAAGTCGTCCGTCGCCCCATGGACCATCCCGCCGCGAACGCCACCGCCGGCCAGCCACATCGTGAAACCGTGGTGGTTGTGGTCACGACCGAGCGTCGGGCCGACCTTCTCGCCCTGCGAGAGCTCCACCGTGGGCGTGCGTCCGAATTCCCCACCCCAGACGACCAGCGTGTCCTCGAGCAGACCGCGCTGCTTGAGATCGGTGAGGAGGGCGGTGATGCCCTGGCAACTCTCCTGCGCGAGGCGGCGGTGGGCTTTCTCGATGTTGTCGTGGCTATCCCAGGGCTGGAGCGTGCCGTGCCAGACCTGCACAAACCGCACGCCGCGTTCCACCAGGCGCCGCGCGATCAACATCTGCCGCGCCTGCGCGGTGTCGCCGTACATCTCGCGCACGTGCGCGGGCTCGCGGCCGAGATCAAAGGCGTCCGTCGCCGCCACCTGCATCCGGAAAGCGGTCTCGAAACTATGGATGCGCGCTTCCAGCGCGGGGTCCGACCGCCCGGCGAGATGGCGGCGGTTCAGGGCCGCGGCCAGATCGAGCTGCGCCCGCTGCTCCGCGGGGGAAACCGCCGGGTTGCGCAGGTGCTCGATGAGCTGATCGGCGGACTTGTCCTGCGTCTCCAGGTACGCGCCTTGGTAACTGCCGGGCAAAAAGGCCGCCTGCCAGTTGTCGGCGCCGGCCACCGGCATCCCCTTCGGCACGAGCACCACGAAACCGGGCAGGTCGCGGTTCTCGGTGCCCAGCCCGTACGTCACCCACGCGCCGATGCTCGGCCGGGCCATGATGCTCGCCCCGCAATTCATCAGGCGCAGGCAGTTCTCGTGCACCGGCGTGTCGGTGTGCATCGAGCGGATCACGCAGAGGTCGTCGGCGTGCTTCTCCGCCAGCGGCGCGAACAGCTCGCTGACCTCCAGGCCCGACTGGCCGTAGCGCCGGAACGTGAAGGGTGAACCGAGCGCCGTCGCGGTCGGTCGCTCCGTCTCCAAATGGATCGGCAGGCGCCGGCCATGGAAACGCGTCAGCTCCGGCTTAGGGTCGAAGGTGTCCATCTGCGATGGTCCGCCGTTCGCGAGGATCTGGATCACACGTTTCGCCCGCGGACGGAAATGCGGCGCGCGCGGCGCCAGCGGGTCGGACGCCCGAGGGGCCTCGGCGGCGCGCGCGGCGACGTCGCCCAGCAGCGCGGCCAGACCCACGGTGCCGAAACCCGCGCCGCAGCGGCGCAGCATATCGCGGCGCGAGAGCGGATCGGAAAACGGGGGCGGCGGATTCATGCGGGGAGGTTCAATCGCAATGGGAAAACTCGTTCGCCAGCAACAGCACCTGCGCGAACCGCGCCCACCGCTCCGGGCCTGGGGTCGGCCCGAGGAATTCCTCCGCCAGCGCGCGTTCCTCGGCCGCGGGTTCACGCCAGAGCACGCGACGGTACAGCAACGCGACCCGCGCCGCGACGCCGGCCGCCTCGGCGATCTCCGGCTGGCGGTTCAGGGCCTCCGCCTGCGCGAGCACGAACGGGCTGTTCAGGAAGAAAAGCGCCTGCAGCGGGTGGGTCGTCTCCGCGCGCCGGGCGATCGAGGTGTCAGGGTTGGCCACATCGAAGTTGCGCAGCAGCGTCGGGATCCGGAAGCGATCCGTCTGGCCGTACAACGCGCGGCGGGTGTAGTCGTCCGTCAGCGGCATGCCCCGCCCGCCGGGCCGCACGTCGAGCCGGCCAGCCACCCGCAGCAGGCCGTCGCGCATCGCCTCGAAGTCGATCCTTCGCGGGCTCATCCGCCAGACCAGACGGTTCCCGGGATCCTTCTCCAGCGCGGCGGCCTGCGGCGCGCTGGACTGCCGCCACGCCTCGGAGGTCATCAGATGCCGGTGAAGCGCCTTCAGCGACCAGCCGTTGCGCATGAACCACGCCGCGAGATGATCGAGCAACTCGGGATGAGAGGGCCGCTCACCGGTCACCCCGAAATCGTCGGCGGTCGCCACCAACCCGCTGCCGAAGTGCTGCTGCCACACGCGGTTGACGATCACCCGCGCGGTGAGCGGGTTTTGCGGGCTGGCGAGCGCCGCGGCGAGGCGCCGGCGGCCGTCGTCGGCAAACTCTTCGTCGTCGACCATCGCCAGCACGCGCGGGATCCGGCGCGGCACCGGTGCCCCGGGTTTCAGGCGGTCGCCACGCGTGAGCACGCGGGGCGCGAACGGCTCGCGCGTGGCGCCGACCACCTGCGCCCGCGCCACCGGTGCCGTGGCCTCCAGCGTCACCAGATCGGTGCGGATCTTGCCCGCCGCCTCCCCTTCGCGCCGCAGCACCAGCTCATGCTCGCTCACAAAGCGCAGCACGTCGCGGCGGATCTCGTCGTTCGGGAAATCCAAGGCATTGCCCGGCGCATTGATCAGCCGGGCGAGCGCCGATCCTTCCGGACATTCCAGCGCGTCGCGGACCACGCGTCCGAAAGCATCCGCCACGTCGTGCATCGCGGCCGGCGGCCGCCGGCGCAGCTCCGCCAGCACCGCCGGTTCATGCATCTCCGCCCGCTGCTCGGCGGACTCGAGCACCGCCCGCGCCCGTTCCGCGAAGCCTTCCCGCGGCAACGCCTCCAGCGCGGGCCAGAGCGCGAAGAACTTCTCGCCGCGCGCGACGCTCGCCTCGATCAGCGCCCGCCACCGCGGCGGCCCGCCGCGCGTGAGCAACCCGCGCGGGGTGTCGAGGGGGATGAACCCGTCCACCGTGCGATGGTTGGGAGACTCCTCCACGAGGTAACGCAGGTTTTCCGTCGCCAGTTCCCGCAGGCGCCGCCGCGCGTTCCCGGCGATCTCGTCGATCAGGCGTTCGTAAGCCGCCAAAAACCCGGCGCGCTTCGCCCGGTACGCGCGCACTTCATCATTTTCCGGCGCCGCACCCACCTCGGGCAGGTCAAGCGGCTCGTCGGTGCTCGCGAGAATGCCGAACAGGGAGTAATAGTCCGCCGTCGGCAGCGCGTCGAACTTATGGTCGTGGCAGCGCGCGCACGCGACCGTGAGGCCGAGGAAGCCCCGGCTGACCACATCGATCCGGTCGTCGATGACCAGTTCGGCGGCGTCCAGGTTCCCCTCAAAGCGGCGTCCGACAGTGAGGAAGCCGAGGGCGCGGAGATCCGGGCTCTCCGCCGCGGGCAGCAGGTCGGCCGCGATCTGCTGGCGGACGAATCGGTCGTACGGCAAATCGCGGTTGATCGCCTCGACCACCCAGTCGCGGTAAGTGTGCGCGAACGGGATGCGGCGCTCGCTGTCGGTCGATTTGTCGGTGGTGTCGGCGTACCGCGCGACATCGAGCCAATGGCGCGCCCAGCGCTGACCGTGCTCGGGCCGGGCAAGGAGTTCGTCGATCAGGCGTTGCCAGGCCCCGGGCGAGGAATCGGCCGCGAATCGCTCCACCCGTTCGTAAGTCGGCGGCAGGCCCAGCAGCACATGGTAGGCCCGACGCACGAGCGCGCGCGGTTCGGCCGGCGGATTCGGCCCGAGTCCTTCCGCAAGCAGCCGTGGCCGCAAGAGGCGGTCGATCGGATGCCTCTCCGGCTCGCCGGCGGGGAGCACCGGCGCGACTACCGGTCGGAAGGCCCAGTGGGCAAGGGCCTCGTCGAGGGTCATGGGGCCGGCCTTCCGCGCGATCGGCGCCGCGGCGTCGCGCGGGTCGGGCGCGCCGCGTCGTATCCACTCTTCAAGGATGGCGATCTCGGCCGCGGGCAGGCGTTCCTTCGGGGGCATCCGCAGGTCCTCGCTGGCGTGGCGCACGGCCGCGATCAGCGGACTCGCCCCGGGGTCCCCCGGCACGATCACCGCGCCGCCATTGCCACCCGCGCGCCACGCCGCCGCGGAATCAAGGCGCAGCCCGCCTTTCTGTTTCTGTTCACCGTGACACTCCAGGCATCGGTTGATCAGCAGCGGCCGCACCTCGCGTTCGAAGAAATGAACATCCTCCGCCGCGGAACGGGCCTGACCGTGCAAATCAATGAAAAGCGGGAGACCCACCGCGAGCGCGACCCGCCCGAGGCGGGGAAACGAATGAGGTCGGCGAGCTGCGGTCATGGGGCGGGGTTGGCCATATTCCGACGCCCGCGATTCCGCGACGCAACATCTCGAGCAACCGGCGGTGAGCATTGTGCCCAAGGCCGGAGCCCCGCCGGTGCGGCTTACTTCCTTTCTACCGGCGGGGCCGCTTTCCGTGATTGCAAACCTAAGTCCAAACGGAATTTCTGGGACTCCCCCGACCGCACCCCCGGTCCTACCCGCTTGAAGCCTCAGTCTGACGCGACTGCATGCGCCCTCCCGTCGTTCTCCGCCCGCGGACGTGGTTCCGAAGCGAGAGACGACTGGATGAAAGACCATGTAAGAATGCAGACCTTTAAGCCGCGTCAGCAAGCGATTGGCTAAAGCAAAGATGCCGACGATCCGGGCCCAGAACGTGGCGATTCGCGGTTCTCGACTGGGAAACCTGCTCGAGGAGTTTCCGCATGCAGCGACGGTTGCCAACGCGGACAACCAGATCGTTTTTGTGAATCGCGCTTTTTCGTCCCTTTACGGTTGGGAGGAGGTGGAGATCCTCGGGCTCACCCCGCGCCTGATGGCGGGCCAGGACCATCCCGAAGCCAACCTGCGGGAGATCCGTCAGGCGATTTCATCCGCGACCTCCGGCTGGTGCGGGCAGTTGGAAAACATCACCAAGACCGGCCGGAGGTTTCTCGCGCGGGTGTGGGCCGCGAGGGTGAAACCCGACGCCTCCCTGCCCCGACTGTATTACCTCGGACTCACCGTACCCGTGGAATCCGGCCTGCGACCAGAGGAGGAACTCACCTCGCGCCTGGCCGGCACGTTGTTGCGCGACAAGCACGCTCCTCATCCGGGAACCGAGCGACACACTCGCGCCCAGCAGATCGCCAACTTCCGGTCGCTCGGCTATTCCACCAAGGAGATCGCGACGATCCTAGGCGTGGAACCCAACACGATCAATGTGGCGCTGCATCGCGAGCGCCGTCGCACCAGCAGAGGCCAAGGCGGGGGCGGTTCGTAGGGTCAACGGAAGTGCGCAACCCGGGCACTCTTCCGCCGGGGCTCCGTCCCACGATCGGTGATTGACTGGCCGGGTCGGCTGGGGTGTCCGGCGAAAAGGCGTTGTGGCAGATCCGGCGCCGCGTTTTCCCGCTCCGCCTGCGGGCGGCCGACACGCTGCGGTTTCTGGTTTCCGGGCATGTCCTCACGGCGGAATGGGATCTCGTGCGTGACCTCGCCGGTTGCGACTCGGTCGAGGCCATCGGCGCGGCTTTCTCCAGCTACCGTCACTCTCCCTTCCCATGTCCGTCCCGCTGCGCGCGATCCTCGGTGAGCCGCGCCAGCAGCGCGCGGTGGCGCTGTATCGCACGTCCAAGGACGCCTGGGGCGCCCGTCAAGGCCACGGGGCGTGACGGGACGCGGCCGGAACCTCGATCCGGAACCCGTGCGCCGAGGGGCGGAATAAGTCCTCAACCAAAGAGCACTTCCGAGGCGCAGCGCGCGGCGGCGCAGCGGTTTTCAACGGTCAGCTTCGCGAGGATGTGCTCGACGTGCGTCGCCACGGTGCGACGAGCGATGCCGAGGATCACCGCGATCTCCGGGTTCGTCTTCCCCTGAGCGATCCAGAACAGGACCTCCGCCTCACGTCTGGAGAGTCCGAGTCCCACCAGTTCCTCCGGCCCCCGACCCGGCGGTCGCATCCCGCCTGCCACCCGCCGGAGCTCGCCGTGGTGCTCCTCGGCGTAGCACTCCACCCAGAAGCAGCCGACGTTTCCGGGCGATTCGCCGCTGTCCGCCGGACCAACCGAATTTTTCACAACCACGCCACACCCGAAAGCGGAAGTCAGCAGACGCTGCATTCGATCTCGCAAGTCGCCGCTTCCGATGCCGGAGGGAGGAACCGGGAGGGCCTCGACGGCTGACGTGAGACCGCGTCCGAAAGGCGGCAAACCGGAATGGGCGGAGGAACTAATTAACGAGTGCATACCGTAGCCTACAGGACGCCTTTCCGGTTGAACATCGGGTCCGGCGTATTTCCCCTCAGGCGGAATCCACGGGGCCCCCTAGTGGATCAGCCGGCGACGGCCATCGTTCCCGCGACCGCGCTGGAGACGGCGGCGTGGACCAATTGCGCGCAATTGGTCAGGCTGAGCTTGCGCTTGATGCCCGCCCGATAGCTCTCGATCGAGCTTACGCTCACGCGCAGACGCCGCGCGATCTCGGAAGTGCCGAAAGCCTGACCGATGAGCAGAAAGACCTCGAATTCACGATCGCTCAGGCGCGAGGTGTGGTCAGCCCGGCCCTTTCCGATGTCATGCAGTTGTGAAACGATGAGATCGGTGACCGCCTCGCTGGCGTAAACCCGGCCGGCCACCACGCGCCGCACGGCCGAAATCAGCATCGCGGGCTCGGCCGACTTCATCACGTAACCCAGCGCACCGGCACGGAGCGCGCGAACCGCGTACCAAACCTCCGGGAACGCCGAAAAAACGAGCATTCTGAGCCCGGGATACTTCTCGGCCGCCTGCCGGATGAAATCGAGCCCGCTCGGACCGTTAAGGTTCAACTCAAGGATCACCAGATCAGGGCGTGACGCCGCTAGCATCGACCATGCCATGGCGGCGGAGTCAGCTTGGCGCGGCACGCAGTCTCCAGACATATCGCCCAGAAGCGCTATCGCTCCCGCCCTCGCCACGGGTTGTGTGTCCAGGACCAAAAGGTCCAAAGAGCTACCTGCCGAACGTGGCCTTACAGTGGGGGTTAGAATAACCCCGTCTGGTACTGCACAAGGTCGAGGAAGCAACTCCCTGGCAGGTTTTGGGACAAAGAAATCGGTTTTCCGGACAGCGGGACCGCGATTCTTAGATTCAGGCATGGTGAAATCCCTAGATCTATCTCTAGCTTCTGATTATCAGGACTTAACGCAATAACAAGGGGGGGGTGGGGGGGGGTAACTGAGAGGTTAAATGAGAAAAATTCTCACCGAACGCAATAACTTTTCAAGAAAGCCGGCTCGTTTTGACCGCGGAGAGCTCTGGTTTCGCGCGCCGCAAAAGCGGATCACTTCGGCAGATGCCCGCCGTAACCCCGGCGGATAAGCTCGCGCACCGCCTCGGCGACTTCGGCTGGGATGGACACCCTCACCTGCCAACCGCGCTCCGGATAAACGCGGAGGCGCTCGGCGTCGCCCACCAGTTCCTCGATCAGGTCGCGGATGGTGCGACCGGGCGCGAGATCCCCCGCGAACGGGACACGGGCGGCGGCGAAATCGGCCCGGAGCCCGGGCCAATGGATCGGGAGCGTGGCGCGGCCGCGCGCCAGCATGTTGGGCTTGGCCACGAGGATGATCGACCGCACACCACGGGCCTCGAGCAACGGGCGGGCGAGCCGGATATTGTCGGCGGTGTTGCGCGCCGCAGGCTCGATGATCAGGGCTTCCTCCGGCAGCCCGAGTTCGCGGGCGCGGTCGGCGAAAGCGTGCGCCTCCCCGCGGGGGAAAAGGCCCTCGGTGAAGTTGCCGCTCGCTCCGGAGAAGCAGACGAGCCGGACCCGTCCGGCGCGGAACAACTCCACGCAACGATCGGCGACGCGAATATCGTAGCTGCCCAAACCGAGCGCGGCGTCAGCTGGTGCCGGCTCCTCATGCGCCGACTGCCAGTCCCAAAGGATTCGCGCGAGATCGAGATCGGCGGGAGGGACGGAACCGGGCGCAGGTGCGGTCATAGCAGCGGGGAATCTGGGCAGTGCACGCGTTCCGAAGCCGCATGGCGAGCTGAAGGGCGCGCCGGGCGGGCACGGCTGGCCAGGCGGTCAGGGACGCGATCGCTCAGCGGGATCGCGCCCACCGGACGCCTCGCGCCACCAGGCCGCCAATCCCCAGCAGCCAACCCGCCGGGTAGGGCAGGATCAGCACCACCCACCACCAGGAATACCCCCGCTCCCCGCCCAAACCGCCCCGTGAACTCAGGAAAAACATCATTGCCACACCCGTGGCCGTCAGGGCGAAAACGCTGATCCAGAGCGCCAGCCTCCGCTGCTTCCCCACCCTCAGGATTTCACCCGCCAGCAGGAGCGCACTCCCACCCAGCACGACGACGGAACCCTCGAGCGGATCAACCGCGCCTACGACAAAGGCCACCGCACCCGATGCGGACAAAAAACGCGCCCGACGAGATCGTGCGTTCATGAGCGTGCGATAAAGACTCTGCCGAAAATAAATCCACCTCGGCCGGGTTTTCAGCTTCGGCCGTGACCGGGACCAACCGGCGAGCTGCGCAACCTCATCAAGAGGTCCACTGCCCTTGCGGTCTGACGCCAGTCAGCCGCTGGATTCGGCCTGCCAGCCGTAGGCTCGGCGGAGGCTGGCGGAGAGGGGGGGATTTTAACAAGAACATCCGCGGCGCTAATAACTGCAGAAGAGGTCGAGTGCTGCCGGTTCCTCGAGCGCTCTTCTTCTCCCGATCGCAGTGGGCAACTGGCAGGCGCCGCTGTCGAAATCGTGTCTGACCTTGCCAGTGGTTTCGCGTGCAGTAATTTTCGACCCATGAGCACCCTGCAAGAGATTGAAGCTGCTATCCTCCGTCTGCCGGAGAGCGATCGGCTGCACCTTGCTGACACGCTCTTGGGGAGCCTTCCCCTGCCGCCAGCTGCTCACGAACCCGACGAGATAATTGCCGAGGCACTCCGTCGAGATGCGGAGCTTGAAAGCGGCCGAGTGCAGCCGCTGAGCGAAGAGCAATTCTGGGCAGGGGTGCGGCGCTCGCGCGGATGACGCTGGAGTTCCATCCGGCCGTTCAGCAGGACTTCAACGCGGCGATCGATTATTATGCCGCAGAAGGCGGCGGGCACTTGGCAGATCGGTTGGAGGCTGAAATGCGGGACTGTCTGGCGGCGATTAAGTCCGAGCCGCGGCAGTTTGCGTTTTACCAAGGTACCACCGCATTCCGACGGATTCGACTCCGCCATTTTCCTTACGTTGTCGTCTATCGCGAGAAACTGGACGTCGTGAGGGTCACGATTCTCAAGCACGAGAAACGCCACCCACGTTTCGGTATGAATCGGTGGTGACACGCTTCGACGCGTCCGGCATTTTAACGGTTGGTCGGTTTTGGCGCGAATTCGCCCCGAAAGTTTTGGCTTCCATACCACTCGCCTGGTGACGGCCGCTGGGACAAGCGCACGCCAGAAGTACGCACGATGCTGCGTCGTTGCTTGGCTGCTTACGGAAAATCTTGGCCGTGAGGGAAAAGGCCGATTGAGGCGAAAGAGAGTTTCCCTCTGCAGTGACCATGGGCCAGCCAGTCGTTGTCTTGAGAAAAAACTGGCGGAGAGGGGGGGATTCGAACCCCCGGTACCCTTGCGGGTACACGTGATTTCCAATCACGCACATTCGACCACTCTGTCACCTCTCCGGGTGCCCGTCCGGAAGTTTTTTCAACGTCCGGCGGTTGGCGAAGGGGCAAGGAAGGTCGCCGCCGAGACGAGGGTCAACCGCAAATCTGGGACGCCGTGAAAGATGCGCTGGGTGGTGATTTCGATGGGGCAGACCCGCTAATTTACCGCGGCCGTCCTGGCGGAACTTGCCCTCGCGGGGTATTTCGCGACGAATTCGCTCGTTCCCCATCCGCCTCCGCCCCGATGCCCAAATCCGAGCCGAAACCCTCCGTCGCTCCCGGCCGCGCTTGCCGCGTTTGGATCACGGAGGATCACCTTTCGATCCGCCAGCTCCTGCAGTCATTCATTTCCCTGCAGCCTGGCTTCGTGGTGGCCGGCTCCAGCCCGGACGCCCCCCCGGCGCTCGGCGCGGCGCGCGCCGGTGAGGTCGACATCGTCATTCTCGATCTGATGCTGCGCGGAGACGGCGGCATCGCCGCGCTGATGAAGCTGGGCGAACTGGCCCGCCCGCCGCGCGTGCTCATCTACTCCGCCACCTCCACCGCCCACTCACTGCAACTCGCGCTCGCCCACGGGGCCGCCGGCTACGTCGAGAAGAGCGACTCCCTCGATGAATTGAGCCTCGCGCTGAGCCGGCTGCGGGAGGGCGGCATGCATTTCAGTCCGGGGCCGAGCCGGCTGCTGACCACCCTGCTGCGGCCCGAGGTGCGCGGCCGCCGGCGCGGCGAGGATATCGAGTTGAAAGTCCTGGAGAAACTCGCCCGCGGCGTGGCGGTAAAGGCCGCCGCCCATGAGCTCGGCCTCTCCGTGCAGAAGGTTTACCGCGTGCGCCAGACCCTGATGGAGCGAGCCAACGCGCCCACGGCGCAGGACCTCACCCGCTACGCGATCGAGATGGGTCTGGTCGGGGCCCACCGAGCGGACATCAGCTGAGCCGGCCCGGGCCGCGCGGGCGGTCGCCGGCGGGCGAACGGCTGATTCGGCGGCGATTTTTGTTGGGTGGCTCCCCGCTCTCCGCCCTCATCTGGGTAATAATGCATCAGGAAACGAGGACCGCGGAGCCTTGGGCTGGGGTTAAACCCAAGCGGATCCTGATCGTGGAGCCTCTGGAGCTCTTCGCCGCGATGCTCGCCGACACGCTGCGCGCCCAGTCCGGTTTCACGGTTGTGGCTCGCCTCGGCACCGCCGCCGAAGCGGAGACGGCCCTCGAAAACCGCAGAATCGACTTGGTGCTGCTCAACTTGTCGCTTCCTGACCGGGGCGGACTGGAACTCATCGCCGCCCTCGGCGAACGGAAGCACCCGGCCCGGATCGTGGTCTGCACCTCGGTGAACCACCCTTCGGCCATCGCCACGGCTTTCGTCCTGGGCGCGCACGCGTTTGTTGAAAGATCCAGCGGATTGCCGGAACTCGTCGCCACGCTGCGCCGGGTCGCGCGCGGGGAACACTGTCTCGGTCCCCGCGCGGCCGAGGTGCTCCGCAACCACGCGAGCGGCCGGGAGGAAACCGAAGTGCTCCAAGCCACCGATCTCACGGTGCTGCGGCGCCTCGCGCTCCGCGAGCCAGTCCGCGACATCGCCGCCAGCCTCAACCTCTCGGCCTCGGGCGTCTACAAGGTGCGCCGGCGCATCGCCCGCGCGACCGGCGCCCGCACCAAACGCGATTTTCATCGGGCCGCCCTCACCCTGGGCCTCGTTCCCGGCGAACCCGTTGGCGCGGCAATCGACGATGGTGCAACCGCCGCCACGGATCGGATAGGCGCCGGCCCATGACCGCCAGACGTTCACCTGCGGCCGCCCCGCCCTTCTGGCGCGAGCCTGAATTCATCGGACGCGCGGTCCATCTCCTGAAGAACCACGCCACCGCGCTTCAGGCCGCGTCCCACCTGCTGCTGCAATCCGGCCCCGGGATCGACAAGTCCGCGCGGAAGCGCTGGCGGGCGGCGTTGCGCGATTCCGGCGCCAGGCTGACGCGGTTGCTGGACCAGTTGGGCCAACTGGCGCAGGTGCACGAAGGGGGGCCAGACGCCTTCGCGCCCGTACCGCTGGCGAAGTGGCTCGGCGAGCAAGTGCGGGATGCCCGCGCCGCGGAGCCAAACAGCCGCGTGCGATTGACGCTAGCCCGCAGCCCGGCGGGCGCGTGGCGCCTCTCCGCCGCGCCGGTCGCGGTCGCCTTGGGCGCCCTCCTGCGCAACGCCCTCGTTCATGCGACCGGTGGGACGCGCGCGAAGCTCACGGTCACCACGCGGCCGGGTGGGCTCCTTTTCGCCATCCGCGACCACGGGCCGGGCGTCCCGCCTGCGGAACGACCGGTTCTTTTCACCCCGTTCTTCCGCGGGAAGGGCGCGCTCGACCGGCCGGGAGCCGGGCTCGATCTCGCCCTCGCCCGCGCGGCCGTCGCGCAAACCGGAGGCCGGATCGCCCACCGGCCGGCAAAGCCGCGCGGGGCCCGCTTTGAACTGTTCGTGTCCGCCTCGCGGGCCCGGAATCCCCGCGTGAACCGTCTCCATACCGACCGATGAAAGACCCGATCCGCCTCCTGCACCTGGATGACGACGCCACCGAGCGGGCGGAACTCGGCCGCCTCGCGCGGGACCAAAACCCGCCTTGGAGCATCACACCGGCCGGTGGCCTCGCGGAGGCGCGCGCCCTGCTCGCGGTGGAGTCGTTCGACGTCATCGTCACCGAGGCGCGCTTGCCGGACGGCGCCACCTTTGAGCTTTTCCCCAACGGGAACGCCGCGGCCGGCCGCACCATGCTGCTCGTCACCGGTCGCGGTGACGAGGGGACCGCGGCCCGCGCGCTCGAGGCCGGCTTTTCCGGCTACGTGGTCAAGCGCGCCGGTCGCGAGCACCTCGCGGAATTGCCCGGACGGATCGCCGCCGCCCTCGCGGCGCGGGCGGAGCAGCGGACCCTGCGCGAAACTGCCGCCCGGTTGAGCGACCTGTTCGACGGCACGTCGGAGATCATCCAGAGCGTGGATCCGCAAGGCCGCATTCAGTACGTGAACCGCCGCTGGCGGGAGACCTTCGGCTACGGCGACGAAGAGATCGCGGGGATCAATCTCTTCAACCTCATCCATCCGGAGGAGCAGGCCCACTGCGGGATGCTGTTCCAGCGCCTGATGTCCGGCGAGGACATCGGCGAGATCGAGACCCGCTTCGTCGCGCGCGACGGCCGCAGCGTCGTGCTGCGCGGCCGCGCCACCGTGCGGTTCGAGCAGGGCCGCCCGATCGCGACGCGGACGGTCCTCCGCGACGTGACGGCGCAACGCCGGGCGGAGGAGATCGAGCGCCGGCGAAGCGAGCGCGTCCTGCGCCTCCAGTCGAACCTGCTGCTGCTCCGCGAACGGAGCGACGGGGAGCTCGAGGAGTACCTCGACCTCGTCGCGCGTTCCACCCGCGAGTCGGTCGGCCTGTCCGTATCTTCGGTCTGGATGCTTTCGCCCGACGGCGTCGTCCTTGAGTGCCGGAGCCGCCGCCGCGAGACGGCCCCGGGCGGGGCGCGGGTCGCGCGCCCCGCCGACCCCGGACCGGTGCTCGCGGCGATCAACGGAGAGTTCCCCGTCGCGGTGAACCGGCTCGCTGACTCGCCGGCGCTGGCGGGTCTCGCCGGCACGGACTTTCTGCCGGCGGAAACCACGGGCGCGATCGTGGCGCCGGTGATGCTGCAAGGCCGACCAGCCGGGTATGTGGTTTTCGCCCGCGAGGCCGAGGGTACGGAGTGGGAGGCCGAGGAGGTGCGGTTCGCGGCCGCCGCGGCCGCCTGCGTCGTGCTGGCTTTCGAACGCGAGCGCCGCCGCCGGGCGGAGGAGGCGAACCGCGCGCTCCGCCAGAACCTCGAACGACTGGTCGCCGAGCGCACCATCGAACTCGCCGAGTCGGAGCGGCGCTTCCGCCAGCTCGCGGATAACATCGGCGATGTCTTCTACACCATTGAGCTCGCCACCGGGCGCTTCCTCTACGTCTCACCTGCGTTCGCCAAGGTCTGGGGCCGTCCGGAGGATCACCTGTGGGCCTCCGACGAGGCCTGGCTCGAGGCCGTCCACGAGGAGGACCGTGCGGCGGCCCGGGACTTCGCCGCCCGCCGTGGCGCCGGCCCGGCCGAGCTCGAGTACCGCATCCGGCGCCCCGACGGCGTCATCCGGCGCGTGCAGGACCGTTCCTTCCCGGTGTGCGACGCCGCGGGCGCCGTCTACCGCGCGGCCGGGCTCGCGGTGGACGTGACGGAGAGGCGCAACGCGGAGGCGGGGCGCATGCAGCGCCAGCGGCTCGAGGCGATCGGCAACCTTGCGAGCGGCATCGCCCACGACCTCAACAACACCCTCACGCCGATCACCCTCGGTCTCCAGCTCCTGCGCCGGAAGCATCCCGGGGAGGACGAGATCTACGGGCGCCTGCTGAAGAGCGCCGCGCACGGCAGCAACGTCATCCGCCAGCTGCTCACCTTCGCCCGCGGGGCCGGCGGCGAACGCACGCTCGTGCGGTCCGGCGAAATCCTCGCCAATTTAGCGGCGCTCGTCGGCGCCATGTTCCCGCGCAACATCCGCGTGCAGACCCGCTGCGCGCCCGACACCCGGCCGGTCCTCGGCGACTTCACCCAGCTCCAGCAGGTGCTCCTCAACCTCTGCGTGAATTCCCGCGACGCGATGCCCGACGGCGGCTCGCTCGAGATCGAGGCGGGCAACCTGCTGGTCGACGCGGCGTACGCCGCGGGGGCGGCCGAGGCGCGCCCCGGCCACTATGTCGTGTGGCGGGTGCAGGACTCGGGGGTGGGTATCCCCAAGGGTATCATCGGGCAGATCTTCGAGCCCTTCTTCTCCACCAAGGGTCCCGAACCGGGCACCGGGCTGGGGCTCTCCACGCTCGCCGGCATCGTCCGCGAACACGGCGGCTTTGTGACCGTGAGCTCCGAACCGCACCGGGGCGCCTGCTTCCGGGTCCACCTGCCGGCGGCCGCGGCAGAACTGGAGACCGGCTCGCAACCGGCCGCCACCTCGGTCTCGCCGGCCGCCGCCCCCGCGGCCAGTGGCGCAGGGAGGCATATCCTCGTGGTCGACGACGAGGCACTCGTGCTGGAGACCCTCTGCGCCACGCTGCAGGGCATGGGTTACCGCACTTCCGCCGCGGCCGACGGCACCGAGGCGCTCATCAGGGCCGCCGAAGAACGCGCCGGACTCCATGCGCTTGTCACCGACATCCACATGTCGGGCGTCGACGGCCTGAAGCTCATCCGCACCTTGCGGCACATGCTGCCCCGTCTGCCCATCGTGGTCGTCAGCGGCCGCGTCGACACCGCCCAGCAGCGCGAGCTCGCCCAGGCCGGGGTCGCGCAAATCATCCTCAAGCCATTCACCGAGGAACAGCTGGCGGCCGCGCTCGAAGGCGCCCTCGCCGGCCCTCAAGGCTGAACCCGTCCCGCCCGACCCATGATCGAAGAACTGAGCTCCTCGCTGCCGCGCCATCTCGACTACGTCGCCTTTGTCGTGCTGCTCGCGGCGGGCCTGGGCGCACTGCGCTCCTACCTGCGACGCCGCACCGGGATCCCGCAACGACCCTGGCAGTGGCTTGCCCTCGCCGCCATCGCCACGGCCTGCTGGTGGCCCGTCAATTGGGCCGGGACAAAGGCGCAGCAGGGCATCCGCGACCTGCTGGTCGACCTCGCCCCGCTCATCGCGGATCAGCTCGAACAGGGCGGTCACCACCGCATCACGCTGCGGACACCCCCCGACGACCCGGGCTACCTCGCGCTCATCGAGACCCAGCGCAAACTCCTGCGGCTGGCGCCGCACGTGAGCGACATCTACACGATGCGCGGCACGCCCGACGGGAAGGTCGTGCTCGTGGTGGATTCGGAGACCGACTATGACCGCAACGGCCGGATCGAGGGGGAGCGCGAGCAGCGCACGCCCATCGGCAAGCCTTACCCGGAGGTCACGCCGGAAATCGAGCGCGCCCTGCGCGGCGAGGCCCTCTTCGAGTTCGAGCCCGTCACCGACGAGTGGGGCACCTGGATCACCGCGTGGGTGCCGCTGCACCGCCCGGACGGCTCGGTCGAGGCGGCGATGGGGGTGGATTTCTCCGCCGAGGACTGGGAGGCCGCGCGCCTGCAGGCGCGCGTGACTGCGCTCGGCGTGCTCGCGACCCTCGTGCTGCTCGGCGGGCTCGGGCTGGCCGCGTACCACCGCGTCCGCGCCCAGCTCTCCGCTCTGGAACAGGCCCAGGGGCAGGTCCGAGACGGC
This sequence comes from uncultured Opitutia bacterium, assembly GCA_903900845.1. Classification (GTDB taxonomy): domain Bacteria; phylum Verrucomicrobiota; class Verrucomicrobiia; order Opitutales; family Opitutaceae; genus ER46. The sequence continues at coordinate 21,357 of CAIUOU010000030.1, forward strand.
GCGGCCCGCACCCGGCAGATGCTCGACTCCGCGCTCGAGGCGGTGGTGACCACCGACGGGACCGGCCGCGTCGAGTTCTGGAACCGGCGCGCCGAATCACTCTTCGGCTGGCCGGCCGCCGAGGCGGCCGGCCGCGACCTGGCGGAGCTCATCGTCGTCGACGAGGACCGCGCCGGTTTCGCGCGGGACTTCCGCCGGTTGGTCGAGACCGGATCCGGAGACGACATCACACGCCGCATCGAGGTGCGGGCGCGGCGCCGGGACGGGGTGGAGATCCGCACGGAGTTCTCCCCCTCCGTGACGCAGGTCGGAGGCCGGCGGAGCTTCAACGCGTTCATCCGCGACGTCACCGAGCGACTCCGCGCCGAGGCCGCGCTGCGCGAGAGCGAGGGCCGCTTCCGCGTGCTCTTCGAGAACGCCGGCGTCTCCATCCTGCTGCAGGACGCCGAGACCGGGGCGATCCTCCAAGCCAACCGCAAGGCGATCGAGTCCTACGGGCTCACCTCGCTCGAGGAGCTGCAACGTTTCGACTTCTGGATCGAGCCTCCCTACTCCGCCGCCGACGTGCTCCGGGTCGTGCACCGGGCCGCCCGCGAGGGCGCCCACCGCTTCGAGTGGAAGAACCGCGACCGCCACGGGCGCGTCTTCTGGGAGGACGTGGTGCTCGACCGCATCATGGTCGACGGGGTCGTTCGCGTCATCGCGATCGCGCAGGACATCACCGAGCGTAAGCAGGCCGAGACCGAGATGCGCCGCCTCGCCGGGCGCCTCGCCCGCTCCCAGGAGATCGGCAAGCTCGGCGTCTGGGAGGTCGACCTCGCCACCGGCCGGATCGACTGCTCCGACCAGGCGCTCGCCATCTTCGGCCATGACCGCTCCGGCCCGAAGCCGGACCGCAACCTCTTCCGCTCCCTCGTCCACCCCGAGGATCTACCGGGCCACGCCGCGGGCATCGAACGCGCCGTCCGCACGGGGCAGACCTACATCAACTCCCTGCGGATCATCCGGCCCGACGGGTCAACGCGGAACATCCAGATGCGCGGCGAGGTGGTGCGCGACGACAGCGAGCGGGTCACCGGGCTCTCCGGCACGGTGATCGACGTCACGGATCTCGTGATCGCCGAGGAGGCGCGCCAGCGCTCCCGCCGGCAGTTCGAGGTCTTGTTCGAGTCGGCCGTTTCCGCGCTGCTGATGATCGACGGGGAGGGCTGCATCCGCCTGGCGAACCGGCAGACCGAGGAGATGATCGGCCGGGCGCGCGCCGAACTGACGGGCCGGCCGCTGCTCGAGATACTGGTTTCCGCGGGCTTCCTGCCCCCCGGGCGCGCCCTGCCCGCGCCGGGCGAGCAGGTGCGCTCACTGCGCCTCACCGGACGCCGCCGCGACGGCACGGAGTTCACGGGCGAGCTCCACGTCCAGGCCCTGGACAGCGGCCCGGAGGGCGGCGTGGTCGTGCAGATCGACGACGTGACGGAGCGCGAGCGCGCGCGCCACAACGAACTGCGCGCCCAGCGCATGGAGAGCATCGGCACGCTGGCGGGCGGGATCGCCCACGATCTGAACAACGCCCTCGCGCCTATCGCCATGGGACTCGAGTTGCTCCGCACCCGCTATCCGCAGAACGCCTCGCTGATCGACACGATGGAGAAATGCACCCGGCGCGGGGCCGGCATGGTGAAACAGCTGCTCACGTTCGCCCGCGGCACCGAGGGCGAGCGCCGCAGCCTCCAGCCGCGCCGCATCATCGACGAGATGGCGCAGATCATCCGCAGCGCGTTCCCCAAGAACATCACCCTCGAGGTCGAGCTCGCGCCCGGCCTGTGGGACGTGATGGGCGACGCCACCCAGCTCCACCAGGTGCTGCTCAACCTCTGCGTGAACGCCCGCGACGCCATGCCCGACGGCGGCACCCTCATCATCGAGGCCGCCAACGCCGCGGTCGACGGCACCTTCGCCAGCGGCACCGAGGGCGCGCGCGCCGGCAACTTCGCGCGCTGGACCGTGCGCGACACCGGCGCCGGCATGCCGCCCGAGGTGATCCAACGCATCTTCGACCCGTTCTTCACCACCAAGGAGCAGGGCAAGGGCACCGGCCTCGGCCTCTCCACCGTGCTCGGGATCGTGTGCAGCCACGAGGGCTTCCTCCGCGTCGAGTCCAAGCCGGGCCTTGGCAGCGCCTTCGAGATCTACCTCCCGGCAGCCGCCACCTCCTCCACCGCCGCGACGAGCGAGGCCCGTCCCGGGGTCTTCCGCGGCAATGGCGAGACCATCCTGGTCGTCGATGACGAGGACACCGTGCGCGAGATCAGCCGCACCGTCCTCACCGGTCTCAACTTCAACGTGCTGCTCGCCGGCGACGGCACCGAGGCCCTCATCCAGGTTGCCGACCACCCGGGCGAGATCCGGCTCGTCATCACCGACTACGACATGCCGCACATGAACGGCCAGATGCTCGTGCCCGCGCTCCGCCGCATGATCCCCGAGGCCCGCATCGTCCTCGCCAGCGGCACCCTCGACGAGCAGAAGACCGCCGCCCTCGCCGTCGAGGGCGTCGACGCCATCCTCGACAAGCCCTTCTCCCAGGCGAAGCTCGTCGAGGCGCTGCAGCAGGCCCTGGACCGGAGCCGCCCGTGAACCACCGCTACCGCCGGCGGGCGCTCATCGCCGCGCCCCTTCTGCTCGTCCTCGCGGCGTGCACCCGCGAATCGCCGCCACCGCCGCTGCGGATCGCCGTCAACGTCTGGCCCGGCTACGATACGCTCTGGCTCGCCGAACAGCTCGGCTTCACCGCCGCCGAGGGCGTCGCCGTGCGCATCCTCACCACCGACGGTCTCGGCGCCTCCCGCCGGCTTCTCAAGCTCGGCGAGGCCGACCTCATCGGCGGCACCCTCGTCGAGCTCATCGCCTCCTCCGCGTACGACGGGTGCGCGCCCCGCGCCATCTCCCTGCTCAACGTCTCCCTGGGGCCCGACGTGATTCTGGCGCGGCCCGGCATCAACGGCGTCGCCGAGCTGCGCGGGCGCCGCGTCGGCATCGAGCCCGGCACGTCGGACCTCCTGCTGCTCGCCGCGGCGCTCCGCGCTCACGGCCTCGCCCCGGACGACATCCGGGAAGTCCCGCTCTCCCACCCCGCGAAACTCGCGGCGCTCCGCGCGGGCGAGGTCGACGCCGTCTGCACCTATCCGCCGGAAGCCGAGGAAACGGTCCGCGCCACGGGCGCACGACGGATTTTTTCCAGCGCCGACGCCCCGGGGGCGATCATCGACGTGCTGATCGCCGACGCCGCGACGGTGCGGGCGCGCGGCCGGGAGCTGGCGGCGCTGCTGCGCGCCAACCAGCGCGCGCTGGATACGTTGCGCACCGACCCCGCCGCCCGCCGGCTTTTCGCCCGGCGCGGCGGTGTCACCGAGGAGGAGCTCGCGCGCCAGCTCGCGGGTCTCGAGCTGCCCAGGCTTTCCAGCCAGCCCGCCCGGTTCGGCCCCGGCGGCACCGTGCGTCTCGCCACCGAAGGCGCCATCCGCGCCCTGCGCGACTACGGGGCCCTGACCCGGGACATCCCCGCGGCCGAGCTCCTCGAACCCGCCGTCCTGCGCGAGGCGCTGAATCCGCGATGAGCAGAGGAACCGGATCCGGCTGGCTCGCGATGGTCCGCGCCTCGACCGCGCGGCGGGTGCTCGCGCCGATGTTCGCGGCGATGTTCGTCTGGTCCCTCTACGGCCTCTGGCAGCTCGACCGCACGCTGCACTCGGCCGTGCGCGATCCGGCCGTGCTCCGCGCCCGCGCCTACCTCACCTCCGTCGTCACCGCCGCCGAGGCGATCGCCGACGAGACGAAACTGCGCGAGATCATCGGCCGCCTAGCGCTCGGCGCCAACCTCGAGCAGCTTGTCATCCTGGGCCTGCCCGAACGGGTGGTCGTCGCCTCGGGCCGGCCCGACGACCTCGGCCAGCCGCTCGCCCGCCTCGGGGACCCCCGCCTGGTCGCGGACCTGCGCGGCTTTCTCGAGACCGCGGACTTGCGGCCGGGCGTGCGCACCGACGGCGAAACCGTGGTCGCGCTCGCGCCCATCCAATTGCCGTGGCGGACCTCCGGTCTCCGCGGCATGCCGCGCGAGGCCGTGGTCTACCTGCGCGCTTCGATCGCGGAGGAACTGGGCCTGGCGCGCGCGGCCGTCGTCTCGCTCTCGCTGCAGCGCATCCTTTTTTCCACCGCCGCCCTCCTCCTCGCCGCGTGGCTGATCCACCGCTTCGTCCACCGCCCGGCCAACAGCATACGCGACGCCGTGCGGGCGTTCGCGGCCGGCGAGGACGACGCGCGCGTCGGCGGGGTCCACCACGCTGAATTCGCCCAGCTCGCTGAGGCCGTGAACCAGGCCCTCTCAACCACCCGGGAGGTGCAGGACCGCCTCCGGGTGCTCACCGAGGCGGCACCCACCGGCATCTTCTCCCTCGACCATCGGGGGGGCTGCCTCTCCACCAATCAGCGTTGGCGCGACATGACCGGCTTATCCGAGGCCGAGGCACTCGGCCACGGCTGGCTTCGCGCCATCCATCCCGAGGACCGCGAGGCCATGCGCGCCGTGTGGGATTCGCCCGCGACGGCCCGCGACGCCGCGCCGCTCTACCACTGGCTGCAACGCCCCGACGGCGCGGAGCGTTGGGTGATACGTACCTTGACCCCGCTGCGCGACCACGCGGGGGCCGTCACCGGGTTCATCGGCAACCTGGCCGACATCACCGAGCTTCGCGTGCTCCAGGACCGCCTCCGCGGCAGCGAGCAGCAGCAGCGCCTGCTCTTCGAGTCGATGCCTCAGGGCGTCATCATCTACGACCATTCCGGCCGTGTCATCGAGGCCAACCCGGCGGCCGAGCGTTTCCTCGGCTACTCGCGCGAGGAGCTGGTGCGCGGGGAGCACCGCGCCGGCGTTTCCCAGGGCCCTTTCCGCGAGGACGGGTCCTTCGTCCCCGTCGAGGAACGCCCTTCCCACGTCAGCCTGCGCGAGCGGCGCGAGGTGCGCGACGTCGTCCTCGGCCTCGTCTCGCGCCAGGACGGCCGCCTCGGCTGGTATCGCGTCAATGCCATCCCGCTCTTCGCGGGGCGCAACGGCGCCGAGGCCCGAGTCTACTTCACGATGGAGGACATCACCGGGATCCGCACCGCGCAGGAGGCGCTGCGGCGCTCGGAGGGCCGTTACCAGGACCTCGTCGAGACCTCGCCGGATCTGATCTTCGAGACCGACATCCGCGGCGCGCTCACCTACGTGAATCGAACCTGGCGGCAAAGCACGGGCCACGGGCCCGACCGGTTGATCGGACTGCCCTGGTGGCATCTGGAACCGGTGCCCCCCGGGGGCGCTCGCGCCGCCGGCGAGGCGGCCTTCGGTCGCCTGCTCGCGGACCGCGAGATCAGCGGGGTAGAGCTGGAGTGGCAGTCGGCCGCGGGCGCGCGGATCAGCGTCGTGGTCAACGCTCGCGTGGTGGCCGGAGCCCAGGGCGAGCCTGCCGGCTTCCGCGGCACCGCCTACGATGTCACCCAGCGCAAGGCCACGCTCGCCCTCCTCGCCGAAAGCCAGGAGCGCTTTTCCTCTTTCTTCGACCAGGCGGTCGACGCGATGTTCGTGAGCAACGACCAGGGCATCATCCTCGAGGTGAATCCCGCCGCCTGCCGCCTGCTCGGCCGCACCCGCGAGGGGCTGATCGGTCGCGGGCGCGACGTCATCATCGATCTCTCCGATCCCCGCGCGGCCGAGGCGGTCGCCCGAAACACGAGCGACGGCCTGTTCCATGGCGAGCTCTACAGCCGCCGCGCCGACGGCGAGCGCTTCGAGGTCGAGGTGACCTCGCAGACTTACCGTGCGCGCGATGGCCGCCGGCAGGCCGGCACCATCCTGCGCGACATCTCCGCCCGAAAACGCGAGGAGGCGATCCGGCTGCGCTCCCAGCGCCTGGAAAGCATCGGCACGCTAGCCGGCGGCATCGCCCACGACCTCAACAACGCCCTCGCTCCCATCACCCTCGGCATCACCCTCCTCCAGCGCCGGTTCCCGGAGCGCGCCGATATCCTCGGGACGCTTCAGGCCAGCGCCACCCGCGCGGCCGGGATGGTGCGCCAGCTCCTGACGTTCGCCCGCGGCGCCGACGGGGAACGGAAGCCCGTCGATTCCGCCCGGCTGCTCGACGAGGTGGTCGCGCTCACCGGCAGCACCTTCCCACGCGCCACGACGGTGTCCTGCGAGGCCGCGCCCGATCTGCCCGACGTCCTCGGCGACGAGACGCAGCTGCACCAGGTGGCGCTCAACCTCTGCGTCAACGCCCGCGACGCCATGCCCTCCGGCGGCGCGCTCCGCATCACCGCCCGTCGCGAGCAGATCTCCACCGCGGAATCATCCCCGTTGGGCGACCTCCGGCCCGGCCCCCACGTGGTCTGGCGTTTCACCGACACCGGGTCCGGCATCGACCCCGCGGTGCTTGAGCGCATCTTCGATCCGTTCTTCACCACGAAGCCCGCCGGCGAGGGAACCGGGCTCGGGCTGCCCACCGCGCTGGGTATCTTGCGCAGCCACGGCGGCGCCATCCGTGTCGAGTCCCAACCCGGCCGCGGATCCACCTTCAGCGTCTTCCTCCCCGCCGCGGGCCGCGAGGCCACCGCGCCCACTCCCGCCACCATCGCCGCCAACCCTGCCGCCGCCGGATGGTCGGGTCGCGGGCAGGTCGTCCTCCTCGTCGAGGACGAGGCCGCGGTGCGCGAGATCGCCGCCCACGTGCTCCGCAACCTCGGCCTGGAGGTCCAGACCGCCGCCAATGGGGCCGAGGCCGTGCACGCCCTTTCCTCCGGCGCACCTCCCGCCGTGGTGCTCACCGATTTCCAGATGCCCGTGCTCGATGGGCTCGGGCTTGCCCGCTGGATCCGGGAAAACCGGCCCGACCTCCCCGTGATCGTCGCCAGCGGCCGCATCGACGAAGCTGGCATCGCGCAGCTGCGCTCCCAGGGCGTCGCGCATTTTCTGCCGAAACCCTTCGAGGAGGAACGTCTCGTCGAGACCCTGCGCCGCGTGCTGCGCGACTGAACCCTCGCACCGGCCAACTCTCCTACGCGTCTTCCCCTTGTCCCCTTTTCCGCGTCGTCCTCCCACCGCTCGTGCCGCCGTCGACGCCTGAGGGATTGACTCCCCCTGCAAACCGGGGCTTTACCCTACCCGTCCCCATCATGGCGAAACTCCTTCTTGTAGACGACAACCAGGACCTGCTCGGCATGCAGGGCGAGTTCCTCCGGATGTCGGGTCACGAGGTGGAAACCGCCACCAACGGCGAGGAGGCCATCGCCCACGCCGCCAGCAGCCATTTCGACCTCATCATCACCGATATCATCATGCCGACCAAGGACGGCATCGAGGTGATCATCACCCTGCGCAAGACGATGCCGGCCCTGAAGGTCATCGCCATCTCCGGCGGCGGACGGTTGAACGCCAAGGACTACCTCAGCATCGCCCAAAAGCTCGGCGCCGCCGCCACCCTCGCCAAACCGTTCAGCGGTTCCGAATTGGTGGCCACGGTCGACCGCGTGCTCGCGAACTGATTGGCCTGGGGAAACGTCCGCCTCCGGCGGACGCGTTCAAGTTGGGGTTCTGGCTGAAGAACGCGCCACGCGTTCCTCCTCTCGCTACCCCAACCTCAACTTCGCACCGCAGAGGGCGGTGGGAGCCGCGGTGATTTACCCGCCGTAGCTTCTGAAAATCAGTGATGCCCAGGATCGCGAGGAAGCCGGTAAAAAGTGCCCGCACTCCTGCATCGCTCCGCACTGCTATGCCTGAAAAGCGTGTTTTTTCGGCAGGATTCCCCCCTCTCAAGCCAGCGTCGGATTCATCTGCGCCATCCGGGAAATCCGCCGTTCAATTTCGCTGCGTTCGGAGCAGCCTTTGGCCGTCACGCACGCGGCATGGTCCGCGGCGGGCGGCCGCGGCTACACGGGATGCCTTTGGTCCGGAAGGGCCGAACCGCCTTTCGTTAAGAAACGCATGCGATGTAGCCGGGGGTGTTTACCCGCCTCAGGCGGGCAACCCTCGGATCGTCGGAAACTCCTTACGCCAATTCCCCCTATCTCGCTCTCGTCTTCAGTCGCCCCTCCCCGGGCGGCCGAACGCGTGGCGTGGACTTCAACTTCAACCCTCAACTTCAACACGGCCGCCGAAGGCGGCCGTCCCATTCGTGTCCGTTCGTGTCCGTTCGTGTCCATTCGTGGTTGCTCCACGCGGAGCGATTCCGCGGCGCTTCCCGCTCGCCGCATCATCCGTGTGCATCCGTGGTTAAAAAACCCGCGGGGTACCGAATAGCCTTCGGCGGCACCTTCCTCCGCATGGTCCGCGGCGGGCAGCCGCGGACCATGCCGAAGGACATACCGCAGAGGCCCCTCCTTCCTCGCTCCGCGTTTTTTGACCACGGATCACGCGGTTTTCACGGATGAAACCACCGCCGACGGCCCTCCAGGTTGAATTCAAGGTCCACGCCACCCGTCCCCCCCCCCCCTCCTCACCCACGACCCATCAGCTTTGAGCCCTCGCCCATTCTCACGCCGTCAGCCGGCGCACCTCGCTGAGAACACGCGCCAGCGGCGCCGTCTTCGGCAAATAGGCGGTCACAAGCTTGCTGATCGAATCACGCACGACCTCCTCGTCGAACAGGATCCCGGTGAGCAGGATCACCGGCAGCGCCGGGAGCTTCGCGCGGATCTTGGCGATCATCGCGAGGCCGTCCGAGTCCTCGAGCTGCAGATCGGAGATCAGCAGGTCAGGCGGATCGGAGTCGACCACACTGAACGCCTGCAGCGCCGAGGGAGCCTCCGTCACCCGGAAACCGCTCTGGGTGAACATCTGCGAAAGGATCTCCCGGATCGGGGCCTCGTCGTCGACGATGAGAATGTGCTTCATGAATTTGAATCCCAGGCCGGTTCAGGCGCCGGTGTCCCGCGTCCGCAGGATGACGACCCCGCCCACGACGCGGTCACGGTCCCGTAGCGGGAAAAGCTTGAACGAGACCGGCGTCTCGCGACCCGACCGATCCTGCACGAAGGCCTCGGCCTCGCGGTACTCCCGGCCCTCGCGCAGGGCCTGCGCCAGAGGATCGAAGCCCGCGGGTCGCGCCGCGCCACCGAGGCGCACGAGGCTCTGCAGCGGGCGGTTGACCAGCTCTTTGGTCTCGAAGCCGGTGGCGTGCGTCACCGCCGGATTGAGACGGGAAATGTTCTGCGCCTTGGTGAGCACGAACACCAGGTCGCTGATCGAGTTCACGATGAGCTCGTTGTAGCGCAGCTGGTGCTCCAGCGCCTGGGAGCCCCAGGCCCGCTCGAGGTTCTCCGCGCGCAGCACCTCGTTGGCGTTCGCCAGCTCGGTCGTACGCTCCCGCACGCGCAACTCCAGCCGCTCGTTGGCCTCGTGCAGCACTTCCGCCGCCCGCCGCCGCGCCCGCACGTCGTCGCGCACCAGCCAGCCAGCCAGGCCTAGCAGCAGGAAATTCAGCACCACGCCGGTGCCCACGGTCCAGCGCGTCGTCTGCGCCTGCAGGTAAGCCTCCCCGTCCCGCGCCGCCAGCAACGCCATCTGCTCCGTCTTGAGCTTCTCCACCCCTCGCCGCACCTCGGCGGTCGAACCCGCCGCCGTGTCGGCCAGGACCAGCGAGCGGATCCGGTCGGGCTGGGCCGCGCGGCGGGCCGCCAGCGCCTCGCGGGTGAGCGTTGCGCGCCCTTCCGCCAGCGCGTCAAGCCGCTCCAACGCCGGACCCGCCGCACGGTCCGAGCGCAGCAGCGCCCGCAGGACCTCGAGGTTTTCCAGCACCGCGGCGCTCGCCTCCCGGCAAGCCGCCTCGTCCTGCTCCGATCCCGTCACGAGCAACGTCCTCAGCGCCGCGTCGCTCGCCTGGAAGGATCCGCGCAGGGCGCCCAGCTCCAGAATCGCCGCATGGGTCTGGTTAACCCAGTCGTTGCTCGCCGTCGCCCGGCTGATGTTGCGCAACGCCACCACCGCCACAACCACCAGGACGGCGGCCACGGTGGCGAACAGGGCCACGATACGGCGGATGATCGGATCGCTCACAGCGGGAAGGGGTGGCGAGGGTTCAGCGGGAGGCTTTGGCCGGGGTCGGGTTGCGGTCGGGATCGTTGGCGGGCGGGTCGGTCTTGACGACGGTGACGCCGAAGCGCTTCCGGTCTTCCTCGTAGGTATAGGAGAATTCGGATACGGAAGTCCAGTTGGCCTTGAAGGATTGCGCGACCTGCGTGGCGATCTCCCGCAACGACGGCCCGCACCGCTCCACGTTGATCGCGTACTGGCGGTTGTTGTAGTCGAGGTAGGCCTTCGACTCCGTCACATAACACACGGCGTGCGCCACGCGGCCCACCATGCGCACGTGGATCAAGCGGGGCGTCTGCCGGTGGTGCCGCAGCACGAGGTCCGCCAGCACCGCGTAGTCGTCGCAATCCCCCTTGCGCCGCTGCAGAAACACCGCGGCCGGCAGGACGTCCGCCGCAAACTCGTACTCGAAATCGGCGAAGCGGGACGCGAACTTCTTCGGGGTCAGCTCCTTTTCGGCGAAAAGATCCTGCAGCGTGAACGCGCCCGCCGGCCCCGGCGCGAACAGCACGGCGACCGCCGCCGCCAGCCACCGGCGGACCGCCGGCGACCGGCGTCCACAGGATTCGGCACGCGCGCGCATGCCCCACTAGCGGGCCGCCGCCGCGCCCGCACAAACCTTTTTCCACCTCCAGCGCGCATCCCGCGCGCAGTTGAAGCCGGAACTCGGAAGCTGAGGTTGAGGAGATGGGCACCCGTGCGGGCAGAACGAGCCGGTCATGCTCATGGGTGATGGGGCATGGGTCTTCCCCGCCCCCACCCAACCTTTTGACCGCGGATAACTCGGATTTCGCGGATCGAAGGAGCACGCGTTGCGCGCTCCGGTTTAGGTTTAAAGTTGAAGTTGAGGTGACAGCCACCGGCTCCGCCCGTCTTCAACTTCAACCCGGTCGCCACCCGCCGTCTCGTTGGTCTCCCCCAGACCGACGGACCAAGGGACGAAGGGACTAAAGGGCCAAGGGAGTGGGGCTAGGGACGGCGCGTCCCGCGCCGCGGTTGAGGTCGGAAGTTTAAGCCCCCTTCGGGTCGTCTCGCCCCATCGCCTCTCGCCTCTAGCCTCTCGCCCGGTCTCACACGTCTCCCACTCTCCCACCGCCTCACTCTCTTCCCGCCCCTCGTCCGCCGCGTTGCCCGTTGCGGCCCGACCCCTTCACGACGGCCGCCCCTAGCCTCTACCCTGGCGCGCTCCGCGCGCGACCGCCTGTGGCATCCTGTCCCAAAGCTCAGTGGGATTCCCCGCGGGAACCTTGTCCAAAACGCGCCGCACCGCTTTTTCGTCCGCCCGCGCGACGCGGCGGAGCACCTCACCCGCCGACTCCACCGCCGAGACTTTCTCCGCCACCGCGGCAGCCACCAGCTGCTCCAAGGTGATTCCATCGTTCGCCGCCATCCGCTCCGCCTTCCGCGACACGGAGTCAGGTAATTGCACGGTCAGTCGGGTCATCTTGAGAAATAACATGACACGAATTCCGCGGGAGTCACCACTGCAACCCGGAATCGCCCTGCCGGCCGGAAATCCCGGACGTTCGACGTGATCAGAAACTCCACACCTCCCGCCACCGCAAGTTCCAACAGCATGTCGTCATCCGGATCGTTCAGGACCGGCCGCCAGCCGAAATAGACGGGCTGATCGATGCCACAGGCGCACCATCCGTCCAGAAACGCCTCGATGTCAGCTGCTTCAAGATGCGGCAGCATCCCCGTACGTTTCATCACCTCCTCATGTTCCAAAACCAGCGGCACACTCAGCACCGGCCTCAAGCGTCTGGCGAAGACCAGTCGGATGATCGCGTGAGAGGCTCCGCCGGAACACCTCAGCCCGGCGATCACCACGTTAGTGTCGATCACCACCCGCATCGCCTCGCCTCTCCAGACCAAGCCTGAAATGCCCGCGACGGATTACACTCCCAGGTAGCTCCAGCCACTGTACCCGGTGCCGTCTCCGACCGGTGATCAAAAGGGTGGCGGAATGGCATCGGCGGAATCGGGTTTAGCCGCCATTCGGAACAACGCCGTCATCCCTCACAGTAATTCACTCACCCCAAAACAGGGGTGAAAGAGCGCACGTCGCGCGCTCCGGTTTAGGTTCAAAGTTGAAGTTGAGATGACAGCCACCGGCTCCGCCCGTCTTCAACTTCAACCCTCAACCTCAACCCGGTCGCCACCCGCGACCGCCGTCTTCCTCTTTTCCGCGTGTTCCGAGTGTTCCGTGGGCCCAACTCCGAACTTTCGTGGATTTAGTGCCTTTCGTGGTCTCAACTCCATGGCTCCGTGGTGAATCCCCCGAACCTCCAGACTCACGAAGGGGCTTTTTCTTGGGACTCATCAGCGGTTCGCCTCACCGATCCTTGACGTCCTGACTCCTGCACTACACTTGTAGCGCATGAGCACGCCCACTTCCCTGCGCATCTCCCCCGGCGTCAAACGGCGCATCGCCGCCGCTGCCCGGCGCCGCGGGATCAGCACCAACGAGTTCATGCTCGCCGCCGCCGTGAAGGAAGCCGCCCGGCCGGACTGGTCCGCCTTCTTCCGCGAACACCCGCCGGTCAGCCTCCCCAAGACTGCCGCCCGCAATCTCTCGACCCGTGAAGGCTTCGGAAGTTAGGTACCTCATCGACGCCGGCCCGCTGGTCGGAGCGTTTTGGCCGGCCGACCAGTGGCATGATTGGAGTCGCAAAACCCTGGTTACCATCGGCGCCTCGGTCTACACCACCGAAACCGTCTTCGCCGAAGCCGCCCACCACCTCAAGGCGAGCCTGCCGGCGCTGCTGCAACTCTTCCGGGCCGTCGACACTGGACTGGTGCAACTGGTGGCCGTCTTTCCCCGGAATATTGGCCGCGCCGCGGAAATTGTGACTGCATATCGGCCCCGCAGCGATGCCGGCGATGCCTCATTGCTCATCCTCTCCGAACTCTTCCCGAGGGCAAAACTGCTGACCCTCGACCGCGCCGATTTCAGCGTCTATCGTCGCCGCGACGGGCGGCCCGTCCCCTGCCTCATGCCGCCGTGACCGTCTGGCCAAAGCCCTGCCCCGTCGCGCGGCACCGAGGGACCAAGGGACTAATGGA
>CAIUOU010000031.1 GCA_903900845.1 uncultured Opitutia bacterium
CGACTCCTGCGGCAAGCTCTTCGGCTCCTGTCCTCGGAGTCGGCCAAGGCATCGAAAGCGCCTTTGTCTCTCTTAACTTAATTTACCCGATCCGCTGTCCAACCGACGGGGACCACCTAACTCCGGCGCATGGCTGATGAAAGCCCCTCCTGCAAGCTGAGTGCGTTTTACTTCTCCCGCGCGTTGCGCAACGCAAAAACGACTGCACGAGCGTAGGCTGTTGCTGAGGCTTAAAGGAAACTGGATTTTCAGGGGGATCGGATCCGGCAGGGGTTTATTCGTTTTGTACGAATGAGCCGCTTTTTTTGCGGCCGGAGGGTCCGCATTCTTTCCGGCGCCTTGCGACTAGGCCAGAATGCCTCGCACGACCTGCGCGGGCTCCACGCCGGTCAGACGGAAATCGAGGCCCTGGAATCGATGCGTGAGGCGTTCGTGGTCGACGCCCAGCAGATGCAGGATCGTCGCGTGCAGGTCCCGCACGTGCACCGGGTTCTCCGCTACGTTGTAACTGAAATCGTCGGTCGCCCCGAAGGTCAGCCCGGGTTTCACGCCGCCTCCGGCCAGCCACATCGTGAAGCAACGCGGGTGGTGATCGCGGCCTGCCTCCGGGCTGTCCCACTGGCCCTGGCCCGCCACCCCGCGGCCAAACTCCCCACCCCACACGACGAGGGTGTCGTCGAGCAGACCGCGGCGCTTGAGGTCGGTCACGAGTGCCGCGCTGGGCTGGTCGGTGTCGCGGCAGCGGGCCGTGCACCACGACGTGAGCCGGCTGTGGTGGTCCCAATCGGGATGGAACAACTGGATGAAGCGGACTCCTCGCTCGATCAGCCGGCGCGCCAGAATACAGTTCGCCGCATAACTGCCAGCCCGTCGGGAATCGGGACCGTACAACTGAAACACTTCGTCGGGCTCGCCGCGCAGATCGGTCAGCTCCGGCACACTCGCCTGCATCCGATAGGCCATCTCGTACTGGCGGATGCGCGTGGCGATTTCCGGATCGCCGGTCTGGTCGAGCCGCATCTGGTTGATCTCACCGAGGCCATCGAGCATGCCGCGACGCACCTCGCGGGGCAGGCCGTCGGGATCGCGCAGGTAGAGCACGGGATCGCGGGCATTGCGCAACTTCACGCCCTGATAGCGCGAGGGCAGAAAGCCACTGCCCCAATAGTGGTCGTACAGGGGCTGGTCGCTCGGTCGCTGCATTTTCGAGATGAGCACCAGGTAGTCCGGCAGATTGCGGTTGGTGCTGCCGAGTCCGTAGCTCACCCACGATCCTATGCTGGGCCGACCCGCGATCTGGTGCCCGGTGAGGAACTTCGTCATCGCCGGCGCATGGTTAATCTCGTCGGTGTGCATCGACTTGATGAAGCACACGTCATCGGCGATGCGACTGAGGTGGGGCAGCCATTCGCTGATCGTGGCGCCGCTCTGGCCATGGCGGGCGAATGTCGTCGCCGCCGGCTTGATGAGCTGTTTCTGGTTCGCCGTCATCGTCGTCACCCGCTGCCCCCGGCGCACGGAGTCCGGCAGCTCGACGCCCGCCCATTTCATCAGCCCGGGCTTCTCGTCGAAGAGTTCGATCTGTGAGGGTCCGCCCGACTGAGTCAGGAAGATCACGCGCTTCGCCTTGGGGGCGAAGTGCGGCAGTCCCGGCAGGCCGATCGCGTCCCCCGCAGACGATGTGGCGGCCTGGGCGCGGCCGAGAAGCGACGAGAGCGCCATGGCGCCGAGCGAGACGCCGGTACACTGGCCCAGAAAATAGCGGCGCGTTACATTGAGCGGGTCCATGAGAGATATCAGTCGGCGTGGCTCAGGCCTCGCGGTGAAGTTTGTACGGGTAGACGTTCCCGCTGTTCCACTGGCAAACGTAGAGGTCGCCGGCGGCGTCCACGCAGACGTCGTGGCAGTTCTCAAACACGGGCTGGTCCTGCAGCATCAGGCGCAGCCGGCCGTCGCGGTAATCGGGCGCGTGTCCGCCGGGGTTCGAGACCACGCGATCCGCATCGTCGAGGATCGTGACGAAGCCGCGCTTCTGCCACATGCGGTAGTCATCGGGCTTGGCGCCGAAACACACGCCGGAGTAGAGGTGCCGGCCCGCGATCACGGGACGGCTGACGTATGCTCCGGGCAAATACACGCCGCGCACATGCGTCCCCTCGAGCGTGAACCAGTTGAATTCGTTGCGCACCCGCTCGGTGCAGACGAGCAACGGCTGCGGCCCGCGCGTATCGAGCGCGATGCCGTGCGCCTGCATGAAGCGGCCGGGATTGACCGGCTGCGTGCTGCGACCGCCGAACTTGCTGAGGTATTTTCCGGTGCGATCGAAGCGCAGCACGAACTGCGAACCGTAGCCATCCGCGACGTAGATGTCGCCGTTGGGGCCGATGGCCGTCTCGGTGGGGCTGTAAGCCTCCTTCTCCGTGTAGGCACCGCACGTCGATGCGTGCGGGAGCTCCAGTACGATCGCGCCGGCGAGCGTCGTCTTGAGCACGCGTCCCGCGCCGGTGTCGGTGAGATAAAGGAATTCGCGGCCATCCGGCTCGCGGTGATGGGTGAGACCGTGGGCGCCGGCGAGATTCAGCGTCCAGGCTTCCAGCAGGGCGCCGTTGCGATCGTAGATCAGGACATTGTTTTGCCGGTGATTCGTGAGCAGGAACAGCCGACCGTCGCCGACCTGGACCATCTCGTGACAGTCCCGGACCGGATGTTTTTCCGGCACGGCCCGGCTCCACTGCCGGTCGACCCGGAAGCGCAGCGCGCCGTGGCCGATCACGCTGCCGTGTCCAAAGGGCGCGGTCTTGCTGGCGGCGCGCACGAATGGCAACGCGCCGCTGCTGCCGACCGCCGCGACTGTCCCGAACTTCAGAAACGCGCGGCGGGTGGAACGGGTGGGACGGGCGGAGCGGTTACTCATGGGTGAGGGCTTCGTCGAGATTGAGCGTCAGACTGGCGGCGAGGGTGTACGCCGCGAGCTCGGGCACGGGCACGGAGGCGTCGGGCGGATGCTGCCCGATGCGCAGGAACGCGGCCGCGTCCGTCGGATGCGCCCGGTAGTGCGCGAGCGCCCGCGTCACTTCGCGCTCGAGCACGGCGAGTTCGCGGGCCTCGGGTTCGCGGGAAAGCACCCGCCGGAAAATCAGCCGCAGCCGTGCCGCCGGTTCGTTCGCGGCGTGCCAGGCCTGGGTTGCGAGCGCCCGGGATGCCTCCAGGTAAGTCTGGTCGTTGAGCAGCGTGAGTGCCTGCAGCGGCGTGTTGGTCCGGGTCGCGCCCACCTCGCACACGCGGCGCTGGGCCGAGTCGAAGAGAAAGGTCGGGGCGACCGCGCGCCGCCAGAAGGCGTACAAGGTGCGGCGGTATTGGGCGGGCCCCTCGCTTGGCTCGTAGCGGAAGCGACCCATGAACATCTCCTCCCACACCCCTTCCGGCTGATAAGGCCGCACCGGCGGGCCGCCGAGCGTGGGATTGAGCAGACCGGCCGCGCGGAGTGCCGCGTCCCGCAGCATCCAGCTCGGCAGACGGAAACGCGCCCCACGGGCCAGGAACCGGTTGAGCGGATCGCGTTCCAGCGCGGCGGCCGCGGTGGCGGATTCCTGCCGGTACGTCGCGCTCGTGACGATCACGGTCAGCAGATGCTTCACGTCCCAACCGCTGGCCATGAACTCCACGGCCAACCAGTCCAGGATTTCCGGATACACGGGCCGTTCGCCCTGCAGGCCGAAGTCCTCGGGCGTCCGGACGAGCCCCGCGCCAAACAGCATTTGCCAGAAGTGATTCACGACCACGCGGGCGGTCAGCGGATTCTCCGGTGAGACGATCCAGCGCGCGAGGCCAAGGCGGTTGCGCGGTGCCCCGTCCGGCCACGGCGCGATGGCGGCGGGGACGTCGGGCGTCACCCGCGCGCCGTGCTTGTCCCAAACGCCGCGCTCCAGGACGAAGGTCTCGCGGGGCGCGGCCCGCTCCGCCAGTACCATGACATTGAGCCGGCCGGCGGCGCGTTTGACCTCGGCGAGCTGGCGCTGGGCGCGATCGAGGGCCGAGCGCGGCCCGCGGTAGGGAGCGTGATCCTCGAGGAATTGGGCAAAGAGACGGGCGCGGAGTTCCGGTGCGATGTCCGATGGCTCCACCGCCTGAGCCCGGGCGAGTTCCTCGAGCGGGGCGGGCTGCAGGCTCCGCACGGCCTCGCCGGGTTGGTCGCTCGCGGAAAGGCGGAAGCGACCGATGTTCGCGTCGCCGCCGGTCGAGCGGTGCCGGAGCTCGAACATCAGCTCCTCGTCCGCGTCCAGCACGACCGGCTCCGCCAAAGCGAAGACCGCAAAGTATGATGCCGTCGGGGGCGAGCCCTGCGTGGTCCAGCCATTGCGTGGATCGTCATCGAGCACGCCCTTGATGTCGCCGTAGCTGCGCGCGTCCTTCTGGGCCTTGGAGACGTCGGCCACGGCCGAACTCACCGCCACGTCGCGCACCTGCGAGCTGCCGCGCCGGCGCACCTGCACCTTGATGTCGGTGAGAATGAACTCCCCGGATTTTCCGCGCGAGAGTCCGCCGCCGGAGTGAGAAGGGTGGGGCAGCACTTCGAGCTTCAGCCCGGTGACGCGCGGCAGGTTGACGGCGGCGATCAGGCGATAGTCGTCCTGGTTGGGATTCGGACCCGAGGCCTGCACCGCGCCGTCCGCTTCCTGCGCGAGCAGCGTGCCCTCGGTGGATTCCAAGGCCGTGGCCGTGAGAACGTGCCAGGCGGAGAAGCCGCCGCGGACCTCGGCGTGGCGCGCGGCGAGCCACGCGACGAACGGTGCCGCAGCCTCCTGCTTCGCCTGCGCTTCGCCGGGCGTGCGTTCGGCGACGACTTTTTCGGCATCCGCAATCGCCCGCGCGGTGAGAGGCGACTGATAGGCGAGGTAGGGTTTGGCGGCGGTGCCGGCCTTGCCGTCCTCGTCGATGCTGTTGAAGAAAGCGGTCAGGCTGTAGTAGTCGGCGTGGGAGATCGGATCGAACTTGTGCGAATGACACTGCGTGCAGCCCAGCGTCAGACCGAGCCAGGTCGTGCCGACGGTGTTCACGCGATCGATGACGTAATCCACGCGCGACTCCTCGGGATCGCGGCCGCCTTCGCCGTTGGTCATGTGATTGCGGTGGAAACAGGTCGCTAGGATCTGCTCCGGCGTGGCGTTCGGCAGCAGGTCGCCGGCGAACTGCTCGATCGTGAACCGGTCGAAGGGCAGGTTGCCGTTGAACGCGCCCACCACCCAGTCGCGCCATGGCCAGTTGTTCCGGTCGGCGTCCACCTGGAACCCGTCGGTGTCCGCGTAGCGCGCCGCATCGAGCCACCACATCGCCATGCGTTCGCCGAAGTGCGGGGATGCGAGCAGGCGGGCGACGAGGCGGGCGTAGGCATCGGGTGCCGCGTCGTGCAGGAATGACTCCATTTCCGCGGGTGTTGGGGGCAGGCCGGTGAGGTCGAACGACAGCCGGCGAATCTGGGTCACCCGCGCGGCGGGCGCGGCGGGCTTGAGCGCTTCCTGACGCAGGCGCGCGGCGACCAACGCGTCGATCGGGTGTTGTCCCGGAGGCGTCGCGGGGCGCACCGGTTTCTCCAGCGCCCAGTGCCGGCCCCAGGCGGCGCCCTCGGCGATCCAGCGGCGCAGCAGTTCGGTTTGCCCGGGCTTCAGGCGCGCCTTGTGCGACTTCGGCGGCGGCATCACTTCGTCCTCGTCGGTCGAAACGATCCGCCGGATGAGCTCGCTGGCCTCGGGGCGGCCGGGAACCACGGCCTGGATGGCGTCGGCGGTCGCCCCTTCCCGCGTATCCAGCCGGAGGTCGGCCTTGCGGTGGCCTTCGTCGGGACCATGGCAGCTGAAGCAGTTGTCCGACAGAATCGGCAGCACGTCGCGGCTGAAGCTGACCGGTTCCGCCGCCGGAGCCTGGGCAGCGGCGAACAGGACGAAGACCGCGATGAATGGGTGGGGCCACTTCATTCCCCGCGATGATACCGGAAACGGCGCGGATAGAAATGGCGCCGGCCGCCAAAGAAGGTGTTGTATCCCTCCATGTCCGGAAAGCCCCTCCGCAGTTGGTTTCCTGTCTCCCGCTACGCCACGCCGAGTCCGGCGCACCAGGAGGTGTTCTATACGGTGCCGCGCGCGGGGCATCTGGTCGCCGGGCCCGAGCACCTGGTGGCGCGCCGGCACTTTCCGGGGCACGAACTGATCCTGTGCCGGCGCGGCCAGGGCTGGGTGCGGATTGCGGGGCGCGTCCACCCCGTCCGTCCCGGCGAACTCGTGTGGAACAACTGCCATCATCCGCACGAACACGGCGCGATGAAGTCGGATCCGTGGGAGGTGTACTGGATCCGCACCGAAGGGCCGCGGCTGGAGCAAATGTGCAGGATACTAGCCGTCACCGCGAATCCCGTGTTCACCGGCTTCGACCACCGGGCGGCCGGCGCCCTGTATCGGGAGATCTTTGGACTCATGGGGGGCAACGCCCCCGAGGCGCCGGCCCTGATTCACGCGCGGGTGGCGCAGTTGGTGGCGCTCGCGTTTTGTGCCCGCCAGCGGCAGCCCGGTCCGGATGTGGTGGTCCCGGCGGTGTTGAGCAAGCCGGTCGATCGCATGCGGCTGTTCTATTTCGAACGCCACACCGTGGCGGGTCTGGCGCAGCTGGCCGGAATGAGCCCGACCCATTTTGCCCGCGTCTTCAAGGCGACCTTCGGCACCAGCCCGATCGACTGGCTGCGGCGGGAGCGGATCAGCCAGGCGAAGCGCCGGCTGGCGGAGACGACAGCGGCGATCAAGGAAGTGGCGGAGCAGGTGGGCTACGGCGACCGCTATTTCTTCAGCAAGGATTTCAGGCAGCACACCGGGCTCAGCCCGCGCCAGTTCCGCCAGCGCGAGCAGGCGGAGTGGCGCGGCGGGGTGGCGGAAGGCGAGCGGAGCGTGAAGGGAGCCGGCGTTTGAGGCGGTGTTTGGGCAGCGCTTTGATTCGTCGCGCTCAGCGGCCGGGATTCTTCAAAGCGCCCCGCCTCAGAACAGGCTGAGAGTGCCGGACGCGGATGTCCCGAGATAGAGCGGGTCGCTGAGCGCGGCCACGCTGCCGTCCGGAAGCGTGACCGATTGGGCGAAGTTGACGGAGACTTGGTATGTGAACGAGTTTGAACCCGGCAGTACATTACTGGAAGGAAACTGGATTTTCAGGGGGATCGGATCCGGGAGGGGTTTAAGGGGAGGGTGCCGGGTGGAAACGGAGTCGGACCCCTGTAGTCCCCCAACCCTCAAGTCCGCCTGACCGGCGTCCGCCGGCGTGACTTGCGGCGCCGCCGGCAGCTCGAAGCCCGTGTGGTCGAATTCCTCGCCCGGATCCATCACCTCGGCCCGGAACCGGATCGGCTCGTCGCGTGGCCGCGGATACGGC
>CAIUOU010000032.1 GCA_903900845.1 uncultured Opitutia bacterium
AGCGACACGGCGAAGTCGAACGACACGATCGTATGCACCGAGAGGACCAGCGGAGTCGAGATGCCGGCGAGGATCAGGTAAGCCATCTCGTAGTTGCTCCAGTGGCGATTGGAACCGCGCCAGCCCATGGCGAAAAGACCGTACAACGTCGCCCGCACGCGATTGCCGGCCGCAAAGAAACGATCACGCAGGACCGCGAGGTCCGGAATGAGACCTACGTACCAGAACAAAACCGACACGGTGCCGTACGTGGAGACCGCGAACACATCCCATTCGAGCGGAGAGCGGAAGTTCTGCCAGATCGCGTTCGAATTCGGAATAGGGAAGAGGTACCAGGCGAACCAGACGCGTCCCACGTGGAACACGGGGAAGATCGCGGCGCAAACCACGGCGAAGATCGTCATGGCCTCCGCGGCGCGATTGATCGAGGTGCGCCACTTCTGGCGCAGCAGGCAAAGGATCGCGGAGATCAAGGTTCCGGCGTGGCCGATGCCGATCCAGAACACGAAGTTAACGATGTCCCACGCCCAATTTACCGGGTTAGCGTGTCCCCAGACACCAACACCCGTCGCGACGAGGTAGGTGATGCCCACCACGGTGAAAGAGGCGACGAAGCAGGCGAGGACGAAGCATATCCACCACCAAGTGGGCGTTTTGCCCTCGATGATCCCGCAGATTTTCTCGGTGATCCAGTTGAAGCTCCGCCCGTTTTCAACGAGAACCGCGCGCGGGAGTTCCGCGGGACGCACCTCCTGAAGCAGCGGGTTAGTGGCGGCGGAATGTTCTGCGTGTGCCATTAGCTCAATCCTCCCGTCTTCGACGCGTCAAACGTAGCTCCGTGGGCCGGGGACTTCTTTCCGGGCTTTTGGCTCTTATCATGGCCCCCGTGCTCGTGCCCGTGGGAGGCGGGCTCGTTCTTACGCGAATATTCCACCCGGCTGAACGGAAGCGGCTGGAAGTCAGGCATCCGAGGGTTGGGATTGCGCAGCTTGCCCGAGTAGGTTGTCCGCGGGCGGACGTTCAAGTAACCGAGGACCGCGTAGTCCTGCTCTCGACCCTTCGCCAGGCTGACGGCGCTCTTCGGGTCGAGGATGTTGCCGAAGACAATGGCTCCAGCGGGGCAAGTCTGCTCGCAGGCGACCTGGAAGGCGCCATCTGGAACTCGGATCTCCTCCAAGGATACCGCGGCTCCTTGGCGACGCTGCATGAGCTTCGCCTTGTGCTGGATCTTGGCGTTCTGCACCCGCTGCACGCAGTAGGTGCACTTCTCCATCACGCCACGCATGCGGACGGAGACCTCGGGGTTCTTCGCCATTTTCAGGAGCTCCGGCATCCCGAACTCCGAAGCCGGTCCCATGTAGAGGCTGTCCAGCGAACGCTGGTTCCAATCGAAGAAATTAAAGCGCCGCACCTTATAGGGGCAATTGTTCGCGCAATAACGGGTTCCGATGCACCGGTTGTAGGCCATCGTGTTGATGCCTTCCTCGTCATGCACCGTGGCGTTGACCGGGCACACCGTCTCGCAGGGCGCGAGTTCGCAGTGCACGCAGGTCATCGGCTGCAGGGAAACCTGGGGATCGGAGGGCAGTTCGACGTTACCCGGGCCGCCGAATGCCTCGGCATCGATCGTTCCACTGGAGTAATACCGATCGAGACGGATCCAGTGCATCTCGCGACCGCGCAGGACCTGGTCCTTGCCGACGATCGGGATGTTATTTTCGGCCTGACACGCCACGACGCAGGCGTTGCAGCCAATGCAGGTGTTGAGGTCGATCGACATGCCCCACTGGTTGTGGCCGTCGAACTTGGGCGTATCGTAAAGCGAGTTGCCGCGCGGAATCTTGGTCGCCCGATCCTGCGGAGACATCTTCTCACCGTACTCGCCGAGAATCGAAGGAGAGTGGGACTCCATCCCGACCTTCTTCACGTAGCCGGGATTTTCCTGGTAACTGTTCCCGTCCGGCTTGGGCGCTGCCTCGAAGTTCGCCTCGCGAATAATGTCGCGCCCTTCCATCGACCAATGCTCCTGCGTATTCGCGAGAAACATGCGCGCACCGGTGTCGGACAACTTACCGCCAGCAACAAAGTGAGGCGCCGCACTGGTCCGGAGAGGGTAGGCGCTGAAGCCAGCTCCCTTCCCTACCCGACCAGCAACCGAACGACCATAGCCGAGAGGAACCACGACCGTGTAGTCGGCCAGACCGGGCTGGATGTGCACGGGACCACGAACGCGACGGCCACCGACTGAGAGCTCGAAAACCCGGGCGTTTTCCTTGCCCATGTAAAACTCGGCAGTCTCCTTACGGGCGACCTGTACCAGCGATCCCTTGGGATCGATACCCAGTTCCTTGCCCAGCTTGGGGCTCACCAGAATCGCGTTATCCCACGAGATCTTCGTGATCGGCTCGGGGCACTCCTGCAGCCACCCATTGTTCGCGAAGCGTCCGTCGTCGACCTTGGCGTCAGCCACGAAACGCACTTCGAGATTGGAAACCCCGAGGGCGGGAAGAGGCTGCGCGGAGCCGAAGAGACGCTGTATACCCGCGGTGTCGTAACGCACCTCCGCCGGACGATGGGCTGAACCAGCCAGCAATCCGTCGTGAAGAAAACGCGCCATCGCTTTTTCCAGGTTGGCTCCGGGACCCGCGAGCGCGGTTACCGTCGCGGCGACCAAGGCATAGGAATCCACGTTTTGCTCACCAGCCAAACGAGCCAGCACTTCGATCTGCGTGATCCCTCCGAAAAGGGGCTGAATCATCGGCTGCACCGGCAGCACCGTGCCATCGTAGGCGCGGGCATCACCCCAAGATTCGAGGTAGTGAGCAGCGGCAAGATGTGTCGTGGCGCCGGGATTCAACGCCGAGGTCTCGTCAATATGGTAGCCCAGACGCACGACCTCGGGGACCGACTTTTGGAGGGCGGCCCAATCGAGATCGGCAGGCGCATTGTAAACCGGGTTACCACCCAGAACCAAGAGCGTCTTCACCGCTCCGCCTTTGATCGCGGCCGCGAGAGCGGAAATGGTGGAAGCTCCGGGCGTAACCTCGGCTTGGACGAAAGTCACGGTCTCGCCGATTGCGCCAAGAACCGTGTTAAGACCGTAAACCAAGGCATGCACCTCAGCCGGCAGATGGGCGCCCGCCACGACCAACGCAGCACCACGGTGGGCCATCAGGTCGGCAACACAGGCCTCCACCCACTTCTGATCGACCTTCAAGCCTTGCGACAGAGGCGCGACCGCCGACTCCGAGGCCGGATAGGCCGTCGCAACTAGCTTGGCAGTCAACGCGAGCATATGGCTCGTCGCCACCCGCAGCCTATGATCTGCCATGCTGCCAGTAAGAGTCAGGGCGCTTTCCGCCACATAGAGGCGGTTCATCGCATCGTCCTTCTTGGTGACACGACGGCCCTTCGAGAACCCGCGGATATTCGCAATGCTGCCCGTGTCGGCCTGAAGGAAATCGGCGTCGATCGACAGAATGCGCTTAGCCTTGCCGAAGTGATAGACGGGCTTCACCGCCGCACCAAAAGCCGCTTGGGCGGCAGCAAGGGGCGGCTCGTCCTGAACCGGCTCAAACTCGGCCCAGAGCATACGCGGCAACTTGGCCCGCAACTCACGAACCAGACGTGCCCGCGTCGGCGACGAAGATTCGTCGGCGAGGATGGCCAAACCGGCGCCTTGCGAGGCCGCATAGGTCCGGGCTGCCGCCGAAAGCATGGAAGAAACATCCTCGGCCTTGAGGGTAGCACCCGCCTTGGTGTGAGCCTTGGCGCGATCGGGATCGTAAAGATCGAGGATGGAGGCCTGAGCCGTGAGCGAAGCCGCACCGCCGTTGGGCTCGTAGGACGGATTACCTTCCAGCTTGGTGGGCCTGCCTTGGTGCGTCTCGGCCAACAGAGGAACCGCCGACTTACGGACCGGCATCGCCGTTGCGTAGTAGGAGGGCAGACCAGGAATAACGCCCTCCACCGACTTGCCGTAGGGCAGAATGAATTTTTCCGGTCGACGGCAGCCCGCCAATCCTACCCCGCCCAACGCGAAGGAAGCCGCCATCAGCTTCATGAAGTTACGCCGGTCGACTCCGTTCAGGTCGGAGGCTCCTTCAGGGAATTCCCGCTCTAGCTGGGCTTGGAAGCCGGGAGTGGCGGCGAGCTCATCAAGACTCCGCCAATAACGCGGACCCGACAATTCTTCCCCCGCGGCCGGGGCCGGATGATCAAATTTGCGTTTCATCGATGGCAGCCCGAGCAGCTTTGCGGGGGCATCAGTTTCCAGTCGTGCTTGAACCTCTCGGCGGCTTTCACGCCCGCCTCACCCTGCTCGGCCAGACGGCTGGAGTTCAGGTTGAACACATCACCCGGATTGCGGATGCGAGCCGCTGGATCCCGATGGCACTCAAGGCAGAAGGCCATACTGAGCGGCTTGGAGTGGGTCACCGTGTCCATCTCATTAACCTTACCGTGACACTCCACGCACGAGACGCCCCGATTCACATGGGCCGCGTGGTTGAAATAGGCGTAGTCGGGGGTCTGATGGATCCAGACCCAAGGGACCGGCGTGTTGTTCGAATAGCTCTCGCGCACCGGCGCGAGCAGGGGGCTGTCGGCCTTGATGATGCTATGGCAATTCATGCATGTCTGAGAGGACGGCACGTTGGAGTGACCCGACTTCTCGACGTTGGTGTGGCAATACCGGCAATCGAGCCCGACTTCCTGCACATGCTTCGCATGGCTGAACGGAACCGGCTGAACCGGCGCATAGCCCACGCGGGAATACTTGGGCGTCATGTAGTAAGTGACACCCGCCGTGGCGATGCCAGCGAGCACCACCAGATAGACCACTATCTGCAGGGGCAGCCGGTTGGCTGACTTCGGAAACAGCTTCGACATGGGCTGAAGGGGGATCCCGAGTTATTCGCCGTCAGTCACCGATCCCGCCCGCCACAAGGGCGACGGAAGAGGACCAAAGCTGTTTTCGCGGCGAGAGATGCGTCACGGGGCGGAAAATGAAAATCGCGGTCGAAAGAAGGGAGGGCCATTTCCCTTGTAAACTCTATTTTCCACCGCGGCAGCGTCGGCGGCGGGAATTAGGAAAAACGCGCGGCGGAAGAGCGTCCGCTAATCTGCCTACGGTCGCCTTTGAGGACGTCCAGGAAGGATTCCCACTTAGACGAAAATTCCGTCGCGCATCGGCCGGGTGACGTCGCAGCGCTGCGCGATCTCAGGGTTGTGCGTGACGAGAACCACCGCCTGACCGTTCTCCTTCGCCAAACGCGTAAGAAGGTCGAAAACGAGGTTGGAGTTGCGCACGTCGAGATTGCCGGTCGGCTCGTCCGCCAAGAGAATCGTGGGTTGATTAGCCAAGGCGCGGGCGACGGCGACGCGCTGCTGCTCGCCCCCTGAGAGCTGGGTCCCGAGTCGG
This sequence comes from uncultured Opitutia bacterium, assembly GCA_903900845.1. Taxonomy (GTDB): domain Bacteria; phylum Verrucomicrobiota; class Verrucomicrobiia; order Opitutales; family Opitutaceae; genus ER46. Next base: position 5,423 of record CAIUOU010000032.1, read on the forward strand.
TGGGTCTTGGCCCCCAGCCCGACGGAGTCCAGCAGCGCGTGCGCCCGGTCCCGCATCGCCGCCGGAGTCAGGCGGCCGAGCTTACGCATCGGCATCATCACATTTTCCAACGCGGTGAACTCGAGCATCAGGAAGTGAAACTGGAAGACGAAGCCGATGTGCTCACCCCGAGCCGCGGTGCGCGCCAAGTCGTCGTGATTCGACATCAAGCTCCCGTTGATCTCGATCTCACCGCCATCCGGCCGGTCCAGCAACCCCAGCAGATACAAAAGCGTGCTCTTGCCGCAACCGGAAGGCCCCACGATGGCGTAGACCTGACCTCGGCGCGCCTCAAAGGATACGCCCTTGAGCACATGCACCCGACCCTCCCCCTGCCCCAGATGGCGGTGCAGGGCGCGGCAGCGCAGGGCGAGTTTCCCGTGAGGCTGTAAGGCTTCCGTCATACTACTGCGCCGTGCCACGCACGATGTCCCCCGGTTCCAGCCGCGCCGCGCGACGTGCCGGAATCAAGCTGGCGATCATCACCATCACCACCGCGGTAAGGATCGCGCCGACGTAATGGTAGGCATCCCACGTGACAATGAACCGGTCGGTTTTAAAGATGCCGTTGACGGGGAGCGGCACCTGGCTGACCAGCCAGGTCACGGTCGCGCCGAGGATAGCGCCGGCTCCGGCGCCGATCGCGAGGACGATGCCCGCCTGCCAGAGAAAGATGCGCGTCACATCCCGCCGTTCGTAGCCCATGGACCGGAGAATCGCGATGTCCTTGGTCTTCTCTAGGACGATCATCGCGAGGGTGTTGAACATGGCGAGGCTGGCGATCAGCGTGAACACGGAGACCGTGATCATGGTAGAGATCCGGAGCGCCCGGAAAACCGCCAGCCAAGTCTTCTCACGCTCCTGCCACGGCTTAACGCTGTGGCGCAGCACCTGTTCCATGCGGATGGCGTCGGCCGGCGCGCGATCAGGATCATAGAGACCTATCTGCAGAAAAGTCGCTCCGGATGGGCGCTTGAGCAGCGAACGCGCCTCGGCCTGGTGCAGATAGACGTTCGTCTTGTCCACCTCCCGGTAACCGGTTTCGTACACGGCAGCCACCCGCAGGCGCCGCGAGGACCCGCGGCTGGAGAGCACGAACGAGTCGCCTACGGAAAGTTGCAGACGGTCCGCCAATACCCGGCCCACCAAAGCGCCCGCCGGGGCCTGCCGGAAGTCCTCCAACTGGCCGGACGTGATTTGCTCGGCGAGGTCGGAGACCCGCACGTGATCCTCCAGCTTGATACCAAACACCTGGGCGTCCTCGGTCTTGAACGCACTCGTAACCTGCACCCCGCCCCGGACCACGGCTGACACCCCGCGGATGTTGGGAAAGCCCCGCAGGGCCTCGATCAGCGCCTGCGGCTCCTCGATGCCCTCGATGTACTTCACGCCATCACGCCGCGCGAAATGGGAGTCACCGCCACCCGGCGCGGACATGCTCCGCATGGTGTCCTGGATCTTGTCCTCGATGCGGATCGCGCCGTTGATGCCGAGAATCGTCTTGGTGAAGAATCGCTCGAACCCGCTGGTCGTCGCCTGGGTGACAATGAAAAGGCCTACACCGAGGATCGTACAAGCGAGGCTCATCACCATCGCCCGCTTCTTCGCCGTGAGGAAGCGGAAGGCGATGCGGAGGTTCGGCGAGATCACGACGACGGAGGCGGAAAGAGCGGAGTCGGTTAGAAAACCACCTCTGTCCGAACACGCTGCCCCACGCGGAATTCCTCGAGGCGGTCGACGATCACGAGTTCGCCGACCTCCAGACCCTTGCGCACCTGGGCGTTGTTGAGGGAAACGATTCCCAGCTCGAGCTTACGTCGCTCCACCCTCCCGTTCCGTACCACGTACACCTGATCGGAATCGAAGATCGAACGGCGCAGCACCATGATCTGGTCTGGTATGCGCTCCACGGTGATCGTGACCTCACCCGTGCTCAGGGGCCGCAGCTGATCCGGGTCCGCCTTTACATCAAGATGCACCGTAAACCGCTGCGCGTCGTCGGCGGATGGGAGCAGCTCGCTGACCGTCGCGTCGAAGGTCTGGGTTCCGTAGGTAAGCAAACGGATCCGCGCGGGCTGCCCCAGCTTCACGCGACCGAAGCTCTCCTCGCTGATCTTCGCCTCGATGACCCGGCGGCGCGCGAAAACCTTCGTCACCGGCTGGCCGGCGTTGATGAGCGCCCCCTCCCACGTCATCGCGCCATCATTATGGATGGTACCGTCGAAAGGAGCCACGACCCGCATCTTTTCGTTCAGTAATTCCAGCCCCTCCATCGCAAACTTGAAGTCGACCTCCGCCTTCTGGTCATCGAACTCCGTCAGCTTGAGCCGAGTCACTATGCCATCCAACGCGCGCTGCGCGCCCTTCAGGTCGTCCTCGGAGGCATTGCCCAGCTCGAACAGACGCTTCGCGGTCGAGAGCCGCTCCTCGGCCACCTTTCGCTCGGGGTTATTCTCCAGTGCGATCTTCGCGCGGGCCTTGTCGGCCTCGAACTTGCGACGCGTTTCGGCGGTCTGCCGGTCGAGTTCCGTGGTGTCGAGCTGCACCAGCACATCGCCCTTCTTGAAGTGACTGCCCGGCTTGATGTTCGCGACCTTCACTTTGCCTGCAGCCTCGGCCTTCAGCTCCTTGAAGCCACCCTCCGCCTGCACGAGCACGCTGCCCGTCACGGCGTCGATGGCGGTGTCGCGGTTGACAGCCTTGACCTTGGCGGTGTCGCGCAGGTTTTGGACAACCAGGAATAGCGCGCTGGCAACGAGGCCGAGCGCCACCGCGATCCTTACCAGTAAACGGCCTTTATTTGGGTTCGCTTGCATGGCGTGAAGAAGTCCTCGGAAGGAGGGGCTCGCCCGTGGTTAGGGCGACGAACTCACCCCAGCGGCCGAGCAGTTGGGCGCGCGCCTCCAGGCTGCGGGTCTCGGCCTGCAGGATGGCTGTGCCGGCGCGGGCCAGTTCGGATTTCGGAACGTTGCCAAACTCGGCCTCGCGCGCCGCGACCTTGCGCGCTTCGATCGCAAGTCCGTGCCGGATGGCGGCCAACTCCACCTGCTCCGCGTCATCGCGCAGCATCCGCTCGAGGATCTGGATGTTCTGCAGCAACCCCTCGATCTCAGCCTGCTGCAGGCGCTCCTGGGTGCGCTTGGAGACCTGGGCTTCCCGGATGGCCGCCTGTGTGGCGAAACCATCGAATATGTTCCACTGCGCGTAGACGTTGACCGTCTTCCTTTGAACACCCTGCTGGCTGACCGTGTTTCCGTTGACGTTGGTGGAATTCTCCAGGCTGAGCCCGGCACCCGCAAAGAACTTCGGATAAAGCCGCACCTTCTCGGAATTGATACGGAGCTGGGCGTCACGGATCCGCAGGTCGTGGATCTCGTACTCGAGGGTGCTGCGGGCGTTGTCCCGCAACACCGTCGCGGACATCACCCCGGCGACTTCGGCCGGAAATCGCGGCGCCGGAATATCGTCGGGCACCTGCGCCTCCTCGAGCGCCGCCGCCAAACCCGCCAGACGCGCGAATCGTTTCCGGTTAGCCTCGAACTCTGATTCGAGCCGGGCGACCTCCAGCTTCACCTCACGCTCCCGCAGACGGTCTCCCTCGAGGACCGCCGCCGCCACGACGCCGCGCTCGCGCTTCTCGGCGGTCACCGCGAGTTCCTCCCGCAGTACCCGCAAGCCGTCGCGGGCCGCACGCAGGCGCGCTTTCTCGACGATAAGCGAGAGGAAGGCCTTGCGCACGAGGACGCCGACGTCCCTCGCGGCACGGTCGAGGCTGCGCTCCGCGACCAGTCGGTTGAGTCGCGCGGAAACACTCTGGTTTTGCAGCGCCCGCCAATGAAAGAGCGGCTGGGTCACCCCGAGATTGTAGAAGAACCCGTTGTCGCGCGTCTGCGAGCTGGTGTTGCTGGATATCGCCGTCTGGTTGCTGGCCAGATTGAGGCTGCCCCCGAGACCGGGCAGGCGGGCGGCATCGGCCGAGGTTACGCGGATTTCAGCTAGAATCCGGTCAAACTCGGCGGCAATGAGCTGCGGCGACTGACGGAGCGCCTGCTCCAGAATCGGCCGGAGCGCGGGCAGGTGGTCCTCCGGCAGCGAACCCCGCACGGCGTCAGCCGAAGCCCCGCTGACCGTCCCGGGGAAGGCGGCGGAAAACACCACCCCGAGCGCGGCGGAAGAGAGTATTCGGCGGAGACCGGCCATCGTGATGCCAGAGGGAGATATGAACGGGTTAACCGCGGGATTTCGAGGGTGATTGCAACCCATAAGTCTTGAGCCAAAGTCTCTCGCGAGGGCACGCTCATGACGACGTCCTTACCCGGCCGCCTTCATGCTCGATACGTCGATCGCATCCCTTTCGGAAAAACACCTCGCTGAAGTGCGGGAGTACTACGACTCGGCCCCCGCGGGCCTCAAGGCAGGCGCGCGCGCCTACCGCCGTTGTCTCGCCCATTACTACAAACTCATTGTTCCCGCCGATGCCCGCGTGCTGGAAATCGGATGCGGCGAAGGCGACCTGCTGGCCCTTCTCAATGCGCAAGAGGTGTGTGGGGTGGATCTATCCGAGGCCCGCATCGCGACCGCGCGCCAACGGTTGCCTCGGGGAAGCTTTCTCGTCCAGGCCGGGGAACACTTGGAGCCGAACCGGCTGGGCGGTCCTTTCGATTTCATCATCATTTCGGACACGCTCAACCTCGCCGCCGATGTGCAGGCACTGCTCGAAAGGCTGCATGCCGTTTCGCATCCGCGGACGCGTCTGGCGGTTAACTTCCAGAACTCCCTCTGGCGGCCGCTCCTTTCGGCGGCGGAGCTTATCGGATTGAAGGCGAGGCAACCCGAGAACAGCTGGCTGGCCTCGTCGGATGTGCTGAATCTCATGCAGCTCGCGGGATGGAGTCCGGTCACGCGGGCCGGACGCATTCTGGCGCCGTTCACCGCTCTCGGCCTGGGCAGCGTCGCCAACCGCTGGATCTCCCCGCTGCTGCAGTGGTTCTGCCTCACCATCTTCATCACCGCGCGTCGGGCGGGCGCGCGGGCCGCTACCGCCCCTCGCGTTTCGGTGGTGATCCCAGCGCGTAACGAAGCGGGTAACATCGCCGCCGCCGTCGAGCGCGTTCCACCGATGGGATCCGGGGTCGAGTTGATCTTCGTCGAAGGACACTCCCGCGATGACACGTGGGGCGAGATCCAGAGAGTCGCAGCCGCGCACCCCGATAAAAAAATCATCTGCCTGCGCCAGACCGGACGAGGTAAAGGAGACGCCGTCCGCGCCGGGTTCGCGGCCGCGACGGGCGATGTGCTGATGATCCTCGATGCCGACCTCACGATGCCGCCGGAGGAGCTGCCCAAGTTTCTGGACGTCATCGCGCGCGACC
>CAIUOU010000033.1 GCA_903900845.1 uncultured Opitutia bacterium
GATCGAGTCATCCTCCTGCTCGGTGCCGTCTCCTGTCACGCCGATGCCTGCGATCAGCTCACCGTCCTTAAACAGGGGTACTCCACCGGGGGACGCGTACAGGCGGGTACCCGGTATCCGGCTGCCATCCAGTTCCCGGAAATGATTGATATCCGAAAAGGCCAGGTTTGAGAAACCGACCCCGATCAAGGGACCCGGCGGACGATTCCGTACCCGCGGAGGAAAGCGGGGCTGGATGATGAATCCCGCGGTTCTCGATGAGAAGGCGTGCGCGTTGCTGCTGAGGAACACCGCCGTACCAGCTTTGGATACCGCGATCGCACGCTCGCGCGCGCTTACATTCATGTCACCGCTGGCGCGCCGTACGAGAACAGCGCGACCATCCCGATCAACTACCGCGATAACAGCATCAATCGACAACTCCCTCGCGCGATCGGCTGCCTGCCAGAAAACGGTTTCGAGGTCACTTCGCGTTAAAATCTGGGCCCCAAGGACAACAGCCTGGCAAGACACGCCCAGCAGCGCCAACGCCATAACCCGAATTGATGCAGGAACCGCGATCACATGAAAGATTTGGGAGAGCGATGGACCCGGTACGGAGACGAATGATCAGCTCGGACACCGCTCCACCAGTCAACGCCACGGTAGAGTCACGGTCAAGAAACGGCACTAACACCAAGTCTAATGCGTTCGAGGGGCACCAACAGCAGCGAGAAGTACACCCGCAAGTTCATGCGCAGACGGATCGCCTCGCCAAGGAAGCGAAGCTCGAGGAGACCGAGTTCGCCGCGAAGGCGAATCTCCTCACCGCCGAAGCGGTGCAACGCCTGAGCGCCGGCGGCAAGGTGACCGGCAACAGCGCGCTAGACCGCTGGCGCGAGATGGCGGACAAGGCCCTCGGCCTCACTCCCGCCACGCGCCACTCCTACGAGGGCCACATCAAGCGGTTCCTCCTGACGACCAATCTGGTCGACCGCCCGATCAGCGCGGCCTCCTTCGAGCACGTCGACAAGTTCGTGAACGCCCAGGACGAGGCGAGCGTGTCCACCCGCAACATGCGGAAGGCCTCGCTCGACAACTTCTTCAAGGTCTGCACCGCCGAGGGACTCGTGGTGCGCAACCCCGCCACGCTCTCCAAGGTGAAGCTGCACGCGCTCACCTTCGAGCAGAAGGAACCGAAGGTGCGGATGCCGTTCTCGGACCTCGAGCTGGACCAGCTCTCCAAGCTGAAGTCCCCGTTCTGGACGCCGGCCTGCCACCTGTCGCTCGAGTACGGGCTGCGTATCTCCGCCATCGCCAAGCTGGAGCGGGCGTCCTTCGAAAAGCCGGGCCGGATCATCGTCTGGACCGACAAGCACGACCGCCGGATCGAGCTGCCGCTGCATCCCGAGACGATGCGGCTCATCGGTGGGGTTGATGACTCCCCCTTCGAGCGGCCCCCTCCTCGCTGGGTATTCCCCGAGCAGGCCGCAGTTGCGTCCGACCCCTCCGACCGTGCGAAGCTCAGTGTCTACTTTAGCCGACAGCTGAAGAAGCTAGGCATGTACGGGAAGAGTTTCCACAGCCTGCGCCACACGTTCGCCACCCGGCGGGCCAAGCTCGGCGACACGATCGACGAGATCGACGTGGAATTCGCCTCGATCGAGAAGGCGGTGTGAGGGACCGAAAACCCGTCAACGCGTCAGAAGAGCAATCCTGTGTCCGGGGCTGAAGGTCGCCGCTGGCGAAGCAGTGTCAGTCATCGAACCCTTGATCGGCGAGGAATCAGCGATCGCGGAAATGGCGGAAAACTCATGGCAAACGGCTTCGAGAAGCGAAGCCCGGTAGACTGCAGACCCTCTCTGATCCGGTCGAAAATCCACCGGAAGCGCGCCCAAACTTTTTCTACACCCCCTTTCTGCACTTTTCCCCGAAAAACGTGCAAAAACGTGCATTTTCGGGAAGTCGCCGGAAATGGTGTTCAGAAGGTTTTACCTCTAAAAAACGTATCAGAAACCTTGGGGCTGCTTGAGAAAAACCGACGAAACGAATTTGCAGACCTCAGCCTTACCACTTGGCTCCCGCGCCCTAGTCGGGCCCTCGAACAAGCCGGCGGTCACCAGTCGCCGCAAGCCGAAAGGCGAGCCGGGGCGCCGAGACCTTGCCCAAGGTCCCGAACCGACCTGCGTTTCCTTCCCGCGGTTCGAGTCGTGACGCCTTCCCGACTCGCTCCGCGGGGGGGCGTCAAGATCGGAGGCTTTGAACCGCAAGATCGGGAAGAGCGGGACTTGGCGTCCGGCCCTTTTTCCAGACGAACCTTCGGGGGACCGGGAGGAAGTCCGCGTGCTCCGGCGACTTCGCACCACTTGAGCGTTCAGGGTGCGGACGGCTCCCAACGACCCCATATCGTGCCCGTGCCGAAAGCGGGCATGAAGAGTACGATTCCCGCATCGGTGGAATTCATCTGCACATAGAGGGCGCGGTCGGAGCCGACGGCGATGCGTGCGGATTGGGTGGAGACGGTCGCGCCGAACTTGTTGGTGCTTTGCACCGGGATACGCTCGAGCTCTAGCCAGCCAGTTTTGGGATCAAGGCGGCCGGGAAGCTCGACCTCGGCGACGACGCGACCCCCGCGCCATGCACGCGCCGTGAAGGTGCCGTCGGGTGCCGTGGTCAGTTCGATGGTTTCGGCGGGCGTACGGTCTCGGATCCGGCCGGGCAGGAACATCCACTCGAGCCGGCCCTCGACCGGTGGCTTCGCCCCCCGGGCGATCAGACCCGCCGACGCAAAACGGCCCTGAGGCGGCCGCAGCGCGGGGAGGTTGATTTCCCTTTTCCACGCGGCCGGCAGCTTTTCCTCATC
>CAIUOU010000034.1 GCA_903900845.1 uncultured Opitutia bacterium
GAGGTATGCGTTGAACAGGTTGCGCAGGTTGGCGTTGAGGGAGAGGCGGCGGCTCAGCTGGTAGTCCGCGCCCAAATCGAGCGTGGTGCGCGCCGCCGTGTAGTTGTAGGCGTCGGGGGCGAAGGCCGGCTGGGCCGCGAGTTGCTGCTCCCCGCGATAGTTCCACTTCGCGTTTAGGGTGAAGGGCCGGCGCGAGAAGGTGACGCCCCAGTTCACGTTCCGGGGGATGAAGCCGGTAAAGTCTGACTGCCGCGAGCCCCGCAGGCGGAGTTGGGTGGCGTTGAAGAACACGGTAAAGTTCCGCCCCCAAGCGCCGAGTGGCGCGAGCGAGTGCCGGGCGCTCAGTTCCGCGCCGGAGACCTGCGCGGATCCGGCATTGTAGCGCGTGGAGAGCTGCCAGCCGACGTACTCCGGGTCGAGCCCGAGCGCCTCGAGGTCGTCTGCGGTCGCGACCGTCACGCGGTTGGCGAAGAAATCGCGGATCTCCTTGTGGAAGGCCCCCACGGTAAAGAAGCCGCCGGACACGGTGTAGTATTCCAGCGAGACGTCGAAATTATCGGCGGTCCACGGCTGCAGTCCGGTGTTGCGGACGTCGATCGTGCCGCGGATCTGCTGGGGATCACCGAGTTGGGACTCGTCGAGGTCGCGCTCGCTGATGGTGGCGTTGGGAATGATCTCGCTGAAGTCCGGCCGCCCGAAGGTGCGCGCCCACGCGGCCCGCGCCTGGAGCGACTCGGTGGCAAGCCACGTGAGGTGAAGGCTGGGGTAGAAGCCGTCGTAACCCTTCTCGGCGCGAAAGCCGCGCTCTTGGCGGGTCAGGCGCAGTTCCTCCATCGAGCCAACCGTACCCGCCTCCGGACGGCGGATGCGCTGGCCCCGGGCGTCGCGCGCGAAGGTGCCGTCCGCGCGCCGCACCCAGACGTTGGCCGGCTCGAAGACGGGACCGAGGCCCTCGTCGTCAGTGCGTTCCCAGCGGACGCCGGTGAGCACGTTCAGACGGTTCCCCAACAGCCGGGCTTCCCCCTGCACGTAGCTGGCGGTGACCGTTTCTTGGAGATATTCGGAGTTGGTGATGTGGAACTGGGCCTCTGCGACCGCTTGGGCCGCGGTGCGAGTGAAGAGCGCGGGGTTTTCGCGCCACGCGCGGTAGGCGCGGTGCTTCGAGGTCCACGGCGGGACGAGGCCAGGCAGGCCGAAGTGGGAATTTCGGCCGACATAGATCTGGTTCCGGTAGGGAGCCGCCGAGAGGTTCCCGCCCACGCCGTTGTGGGTATAGGTCGCGCTCTCCTTGTAGCTGTCGCGCTCCTGCCGACGCACGAGGCCGCCCGCTTGCACGGCGGCGGGGAAGGGTAACCAGCCGAGGCGTCGCCGCACGTTCAGGTCGGCGGCGCGCATATCCTCGCTGACATCGCGTGAGAGCAGTGACGCGTTATTCACCCGGTAGTTGTTGATGTCGTAGAGGTCTACCTCGCGGCCGGAGTTGTCGAAGGCACGGATCGAGCGTGGCTGGATGGAGGTGATGTCCTGGAGCACGAGGCGGACGGCGGGGACGAGCGTGACGTTCATCCCGGCGAAGTTGCCCTCGTCGCCGCTGCGGAAGGCGTTCGTGGAGTAGGAACGAGTGAGGCTGGCGTCGATGCGCCACGCGCCGTTGTCGAAGCGGTAGCGGAGGCCCGCGCCGCGCACCTCCTCGTAGCGGGTCATAAAATTGCCGCTGCCGAGGGTCACCGCGCCGCGGCCGGTAGCGCCGGAGGTGAAGCTCTCGCCGAAGGTCAGCGACGTGCCGCCCGCGACTGCCGGGGTACCGTTGGTGCCAGCGTTGAAGTCCATGCTCTGGTGCCCCCACGAGGCCTGGTACTGGTTCAGCAGAGCGTTGAAGGAGAGGACGGTCTCAGGATTGACGCGCCAATCGGCTTTCACACTCGCCGCGTTACGGATGATATCCTTGGAGCCGTCGTTGATGCCGTACTGCTGCAGGTAAGGGCGCGCGGGGGTCGCTCCGGTGGACGTCCCGGCCGCGTTGTAGGTGAGGGTGGAGTGGTCCTCCTCGCCGGCGGAGAGGGAGCGGCTCCCGGTGAGGACGATCCCGAAGTTGCGTCCGAGTGGGAGGGTGTAGTCGAAGTCGACCCCGGGCATCACCTTGCGGCGGCGGTCTTCGTAGGAGTGCGGCTGTCGCGCGAGGGTCAGATAGTCGCCGTTGCCCGCCGCGTAGAGCCGGTAGCGGAACTCCGCCCGATTCCGTTCGAAGGCGCTCTTGCTGACCATATTGACGGAACCGGCCATTGAGTCGGCGGGATTCGCCGGGGTGGGGACCTTGGTGACCTCAATGCGGGAGACGTTGTTGATGGCCAGCTGGGAGAACTGGAAGGTGCGCGAGTTGCCGTTGAAGTTCGCGTTGGCCAGTTGGGCGCCATCGGCGGTGACGGTGGTCAGGTTGGTGGCGAAGCCGCGCAGCGAGACGGTGTTGATCTGCGCGTCGTCGTGGTCGCCGGAAATGCCGGGCAGGAACTTCAGGAACTCGCCCACGTTGCCTTCCGCCATATCGCCGAAGGAGTCGGTCGAGACGACCGCCTTCAGGTTCGCGGCGAAGCGCTGCTCGTTGGTGGCGAGGGCCTCGCCCTCGGTGTCCCGCGAGGTCGCCACCACGAAAGCATCGAGCCGGACCGCCGCGGCATCGCGGCCGTAGCGCGCGACGCTGCTCAGCGCGAAGTCACGCGTCGCGTTCTCGCCGGGACCGACGCGCACGCGCGTTTCCTGAGGATCGAGCCCGGTGTAGAATACCTCGAGTGTGACCTCTCCCGCCGGCACCGGGGTCAGCCGGTAGATCCCGGCTTCGTCGGTGAAGACGACCTGGTCCGCGCCGCGGAGGGTCACGCGGGCGTTGGGGAGGTACTGGCCGGTGACGGCGTGCTGCACGCGACCGGAGATGGCGCCGGCGGGTGCGGACGCGGCAGCAGTGGCGAGCAGCGGAAGGAGCAGTCCCAGCGAAAGGAGGCGGGGTAGGAGAGAGCGCATGGGGTGGGTTGGAAATAGAAGCTTCAGTGCGACCAAGTGGTGGTGAAACGCCACTCGCGCGGGGTCA
>CAIUOU010000035.1 GCA_903900845.1 uncultured Opitutia bacterium
AGGGAGCGGTCGATGCCGTGGTCCTGCTTCTGCTGACAGAAACGGCCGACCTCGGGGCCAGCGTCGGGCTGGTAGAGGATATTGGCGAAGTCGAGGCCACGGGCCTTCCAGTGATCGACGGCGCGGTGGGCCTCGAGGCGGTCGGTGCGGCCGACCATCTCCTCGATCGTGCGAAAGCCGAGGCGGGCCATAATGGCGCGGAGGTCCTCAGCGATGAAGCGCATGAAGTTGACCACGTGCTCCGGCTTGCCGGTGAAGCGGGCGCGGAGCTGGGGATCCTGGGTAGCGACGCCGGCCGGGCAGGTGTTGAGGTGGCAGACGCGCATCATGATGCAGCCCGTGGCGACGAGGGGCGCGGTGGCGAAACCGAATTCCTCCGCGCCGAGCAAGGCGGCGATGGCGACGTCGCGGCCCGTCTTCAGCTGGCCGTCGGTCTCGACGGCGATGCGGGAGCGCAGGTTGTTCAGCACGAGGGTCTGGTGGGCCTCGGCGAGGCCAAGTTCCCAAGGCAGACCGGCGTGCTGGAGGGAGGTCTGGGGCGAGGCGCCGGTGCCGCCATCGTAACCCGAGATGAGCACGACGTCCGCGTGGGCCTTGGCGACGCCAGCCGCGACCGTGCCGACGCCGATCTCAGAGACCAGCTTCACGCTGATGCGGGCTTCCTTGTTGGCGTTCTTCAGGTCGTGAATCAGCTCCGCGAGGTCCTCGATCGAGTAGATGTCGTGGTGCGGCGGGGGCGAGATGAGGCCGACGCCGGCGGTGGTGCCGCGGGTCTTGGCGACCCACGGGTAGACCTTGGTGCCAGGCAGCTGACCGCCCTCGCCGGGCTTCGCGCCCTGGGCCATCTTGATCTGGATCTCGCGCGCGTTGACGAGGTACTCGCTGGTCACGCCGAAGCGGCCGGAGGCGACCTGCTTGATGGCGGAGTTCTTCGAGTCGCCCTGCTCGTTGGTCCAGGTGAAGCGGGCGGGGTCCTCACCGCCCTCGCCGGTGTTCGACTTGCCGCCGATCCGGTTCATCGCGATCGCGAGCGTCTCGTGTGCCTCCTGCGAGATGGAGCCGTAGGACATCGCGCCAGTCTTGAAGCGGCGCATAATCTTCTCGGCGGAATCGACCTCCTCGAGCGGGATCGGAGTGGGGGCATCCTTGAACTCGAGCAGGCTGCGCAGCGTGCAGTGCGCGCGGCCCTGGTCGTTGATCAGCCGCGCGTAGGCCTGGTAGGCCGGCAGGCTGTTGGTCCGCACCGCCTTCTGCAGGGCGTGGACCGACTCAGGCGTGAACAGGTGGGCCTCGCCGGTGGCGCGCCACTGGTACAAACCGCCGGTGGCGAGCGAGTGCACGTCGACGGCCCGCTCGGGGTAGGCCGCCCGGTGGCGCAACAGGACCTCTTGGGCGATCACGTCGAGCCCGATGCCGCCGACGCGGGAGGGCGTCCAAGTGAAGTAGTGGTCGATGACATCCTGCCGGAGGCCGAGCGCCTCGAACACTTGGGCGCCGCGGTAGCTCTGGATGGCAGAGATGCCCATCTTGGACATCACCTTTACGACACCCTTGGAGGCAGCCTTAACGAAGTTCGCGCAGGCCTTGGCGTGGTCGATGCCGGAGAGGTGACCCTCGCGGATCATATCGTCGATCGTCTCGAAGGCGACGTAGGGGTTCACCGCGCTGCAGCCGTAGCCGATGAGCAGGGCAAAATGGTGCACCTCGCGGGCCTCGCCGGTCTCGAGCACCAGCGAAACGCGCGTGCGCAGGCCCTCGCGAATCAAGTAATGGTGCAGCCCGGCTACCGCGAGCAGCGCGGGGATGGGCGCGAAGTCCTTCGTCACTCCGCGGTCGCTGAGGATGAGGACGTTGACCTCTTCCTCCTCGATCATCCGGCGGGCCATGATGGAGAGTTCCTCCATCGACTTGGCGAGGCCCTTCTCTCCGCGGGTGACGCGGAAGAGGATCGGCAGCACGCCGGTCTTGAGCCCCGGGAGGTGGGTGCGGCGGATCTTGCCGAACTCCTCGTTGGTGAGCACGGGCCACTTCAGCTCGACGCGGCGGCAGGCGCTCGGCTCGGGCTGGAGCAGGTTGCCCTCGGAACCGAGGCGGGTCTCGGCGGAGGTGACGATCTCCTCGCGGATCGAGTCGATCGGCGGGTTGGTGACCTGCGCGAACAACTGCTTGAAGTAATCGTACAGCAGCCGCGGCTTGTTGGAGAGCACCGCGAGCGCGGCGTCGTTGCCCATCGAGCCGATCGCCTCCACGCCGTCCTTGGCCATCGGCAGGAGGAGAATGCGCTCGTCCTCGTAGGTGTAGCCGAAGGCGATCTGGCGCTGGAGCAGCGTGTCGTGGTCCGGCGGCTCGATCTTGGGGGCAGCGGGCAGGTCGCTGAGATGGACCAGATGCTGGTTGAGCCACTCGCGGTACGGGTGGGTGCGGCAGATCTCGCGCTTGATCTCCTCGTCCTCGATGATGCGGCCCTCGGCGGTATCGACGAGGAACATCCGGCCGGGCTGGAGGCGACCCTTGCGGACGACTTGGTCGGGCGGGATGTCGAGCACGCCGGCCTCGGAGGCCATAATGACGAGGCCGTCCTTGGTGACGTAGAAGCGGGAGGGGCGGAGGCCGTTGCGGTCAAGGATGGCTCCGATCTGTCGGCCGTCGGTGAAGGCGACCGAGGCCGGGCCGTCCCAGGGCTCCATCAGGCAGGAGTGGTACTGGTAGAAGGCGCGGCGCTCGTCGTCCATCGACTCGTGGTACGACCACGGCTCGGGGATCATCATCATCATCGCGTGCGCGAGAGGGCGGCCGGCGAGCACGAGCAGCTCGAGCGTGTTGTCGAACATCGCCGAGTCGGACCCATTGGGGTTGATGATGGGGAGGATCTTCCGGATGTCCTCGCCGAAGAGCTCGCTGGCGAAGAGCGCCTGGCGGGCGTGCATCCAGTTCATATTGCCGCGCAGCGTGTTAATCTCGCCGTTGTGGGCGAGGTACCGGTACGGGTGCGCGCGCTCCCAGCTGGGGAACGTGTTGGTCGAGAACCGGGAGTGGACGAGCGCGAGAGCGGACTCCATCCGCGGGTCCTTCAGCTCGGGGAAGTACTGGTCAACCTGATCAGTCGTGAGCATCCCCTTGTAGACCAAAGTCTTGTGGGATAGGCTGGCCACGTACCAGTACTCGGCCCCGGGGAGGGTCGAGGTGCGGATCTCGGCGTAGCCGCGCTTACGGACAACGTAAAGCTTGCGCTCGAAGTGGGCTTCGTCGCGGGTCTCGGGGCCGCGGCCGATGAAAGCCTGGCGCATGAAGGGTTCGACGGACTTGGCGGTGTCGCCGAGCATCGAGTTGTCAGTCTTAACCGTGCGCCAGCCGAGGAATTCGAGGCCCTCGGCGCGGACGACCTGCTCGAAGCGCTCCTCGATCTTGCGGCGCATCGCAGGGTTACGGGGGAGGAAGAACAGGCCGGTGCCGTAGTGACCGGGGGCGGGCAGGGTGATGCGCGCGGCTTCGCAGGCCTCGACGAGGAAGCGGTGCGGCATCTGGATGAGGATGCCCGCGCCGTCGCCGGTGTTGATCTCCGCGCCGCTAGCGCCGCGGTGGTCGAGGTTGCGGAGGATCTGGAGGCCGTCGGCCACCATCTTGTGGGACTTACGGCCGTGGAGGTCGGCGATGAAGCCCACGCCGCAGGCGTCGTGCTCGAAGGCGGGGTCGTAGAGGCCCTGTTTTGCCGGCAGTCCGGGTGCGGGGCGCGGGGCGGCGCTGACGGAGGCGGGCGGAGGCGTGGCAGGAGCGGGATTCATCGCGGCGGAAAGGGAGTTGGAAACGGATATTGGGGGCGTCTGAAGCAAAAAAAGGGCCGTTCTCGGCGGAAGCGAGAGCGGCCCAGGGAAGTATTAATTGCGCAGAGCTCTCGCAGAAGAATTAGAAGAAGCGGATCGTTTTGGTGGCCATTTTGGCGTGCTCCGCGTCGGAGCAACCCGCGTTCGTCGGGACGTCCAAGGGGACGTCCGTCGGTTTCACGAGATCGTTGCTGAGCAGGTAATTCTCGACCTCCTCGCCAGAGACGTCGGCGAGCATCACGCCATCGATCTCCACGCAGGGGGAGAGCGGCTGGCCGGACTTGCGCACCATCTCGGCGTAGTTCTCGCGGTGATTGATGATGTCGATGTCCTCGAAGGGGAGGCTGTGCTTCCGCAGGATGGCGCGGACACCGTTGGACCAGCCGCAGTGAGGCTTCAGGTAGGCTTTGATCGTCATACGGTGAACGGTTGGGAAAACAGAATCGCCCCGCAGTAAACGCCCGCGCTCCGGGCGATCAAGCGCCCTTTTCGAAAACTTTCCCAAAAGCGCCCTCGCCGACCGCTGCCCCCACCAAAACCCGGCTGGCGTTTTGCGCGGCGGCGCCTATCACCCGCGCGATGAAGGTCCTCGTCACCGGCGCCGCCGGATTCATCGGCCACCACGTCGCCCGCCGCTTGGCGGAGACCGGCCGGTGCGAGGTCCTCGGCATCGACACCCTCGACCCCTACTACGACCCGGCGCTGAAGCGGGCGCGCCTCGACCAGCTCGCCGGCCTGGAGGATTTCCGGTTCGTGCAGGCGGACTGCGCGGACGCGGAAAAATTCCCCGCGCTGGTGGCCCACTGGCGGCCCGACTACGTGGTGCACCTCGCGGCACAACCCGGGGTGCGCCACAGTATGACGCACGCGCCCGCCTACACGCGGAGCAACCTCGAGGGCTTCGCCACCGTACTCGAGGCGTGCCGCCGCACGCCGCCGCGACACCTGGTGTTCGCCTCCAGCAGCAGCGTCTACGGCGCGGGCGCAGTGGCGCCGTTCCGCGAGGACGCGGTCACGGACCAACCCGTGTCGTACTACGGCGCCACGAAGAAGGCCAATGAGCTGATGGCCCACAGCTACGCGCTGAATCACGGGCTGAACATCACTGGGCTGCGTTTCTTCTCTGTGTACGGACCCTGGGGCCGACCGGATATGGCACCGACGCTCTTCGCCCACGCGATCCGCGCGGGCCGCCCACTCCCGTTGTACAACGCCGGGCGCAACCGCCGGGATTTCACCTACGTGGACGACATCGTCGACGGGGTGGTGAAGGTACTGCTCTACCCGCCGGCAGTCCCGCCGCGGCCGCCACTGCGGCTCTACAACCTCGGCCATAACCGGCCGGTCGAGACCCTGTTGTTTGTCCGGATGCTCGAGGAACTCTTGGGACGGAAGGCCGAGGTCGAGCTGCTGCCGCCGCAGCCGGGCGAGATGCTGGAGACCGGCGCCGACCTCACGCGCATCCAGGCGGAGGTGGGCTTCACGCCGCGCGTGCGGCTCGAGGAAGGCCTGCGCCGCTTCGTGGAGTGGTTCCAAGCGTACTACCCGCCAGACGCCGGCTGACGCGCCGCCCGATGAAGACCTTCCTGCTGCTGCTCGCCTCGAACATCTTCATGACCTTTGCCTGGTACGGGCAGCTGAAGCTCAAGTTCTTCGAGGGCCGCTCGCTGGGCTTCGTCATCCTCATCTCGTGGGGCATCGCATTCTTCGAGTACCTGCTAATGGTGCCGGCCAACCGGATCGGCTACGCCAACGGGATGACCGGCTACCAGCTGAAGGTGATGCAGGAGGTGATCACGCTGTGCGTCTTCGTCGGCTTCGCCTGGCTAGTGCTGGGCGAGCGCCTGACTTGGAACTACGCGGTCAGCTTCCTGCTAATCCTCGGCGCGGTCTATTTTGCCGTCGGTGTGAAGCCCGCGGGCCCTTGAGTTCAGGGTAGTCAGAACCCCTACCGCCGCCGCGCTCAGCGGCCGAGGGAGAACAGCCGGGTGCCGGTGCGGACGAACAGGTTGCCGTGGGCGATCGCCACGCTCGCACGGTGCCGGGTGTCGTCGCCCTCATCGCGAAAATTCGCCGTGTGCAGCAGGCGGAACGCATCGCCCCCCGCCTGGATCACGAACACGTCCGCATCGAAGTTCATCACGTAGATCCGGCCATCCGCGGCCGTGGGTGAGGCTTGGAAGACGGATCGCCCGCCGAGGTCTCCGCTCCAGATCACCGCGCCGTCGGCCGGGTTCACACAGTAGAGCTTCCGCTTCACGCCGTTGAGGATGTAGAAACGGCCGCCATAGTAGAGAGGCGAGGGCACGTCGGAGGTCAGGTCGCGCTCGTTGCGGGACGGAGCAACCTCGGCCGCGACCTCGGTCTGCTGCACGTGGCTCTGCCACGCGAGATCGCGGAACGAGAGTGTGCCTTGGCCGCCGGCCTTGACCGCGTAGACCGGGGCGTTCTTCGGCGCGCAGGCGAGCAGGACCCCGCCGCCGGCGGTCGGAGAGGGCACCAGGCGCCAATGGCCGATCCGCGTCGTGTTCCAGGTCCCCCAACGCCACAGCTCGCGGCCGGTCGCCGGGTCGTGACCGGTGAGGCTGTCGCCGCCGATCACCACCAGCTCGCGGCGGCCCTGGTGCTCGAACGGCAGGGGCGTGCTGAAGGCCTCGCGCGACTCCGCCACCGCGTCCGAGGGCCGCAGGACCCGCCAGAGCTCGCGGCCAGTCGCCGGCTCGAGGGCGAGCAGGTAGGACTCGTTGCCCGTGGTCTGGCCGCGGCCGCGCACCGCGACGTCGCGCTGTAGAACCTGGATCACAAGGCGCCCATCGTGGAGCAGCGGGCTGGTAGCGAAGGTCCACTGGAAGGCGAAGGGGCCAAGGTTGCGTTCCCAGAGCTTTCGGCCCTCGACGGTGAAGGCGGCGAGTTCCCCGGTGCCGAAGAAGAACACTACCGTGCGGCCGTCGGTGACCGGCGAGGGGGAGCAGGAGTTGCTGTACTGCCCGTCGGTCGAGAAGGCAGAGATGTCGGCGCGCCAGAGCAGGGCACCAGTGCGGCGGTCGAGGCAGAGCGCGGCCTGCTGGCCCGAGGCGGCGTCGGCCGCAGGGAGAAACACGCGGTCGCCGTGAATGACCGGAGTGGCAGCGGAGGGTCCGGGCAGCGCCACGGACCATTTTACGTTTTCGGTGCGACTGAACGTGGCCGGCAGCCCAGTCTCGGGGCTGGAGCCGTTATGGGCGGGGCCGCGCCAATTATCCCAGTCGCCGGCGGCGAGCGGGAGCGGAAGGAGCGCAAACAAAAGGGTCAGGAGACGCGAGAGGGGCATTGGGGGAAGGAAACTTTTCGTACTCGGAAGCCGGAAAACGCGCCCGGTCAAATCGCGGGCGTACTAGTCGTCCTTCGCCTTGCCCAGTTGACGGGTCTCAGCGCCAACCTCGCTCACAAAGGCCTCGACGAGGCGGAGCAGGGCCGCGGTCTCGACCGGGCGCTCAGCGGCTAGGTTCCGTTCCTCACTCAGGTCGCGCGCGAGGTCGAAGAGCTCCACCTGCCCGCTGGTCCAGTGCTTGATCAGCTTCAAATCTCCCTGGCGGAGAGCGGTTTGAGCGCGCCGATCGACCGCTTGGTGAAAGATGAGGTGGGGCCTCCGCCGGCGGACCTCCCCCACCCCGCCGCCCAGCCACAGCTCGCGCAGACTCCCCCCGTCCACCTCAGGCGGCAGGGGGCTCTGATAGCCGGCAAAATCCGCGAAGGTCGGCAGCAGATCCAAGCCGGTCACGGGCACGCGACTGACACTCCCCGGCCGCACCCCAGGGCCCGCGACGAGGAACGGCACCCGGATGCCGCCCTCGTAGAGCGTGCCCTTGCCGGCCCGCAGAGGGTAGTTGAGGCCAGGCCCCGCCGTGCTCGCGCCCGGGAGGGTCGGTCGCCCGCCGTTGTCCGACATAAAAATTACATAGGTCCGCTCCCGCAGGCCGAGCCGGCCGAGCTCATCGAGCAGGCGGCCCACGCCGGCATCGAGGTCGTGGGTCATCGCGGCGAAGGAAACGAGCTGGTGCTTGTGGCCGGGAGGCCACGACCGGGCGCGCGCGTGGGACTCCGGGGAATACTGGATCTCGAGGTGCACCGCGTAATGCGAGACCTGCAGGAAAAACGGCGTCCCCGCCCGCGCCTGTTCGGCCAGGAAGGCGGTCGCACGGTCCGTCAGCGAATGAATCAGCTTGGGATCCTCCCGCTCGGGCTGGCCGCCGGCGTCCCGGCCGCCGCCGGTCGCGTTGCTGGTGACGCCATCGCTAACGTCGAAGCCTTGATCAGCAGGGCTGACCCCGTCGTAACGGTGGTCCCATTTGCCGAGGTGGGCGGTGCGGTAACGGGGATCGGCGGCTTTGAGTAAGCGGGGCACGTTCAGCTGCCGCCGGTAGACGGCGGGCCAGCCCTCGCGGTCGCGCTGGTACTCGTGGCGGGCGGGAGACTGGCCGA
>CAIUOU010000036.1 GCA_903900845.1 uncultured Opitutia bacterium
CGCGTGCTCGAGCTGCCCTACGGCGTCTCGTCCCCGCGTTGGCTGCCCGACGGTAAGGGCCTCGTCGTCATCACGCGGGTGATCCCGGAACTGGCGGGCAAGCTGCAGGCCACGGACCTCGCCGCGCTCCGGCAGGAGCAGCGCCGACGCAAGGAGAGCAAGATCTCCGCTAAGGTGACCGAGAACCGGACCTTCCGCTACTGGGATGCTTGGTTGACGGACGGCCTCGCGCACAAGCTGGTGCGCCTCGACCTCGCGACGAAGGCCCTCACCGACCTCACGCCGGGCTTCGACCGGCCTTTCTCGCTCGCGGGCGAGGGCGGCTTCACCCTCTCCCCGGACGGCCGAACCATCGCGCTCTCGATCAATTCCACCCCGCCGCCCTACCAGGCCAACCCGAACCAGGACCTTTACCTCGTGCCCGTGGACGGGAGCGGCGCCCTGAAGAATCTCACCCCCGATAATCCCGGGTCGGACTCCGGGCCGGTCTTCGCGCCAGACGGAAAGTCGCTCGTTTACCGGCGGACCCGCACCGCGTTCGGCGCGGGCGAGTCCGCGAAGCTCTGGCGACACGAGCTCGCCAGCGGGGCCAACACGCCGCTCACGGAGGCGCACGATTACGCGATTGATGAGGTCGTGTTCACGCCTGACGGCAGCGCGCTGTGGGTGACCGCGGAGGACAAGGGTGCAGTCGGGGTCTTCCGGGTGCCGGCGGCCGGCGGGGCACCGCAGCCGGTGCTACGGACCGGCTCCGCCTCGGGCCTGCAGGCGCAGGCGGGCAGCGTCGTGCTGCTGCACACCACGGCCTCGCGGCCGGAGGAACTGTTCGCGCTTGAGCCCGCGACCGCCGCCCTGCGGCCGCTGACGAGCTTCAACGCCGAGCGTCTCGCCGGGATCGAGCTGGGCCGCGTCGAGGAATACTGGTTCACCGGCGCGGGCGGGGACCAGGTCCACGGCTTCCTGTACTATCCGGCCGGCTACGATCCGGCGCGCACCTACCCGCTGGTGCAGCTGATGCACGGCGGCCCGCACACGATGAACCGCGACGCGTGGAACTACCGCTGGAACGCGCACGCGCTGGCGGCGCCCGGCTACGTGGTCACCTGGATCAACCGCCACGGCTCGACCGGCTTCGGGGAGAAGTTCGCGCGCAGCATTCTCGGCGCGTGGGGCGACCAGCCGCTGGAGGACATCCTGCGCGGCACTGACCACCTCCTGCGCAAGCTGCCGAACCTCGATCCGAAACGCGTCGCGGCCGCCGGCGGCAGCTACGGCGGCTATATGGCGGCGTGGGCGGCGGGCCACACCGACCGCTTCGCGTGCCTCATCAACCACGCCGGCGTGAACGACTTCATCACCCAGTACGGCGCGGACGTTACCAGCTACGGTTTCACGCAGGTCCTCGGCGGCCGCCCGTGGGACAACCCCGAGGGGATGCAGCGCAACAACCCCGTGACCTACGCGCGGAATTTCAAGACCCCGATGCTGCTGCTGCACGGCGAGAAGGACTACCGCGTCCCCTACGGCAACGCGACGGCGCTCTACGGCATTTACCAGGCGATGGGCCTGCCGTCGCGGCTGGTGATCTTTCCGGACGAGAACCACTGGATCCTGACGCCGCAGAACTCGATCTACTGGTACTGGGAGGTGCAGAGCTGGCTCGCGCGCTGGATCGGCGGCCAGCCCACCCTCGCGCAGCCCGCGTTCCCCGCCCCGCCCGCGCGCTGAGCGGGCCACGGCAGGCGCCGCGAACGCGTAATTCCGCGACGCAAAATCCCCCTGTCCGCGGGGGCGCGGCTTCTGCTATCCTCCGCGGATGCCCGCAATGATGCCCGCCGCCGTCTGGCACGGCGCCCGCGACCTCCGCTTCACCCCGCACCCGCGCCCGGAGCCGGGGCCGGGGATGGTCCTCATCCGCAACCGACGCGTCGGCATCTGCGGCTCGGACCTTCATTACCACGAGCACGGCTATTGTGCGGCCTTCGTGCCCGACCGCCCCTTCGTCCTCGGCCACGAGCTGGCCGGCGAGATCGCGGCCGTGGGCGACGGCGTGACCCGCGGGCGC
>CAIUOU010000037.1 GCA_903900845.1 uncultured Opitutia bacterium
CCCTTTGGTAACCGGCTTCCAGATGCAGGTTGCGCCAGATTTCTTGGTTGAAGAACAGGTTGAGGATCGAGGCTTTCTCCTCCCCGAAATCGGTGTAATAGTGATAGCTCGCGTCCCGGGGATAGTACCTGTCGTCGAGCAGGGAGACTCCGCGGGTGGTGCCAGCATTGACCGGATCCACCACCCCGGGCCAGAGCCCGTTGTCGGCGATGTTCTGCACGCCAACCGAGTGGTAGCCACCCGACGCCCGCAAGCCGGCCGGATTGCTGCCGCCGATCACACTGATGGCGCCTTCACCCGAAAGGCTGAAGACCCGGTTATCGGGATTGGTTCGGGTGGCTTGCCACGCGAGACTGTTGTTGAAAAGCGGCTGGTTGCCGAGCGCCGAGCCCAGATCGCCCGCCTGATACCAGACGCGGACCCGATCGAGCGGGGCAACCCGCGACGGCATCCGGCTGTGGTTCTCCATCCGCTCATAGTGGGCGCTGATCTTGGTGGTTTTGAACGGGGAGTACTGCAGGGCGCCGTACATCCGACGATCCCGCTCGATTGACGGCTTAATGTCGGCCTTCTTGTTTTCCGCCAGCAAGGCGCCGCGGAAGGCCAGTTTGCCCGGGAGGAGCGTCCGGTTGAGGTGAAACTCGCCCCGCAATCCACCGAAGCTGTCGACCTGCATTCTCGTTTTGGCCGTGTTCCGATCCATCATCGGCCGGGCCAGCGTCGCGTCGATCGCCCCGGTGGGCGCACCAATACCAAACATCATCGGATTCGGGCCGGACGCGAGCGTGACGCGCTCCAGGTTGTAGTTATCCGCGCGGGTCCCGGTGGCGAAAAACTCGCGCGACCGCCGGACCTGGCCGATGCCGCGCACCCGCAAGTTGCCTTGGCCGCCTTCCTTGGCCTCCACGTTGGCCACGTACTCGGAACCGTTCTCGATGTTGAGCGAATAGATGGAGGCTTCCTCGACGCTGTTGAAGCCGAACTCCTGCATAAAATCCAAGGTGAACACGTCCATCTGCGAGGCCACGTCGGCGAGCTTGGTCCGCATGCGGGTGCCAGCCAGGGTTTCCGCCGGCGTCCAACCGCTATTGTCCTCCGCTTGCACCTGAAACGGGGCGAGCACGACCAGTTCACCTGCCTTTCCGCTGACGGAGGCGTCCGGTGGGCGTGCGCCTGTGGTCTGGGCCGAAGTGCCGGGGCTGAAAGCGAGCCAGCCGGTGAGGGCGGCGAGAAACAGGTGAGGGGTTGGGGTCGTCATAAGGGATGAAGGGAACGCGAAGGCGAACGCTTGCCGCGCGCTATCTCGGATTCGCGGCGGCCCGCGCGGCCCGGATGGTCGGATCGGGTTTCCCAGCGAATTCCTGTTTTTCCGCTTTGCCGCCCTTATTCTGGGGCACCTCGGGGGCGAAAGTGTCCGGAAAGGACCCGGCTAGCCGCGCTTTCTGGCGCACGACTTCCGGCGCGGTGGAGCGGGCGAGATTGGTCCACTGCAGCGGATCGGAGACCATATCGTAAAACTCCTCCGTGCCATCCCGGTAGCGGATGAAGTACCAGCGCTCGTCGCGCACCGCCGCGTTGCCGGGTCCGTCGATAGTGACGGAAAGATGCGGCCAAGCCTGCTGCGGATTGCGCAACAACGGCACGAGGCTCCGGCCATCGATCCCCGGCTTGGCGGGCAGACCGCAGGCCTCGATTAACGTAGGGAAGAGATCGATCAGGTTGACGACGCGTGGGCAGTCCTGCTGCGCCTGCATCCCGGGCATCCGGATCATCAGCGGCAGGCGGGTCGACTCCGCCCAGAGCGCGGCTTTGCGGAAACGCAGTTTCTCCCCGAGGTGCCACCCGTGGTCGCCCCAAATGACCACGATCGTGTTGTCCCGGGCTGGACTCTTTTCGAGCGCAGCCAGCACGTGCCCGATACAATCGTCAGCGTAGCTGATCGCCGCGAGATAGGCCTGCACCGCGGCCTGGTGCAAGCGAGGGTCCTGCCGAACCCACGTAAAGTCGGCCGAAGGCTTGTTCTTCACGCGTCCCTGCGGGTCGACGATATCCTCCAGATCATCGAGCCGGAATTCCGGCAGCTGGATGGACTCCAGGGGATGGCGGTCGAAATACTCCTGGGGCACGTACCACGGCAGGTGCGGCTTGGAGATGCCGAGCGCCATAAAGAAAGGCTGATCCGACTTTTTCGCTAAATGAGCAGCCGCCCACTCCGCCGCTTTCCAGTCCTTGGACTCCTCCTTCGGTCCGCGGGTGGGCCCCCAAGCGAATTCCGTGCCGTCCGCGTCCCCCCCAGCGAGACCATCGCGTTTTACTTCGGGCCGCGGGATGGGCTGGCCGTTCCACAAATTCTGCCGGCGGGAAGTGAGCCGCGCAGGATCGGGTCGGGAACCGGGGCCGCCCGCGGCGTCTTCCCATTGATCGAAGGCCCAGTGACCCTCGTCACCCGGATGCTTGTGGAAGATCTTGCCGTTGGAGAGCGTGTGGTAGCCGTGCTTCGAGAAATACTCCGGCAGCGTCAGGTGGGTTTTAACCAGCTCGGAACCGCGCATGTTCTGGCTATTGCCGTAGACCCCGCTGCGGTGCGGCATAAAGCCCGAGAGGAGGGCCGAGCGCGAGGGACCGCAGACCGGGCCGGCGCACTGAGCCTGTTGGAACACGACGGAGCCGCGCTGGGCAAAGCGATCCAGGTGCGGCGTCGCCGATTTCTTCTGCGGCGCCCCCCCGAAGGGGCCCACCCAATCGTTCAAGTCATCGACCGCGATAAAGAGCACATTGTAGGGAACGGGCGGCTGCTCCGCCGCACGGAGCGGGCTGAGCGACAGGCCAAGCGCGCCGAAAGCGAACGCGCGGAGAGCGAGGGAAAGAGGGGTCATAACTTTTAGGGCTGAGCGTTTTTCTCTAGGCCAGTGCGATTGATGAGACCGCCGAAGGGATTATTACCGAAGGTAGGGGCAATGAGACCGCGGTTCCATTCGGCGGCGGCGGCGGCGAGGCGCGCCGCAACCTCCGGGCGGGAGGCCGCAAGGTCCCGGGTTTCGCCCACGTCCTGCGCCAAATCATAGAGCTGCGGTGCGTTTTGGTAAGTACGCAGCCACTTCCAATTGCCCTCCCGGACCGCGAACGCCTCGCCGGCGTCCATCCGCCAGTAGAGGCGAGGGTGCGGAGCGGCGGGGTTCTGGCCGGTGAGAAACGGCAGGAGATCGACGCCGTCGAGCGCGGCGTGCCCGGCGTCCCGCTTACCCCCGGCAGCAGCGAGGGCCGTCGGGAAGATATCGAGCGAAATGACCGGCTGAGAATAAGTGCGGCCGGCCGGGATCCGGGCGGGCCAAGCCACAAGGAACGGGACGCGGATGCCGCCTTCGA
>CAIUOU010000038.1 GCA_903900845.1 uncultured Opitutia bacterium
GCGGATGCTGGCCGATCCCCGTGCGCGTAACCTGGTCAGCAATTTCGGCGCGCAGTGGCTGCACCTGCGCGGGTTGGAGACGGTGACGCCCGACCTGCGGCTGTTCATCGATTTTGACGACAACCTCCGGCAGGCCATGCGCCGGGAGACGGAACTTTTCCTCGAGGATATCCTGCTGGGGGATCGCAGCGTCCTGGAGCTGATCAGCGCCGACCATACCTTTCTCAACGAGCGGCTCGCGCGGCACTATGGTGTTCCGCACGTGCTCGGAAGCCACTTCCGGCGGGTCTCGTTCGCGGGCGATCCCGGGCGGCAGCGCGGCGGGCTGCTCCGCCACGGGAGTCTCCTGACGGTGACTTCCTACGCGACGCGGACCTCGCCCGTGGTGCGCGGTCACTGGATCCTTGCCAACCTGGTGGGCTCGCCGCCGCCCCCGCCGCCCCCGAGCGTGCCGGCCCTCGATGCCCGTAGCATCTCGGAGAAACTTCCGATCCGCCAGCGTTTGGCCGCGCATCGCGCCGATCCGGTGTGTGCAAGCTGCCACGTGCAGATGGACCCGGTGGGTTTCGCGCTGGAAAACTTCGACGCGGTGGGGCGCTGGCGCGTCTTCGAGGACGGGGAGGCGGTCGACGCCCTCGGGGGAATGCCCGGTGCCGGTGAGTTCAGCGGCGTGGCGGCGTTGGAGCAGGCTCTGTTGAAACGGCCGGAGATCTTCGCCGCGAATCTAGCCGAGAAGCTGCTCATCTTCGGCCTCGGCCGGCCGTTGGACCACCGCGACGCCCCCGTGGTGCGAGCCATCGTGGGTCGCGCCGGCGCGGAAAACCATCGATTCTCCGCCCTCATCCACGCCATCGTCGAAAGCACCCCCTTCCGCTTCCGGAGGACCCCGCCATGATCATCACGAAAAAAGCCCTGCCGCGCCGCACCTTCCTGCGCGGTGCCGGAGCCGCGCTCGCGCTGCCGCTCCTCGATGCCATGATCCCCGCCGCCACCGCCGCGAACCGCACCGCGCTGCGGCCCGTGCGCCGTCTCGGCTACATCTTCATGCCGATGGGCTGCGACCAGTCGCGCTGGACGCCGCCGGGAAGCGACGGACGTTTGGGCGCGCTTTCCCCCATCCTTCGCTCCCTCGAACCGGTGAAGGACAAGCTGACCGTCCTCACCAACCTCGAGTTGAGGAACGCCTATCCGGGGTCCCACGCCACTTCCAACGCCGCCTTCCTCAGCGCGGCCAAGGCGAAGCAGACCGAGAGCTCCGATTACTACCTCGGCACCACCGCCGATCAGGTTGCCGCCCAGCAGATCGGGCGCGAGACGAGGCTGCCTTCCCTCGAGCTCTCGATGGACATGATGCAGACCGCGGGGCAGTGCGACAACGGCTTCGCCTGCGTCTACCAGAACAACCTTTCGTGGTCCTCGCCCACGACGCCGCTGCCGTCGGAGGCGCACCCGCGCGTCGTATTCGAGCGATTGTTCGGCGAAGGCGGGGGAGCCGAGGAGCGACGGGCCGCTTTGCGGAAACGGGCCAGCCTGCTTGACTGGGTCGGCGAGGACATCGCGCGATTGCGCCGCGAACTCGGCGCCGGCGACCGAGCCCGGGTCGATGGTTACCTGGAGACGGTGCGAGAGGTGGAGCGTCGCATCCAGCGGGCCGAAGCCGAGGTGGGGGAGCGTCCGCTGCCGGATCTCGATCGCCCTCCGGGGGTTCCGGCTTCCTATGGCGACCACGCGCGCCTGATGTTTGATCTCCAGGTGCTCGCGATGCAGGGCGATGTCACCCGCATCTGCACCTTCCAGCTCGCGCGCGAGACCAGCAACCGCACTTACCCGGAGATCGGCGTGCCTGATCCCCACCACCCGTTGTCCCATCACGGCAACGATCCGGATAAGATCGCCCGGATGGCCAAGATCAACGCGTTCCACGTGTCGCTGTTCGCCTACTATCTCGAGCGCCTAAAGGCCACGCCGGAGGGCGATGGTTCGCTGCTGGACCACTCACTGCTGCTTTACGGCAGCGGCATCGGCAATCCGAACATCCACGACCACACCAACCTGCCTGTCATCGTCGCCGGCGGAGCCGCCGGAGGCATGCGCGGCGGGCGGCACCTGCGCTACGACAACCCCACGCCGCTGGCCAACGTGCACCTGGCCCTGCTGGACAAGGTCGGCGTGCGGATCGACCGCTTTGGCGACAGCAGCGGCCGCGCCGACGAACTTTTCTCGCCCGTCACCTTGTGACGATGCGCGCCCGAGCCTTGGTCGCCGCGGCGCTGGCGGTCACGCAGGCGGTGTCCGCCGCCGCGGTCGCCGATCTGGCGGAGCGGGCCGATTTTTCCGCGCTGGGTGCCGCGCTCGCCGCGCGCGCCGAGGTCAAGACCGCGCAGGCCGACGGCACGACGGCGCTGCATTGGGCCGCACAGCATGACCACGAGCCGTCGGTGGCCGCTTTGCTGGCGGCTGGCGCGCCGCCGGATCAGGTCAATCGTTACGGCGTCACGCCCCTCTCGCTCGCGTGTATCAACGGCTCGGCCTCGGTGGCGGACCGTCTGCTGGCCGCGGGGGCCGATCCCAACCGCGCCACACCCGGCGGGGAGACCCCGCTCATGACGGCGGCGCGCGCGGGCCGGGCGCCGCTGGCGCGGGCCCTCGTCGCCCGCGGCGCCGACGTGAATGCTCGATTGCCCTTACTCGGCCAGACGCCGTTGATGTGGGCCGCCGCGGAGGGGCACGCGGCGGTCGTGGAGGTGCTGCTGGCGGGCGGGGCGGACGCCTGCGCGGCGGTCGATTCCGGATTCACGGCGCTGTTGTTCGCCGCGCGGGGCGGGCACCGCGCGGCGGTGGCGGCGCTGCTGCGGGCAGGTGTCGATGTGAACGACGTCACTCGGCCGGCGCGCTCCGGCGGAAAGCTCCCGCGACGCGGGACCAGCGCCCTGCTGCTGGCGATCGAGAACGGTCACTTCGAGCTCGCCCTGGACCTTTTGGAGCGGGGGGCGGACGCCGGCGACATGCGCAGCGGCTACACCCCGTTGCACGTCATGGTGTGGGTGCGGAAGGCCGATCGTGGAGAGGATGAAGGGTTTCCGGAGCCGCGGGTAACGGGACCGGTGAACAGCGTGCAGCTCATCCGACGGCTGGTCGCGGCGGGGGCGCGCGTCAATGATCGCCTGGGCGGCGGTCCGTCGGGCGGTGGCCGGATCGCGCGCAAGGGAGCGACACCCTTCCTGCTCGCGGCCGACACGGCCGACCTCGAGTACATGAAGCTGCTGCTCGAACTGGGTGCCGACCCCCGGATCACGAATGCCGACGGAGCGACGGCGTTGATGGCGGCCGCGGGCCTCGGCACGCGTGCGGCGGGCGAGGAGGCGGGAAGCGAGGACGAGTCGCTCGCCGCCGTGGAGTTCCTGCTGGGCATCGGAGCCGACATCAACGCGGTCACGGAGAACGGGGACACCGCGATGCATGGTGCGGCCTTCGCGAATTTTCCGCGGATGGTGCATCTGCTGGCGAAGCGAGGCATGCGTTTCGACGTCTGGTACACGCGAAACAAGCGCGGCTGGACTCCGTTACTCATCGCCGAGGGCCACCGGTTCGGAAACTTCAAACCGTCGTTCGAGACGATGGACGCCATCAAGCGGGAGCTAACCGCCCAAGGCGTGACGCCTCCCCCTCCCACACCCGTGACCCCGGTGATCGGTTACGGGAATTGAGGCGACGGCGGGCGGAGCGCGCGCGCCATCGACGGCGCCGTAGTTCGTTGGGCGGTCTGAGTTCGCCGTGTCGCGCCCCTAGGCCCGGTCCGGCTCAGACCAGCAGCAGGGCGGGGGCCTCGAGGAGGGATTTCAGCGCGTTGAGGTAGGAGGCGCCGACGGCGCCGTCCACGACGCGGTGGTCGCAGGAGAGTGTCAGGATCATCGTCTGCCCGATGGCGATCGCGTCGTCGCGCACGACGGGCTTCTTCACGATCGTGCCGACGGCGAGAATGGCGGCATTCGGCGGGTTGATGATCGCGGAGAAACGCGGGATTCCCATCATGCCGAGGTTGGAGACGCAGAACGTGCCGCCGGTGAACTCGTCGGGCTTGAGCTTCTTCTCCTTGGCGCGTTTGCCGAGCGCCTTGGCCTCGGTGCTGATTTGGAAGACGTCCTTCAGGTGGGTGTCCCGCACGACCGGAGTGATCAGGCCGTCCTCGATCGCCACCGCGAAGGAGACGTGGGCGGCGCCGTGGTAGCGGATGGAATCACCGAGCCACGAGGCGTTGACCTGCGGCACATGGCGCAGCGCCTCAGCGGCGGCCTTGAGCACGAAGTCGTTCACCGAGAGCTTCACGCCGGCGGTCTCGAGGCCGCGGTTGAGTTGCTCGCGGATGGCGAGCAGCGGGGTGGCGTCGATCTCGATCTCCAAGTAGAAATGTGGCAGCTGGGTCTTCGATTCGACCAGTCGCCGCGCGATGGCCTCGCGCATGCCGGAGATGGCGACCGTGCGCTCCTCCTGGACGGGCCCGGAGCGGTCGATGGCGGCCGGGGCGGCGGAACGCGGCGCGAGGGCGGCGGCAAGCACGTCGGCGCGAACGATGCGTCCGCCCGGACCGGAGCCGGTGACACCGGCGGGATTAATGCCCTTCTCGGCGGCGAGTTTGCGGGCCAGCGGGGAGATTTTCACGCGGCCGGCAGGAGCGGCAACGGGAGCAGCAGCGGCCGGAGCGGGAGAGGGGGCCTTGGGGGTCGGGGCGGGGGTCGGCGCCGGAGCGGCCGGTTTGGCGGCAGCGGCGGCGGGAGCGGGTTTGGCCTCCGGTGCGACGACCGTCTCGCCCGGTTTGCCGATGGCGCAGAGCGGGTTGCCGATCGCGACTTTGGAGCCGCCGGGCGCGAAGATCTTCAGCAGCGTGCCGTCGAAGAAGCACTCGAGCTCCATCGTGGCTTTGTCGGTCTCAACCTCGGCGAGCATGTCGCCCGACTTCACGACGTCGCCCTCCTTCTTCAGCCACTTCGCCAGCGTGCCCACCGTCATGGTGTCGCTGAGTTTCGGCATTTCGATGATGTTGGCCATGGTCGCGGAGGTATGAAATTGACGGCGGCGCTTGGAATCAGGCGAGGGCGGCGAGCGCGCCCTGATAGACGCGGCCCGGGTTAGGCAGCTGCTCGACCTCGACCGGCGGGCTGTAGATCGCGGGCGCGTCGACGGTGGTGACGCGGTGGATCGGGCCATCGAGCTCGTCGAACGCCTCGCGCTGGATCATGTAGGCGAGCTGCGAGCCGACTGAGGCGAAGGGCTTCTGCTCCTCGACGATCAGGACGCGGTGGGTGCGCGCGACCGACGCGAGCACGGTGTCGATGTCGAGGGGGCGGATGGTTCGAAGATCGACGATCTCGGCGGAGATGTTATGCTCCTGCTGGAGACGCTCGGCGGCGGCGAGCGAGTGGAGCACGCTGCGGCCGTAGGTGACGATGGTGAGGTCCTTGCCGGCCCGCTTGATGTCGGCGGAGCCCAGCGGAATGATCAGTTCGCCCTCGGGAACCTCGCCCTTCTCGCCGTAGAGCATGGTGTTTTCCAGAAAGAACACCGGGTCGTTGTCGCGGATGGACGACTTGAGCAGCCCCTTCGCGTCATGCGGCGTGGACGGCACCACGACCTTAACGCCCGGGTGATTGGCGAGGACGTTTTCCGGCGTGTGCGAGTGGGTGGCGCCGACGTTGGTGCCGCCGTTGGCGGGGCCGCGGATGACGATCGGGCAATTGATCTGGCCGCCGCTCATGTAGCGGACGTTCGCGGCGTTGTTGAGGATCTGGTCGAACGCGACCGAATAGAAGGACCAGAACATCAGCTCCATCACGGGACGCACGCCGAGCATTGACGCGCCGATACCCATGCCGATGAACCCGGCCTCGCTGATCGGGGTGTCGACCACGCGGTCGGGGCCGAACTTGGCCAGAAGTCCCTCAGTGACCTTGTAGGCCCCATTGAACTGGCCGACCTCCTCGCCCATGACGACGACGTTCGGGTCGCGGGCGAGTTCCTCGGCGAGGGCGTGGCGGACGGCTTCGCGGTAAGTGATGACAGGCATGTGGCGGGATCCGGGGGGCGGCGAAGTTGAAGGGTGGGTTCCGGCTCAGTCGAAAAAGAGCCGTCCGCGCGAGGCGCGTTCGGAGGGATGATCGGATTCCCAATAGACATCCTTCTGGATGTCGTCCGGGGTCGGGAAGGGGCTGGCTTCGGAGAAGTCGGCGGCCAGGTCGGCCTCGGCGCGGGCCTCGGCGTCCAGTTTGTCAAAGCCGGCTTGGTCGATCACCTTCTCGGCGATCAGGCGGTCCTGGAAGAGCTGGATCGGGTCCTTCGTGCGGCGGTACTCCTCGATCTCGGTCTTGCTGCGGTAGGTGTTGTCGGGGTCGGCGACCGAGTGCCCGCGGTAACGGTAGGTGTCGATCTCGACGGTGCTCGGGCGATGGGTGTCGCGGGCGAGGGTGAGGAACTTGTCCATCATCGCGCGCACCTCGTAGACGTCGTGCCCGCCGCACTGGCCCCACTGCATGTCGTAACCCGCGGCGCGCTGCGCGAGTTCGCCGGCGGAGGAGCGCGCTTGGCTGGTGCCCATCGAGTAGCCGTTGTTCTCGATCACGAACACGACCGGCAGATTCCAAAGCGAGGCGAGATTATAGGCCTCGTGCACGGCCCCTTGGTTGACGGCGCCGTCGCCCATGAACGCCATCGCGGCTCCTTTGAGGCCCTTGTACTTAAGACCGTAGGCGAGGCCGACGCCGAGCGGGATCTGGCCGCCGACGATGCCGTGGCCGCCCCAGAAGTTCCGCGAGGGGTCGAAGTAATGCATCGAGCCGCCCTTGCCCTTGGAGCAGCCCGTGGCCTTCCCGTAGAGCTCGGCCATCAGCGGCTTGGTGTCCATGCCTACGCCGATGGCGTGGCCGTGGTCCCGGTAGGCGGTGATCACGTGGTCATCCTTGCCCATCAGCGAGCAGCAGCCGACCGCCACGGCTTCCTGGCCGATGTAGAGGTGCAGGAACCCGCCGATCTTTTTGGATTGGTAGGCCCGGAGGCTGCGTTCCTCGAAGCGGCGGATGCGCACCATTTTGCGCAGCAGCTCGATCTTCTCTTCCTTCGTCAGACGCGCGTTGACGGGCGCCTTGGCGTGGTCCGGGCCGCACTCGCGTGCGGATGCGCGGGATGATTCCTGGGAGGTCGGTTTCTTGGTCACGGAGAGTCAGTGAAAGACTTGAGGGTCAGAGATTTCTCCCGGCCGGAGGGAAATCAAGCGTGGATTCCTTCCGGGTCGTCGCGGGTCCCGGATGCGGTACGCCGCCGGCTCCGCGTTTCAGTCGCGCGGGTGAGGCAGCGCCTGCTCCACCTCGATGGCGATGGGTTTGCCAGGGGCGCAGTCGGCTTTCAGCGCGACGAATCCATCGCGGTGACGATCGTAGATGGGCCACAGCGCCTTGCGGTCGGTCTCGGGGATCGGCAGGGTTTCGATGGCGGTGCGGGAGAAGAACGCGAACCGCCCTTCGCTGATGGCAGGCGGTAGCGCGGCGAGACGGACCTTGCAGCGAAAGAGGAACATGAGCCAGTGGGCCTGGCCCTCGTAAGCCTTCTCCGCGATCATCGCGAAAAGGTGCAGGTCGTGCGCCCCGACACGCAGTCCGGTTTCCTCGAAGGTCTCGCGCGCGGCGCACTCGAAGGGGGACTCGCCGGTCGCCGTCTCCAGTTTGCCGCCGATCGGACTCCAGACGCCGAGGTTCGGGGGTTTGGCGCGCAGGAGCAGCAGGTGTTCGCCCGCCGTGTTCTCCACGAACACGAGGACGGCGAGCTTGTAGGGAATCTTTTCCATCGGAGCCCCGAGACCGGCGGGCGGCGGCCCGCACGGCAAGTCCGCGTTTCGAGCGGGAGCGCGTTTGACATCACCCCCGCCGGAGCGTCCTTCACCGGCCCGAGGCCCATGCGCGCGCTTGCTTCTCTCTGCCTTTTCGTGAGCACCGGATTGTTTTGCTCGGCCTCAACGGCCGGGCGAGCGACCGCCCCCGCCGTGGTGCCGGTCGAGGTTTCGGCGGTGAAGTTCTCCAATGTCCGCGCCCCCGGCGGCGCGCCGGGGAACTGGTATGAGGCCGCGATCGCGTTGCAGGTGCGGCCCGCGCACGGCGCTCCGGCCCAGATGGTGTCGCGGATACGGGTGAGCCTGCTGCTCGCGTTCGAGTTGCCCGGGGTAGCGGGATCGGGACGGCGCATCGAGTTCCATCGTGCCGAGGCGGAGTGTGTGGCTTTGGAGCCGGGGCGCGCGGACGTTCGGTTCTACCTGCCGGCGGAGGTCGTGAAGCGCGATCAGCTCCGCGGGGACCCGCGGCAATGGGGGGTGGAGATCGCGGTCGAGGGGAAATCAATTCCCGCGGGGCGCGGTGCCTACTCCGGCAACCTCGCCACCGCGGAGGAGCGGCAGGCGCTTCAGCGCACCGGAGCCGCGGCGGCCGCCGCGAATGAGGGCATCCTGCTTCCGCAGTACCTCACGCCCTTCGCGGGCGAATATCCCCGGGCTACCCCCTCCTACGTGCGCCGGGGAGCTCGATGAGCAGAGGGGCGGGTAGCGTCATTTCCGCGGCGCGCAATCGCTTCTGCGTAACCATAATACACTTGCCGCGTCTCGCCCTTTCGCTGTCGCTTTTTCCTTTGATCCACCCATGCGAACCCCCCGCGTTCTAGCAGTCGACATCGGTGCCGGCCACGTGGCCTGCGGTGTCTTCGGGGTGGGAGCTTCCGGGCGCCTCGTGCTGCAGCAGTTCGCGCTCGAGCCGCACACCTCCGATCCCGCGCTCGAAGCGCGTTGGTCGACCGAGATCGCCCAGTCGCTCGGCGCGATCGTGGCCCGCCGCCGTCTGTCCGGACGCGCCGCGATCTCGGTGCCCGGCCATCTCGCGCTGACCAAGTTCATCCGGACGCCCTCGCTCGCGAAGGAGAAGCGGATGAAGATCATCTCCTTCGAGGCGGCGGAAAACATTCCCTATCCATTGGAAGAAGTGGTGTGGGACCACCACGTCGTCGCCGACGACGGCTTTGATCTCGAGGTGATGCTCACCGCGGTGAAGTTCGACGCCATGCAGGCGCTCTGCACCGCGGCCGACGCCGCGGGATTTCCGCCGGAGCGCGCGACCCCCTCCGGCCTCGCGCTGCTTCACGCGTTCCGCTACAATTACCCCAAGGTGATCGAGCCGGTGATCGTCGCCAACGTTGGCGCGCGGTCCACCAACCTGTTGTTCATCGAGGGCGAGCGGTTTTACATCCGCACGCTTGCGCTCGCGGGCAACGCCGTGACTCAAGCCGTCGCCGAGGAACTCCGCATCGACTTCGCCTCCGCCGAGGCCCTCAAGGTCCAGGTGATCTCCGGGCAGAGCGATCTTCCGGCGGGCTCGCCGTCGCGCGCCGCGGTGCACAAGGCGGCCGCCGCTTTCTGCACGCGACTGCAGGTGGAGATCACCCGTTCGGCGGTGAATCACCGGCGGCAGACTGGCAGCGGCGCCGCCGTCATGCTCTACCTCACCGGCGGCGGCTCGCTCATCGAGGAGTTGCCCGGCCAGCTCGCCGAGAAACTCCGCCTGCCCGTCGAGCGTTACGAGACCTTCAAGGCCGTGGACGTCGCGGCCGATGCCCGCGCGGCTGGGGCCGAGTCATCCGCCCACGTTCTCGCTGACCTGGTCGGCATGGCCACGCGGCTCGTGGCACCGCAGGAATCCGAGGCCAGTCTGCTCCCTCCCGCCCTCACCGAGGCACTCGCCTTCCGGAAACGGCAGCCCGTGCTGCTGGCGGCCGCGGCGCTCGCCGTGCTGTCGCTCGCGCCCCCCGTGTATTACGTGCACACCATCGCCGCGACGACGCAGGAGATGGTTTCGAGGCACGAAGGGCAGTTGATGCCGCTGCGCTCGGTGCAGAACCGTAACGAGCAAAACCTGCAGCAGATCGGTGAGGCGACTCGCCAGATCGCGGCCCTGCGCGGCGCTGTCGAGACCAAGGCGAACTGGGTGAACTTCCTCTCCGACCTTCAGGGGCGCCTCGCGCGCATCGAGGATGTGTGGCTCGACCGTTTGCAGGTCACGCGGCCTCCGCTCCCGGAGCCCGGCAGCCCCGACGCCGCGCCGGTTGAGCCGCCGCCCGACGGCCAGCCCGCCGCCGTTCCGCTCGCGCCGAAGGGGCCCCCGGTCCGCCTCACGCTCAGCGGCCGCCTGCTCGACGTCCGCAATCCGCAGTCGAAGGTGAGCCCCGAGTCGCTGCAACGCGTCAAGGAGCTGCTCGCGGGTTTCGCCGGCTCCGGCTTCATCAAGGCCGTCGAGAATGAGCGTTTCGACACCAACCAGAATGGGCTGCTGTATTTCGACTTCACGCTCGTGATCAACCCCGAGCGCGCCCTCTGAGCCGCCGCCCGTCGCCATGACCTGGTTCCGTAAATACCCTCTCTTCGCGACCGGCCTCGCGGTATGCGCGTTGGTGGCGCTCGGCGAAATCGCTTTCCTCTACGAGCGCTACGCCGCTTCGCGCGAGGCCTCCGTCCGTCTGCGCCAGCGCAAGGACGAGCTCGCGGCGATGGAGCAGCTTACCCCGCCGCCGACGCGCCCGGTGGCGGCGGCGATCGAGGCGGATCTCGCGAAGGCGCAGGCGACGCTCGCCGCGCTGCAGGCGGAACTGAAGGGCAGGGGACCGGCCGGCGAACGTCTCCGTGCGGTGAAGGTGCCGGCGGCGCGAACCGACTCATTCTTCGACCTCGCCACCTACATGGAGCGGATGCGCGAACTGGCCGATAAGAACGGCGTAGAAATCCGCCCGGAGGCCGCGCGCTTCGGTTTCGCCCAGTACGCCAACGAGGGACCCGAGACGGAGCGGATCGAGCCCGTGTTCCGCCAGCGGCAGGTGACGGAGTTTCTTCTCGAGGCCCTGCTCGCGGCCAAGCCGCGCACTCTGCTGGCGGTGAAGCGCGATCGCCCTCTCACCAAGGCCGAGCGCGAGGCGCGCGCCGCGGCCGAGGCGGCCGGCACGCCCGCGGAGGATACCTCCTCCGGCGCCGGTGATTCGCCGGATCTTTTCGTGGTCGATCCCCGGGTCACCGCGCGCATGAAGGGACACATCGACACCGCTCCGTTCCGCTTCGTTTTCACCGGCCAGACCGCATCCCTGCGCAACTTCCTCGTGCGTCTCGCGGAATTCGATCTGCCCGTGATGGTGCGGGAGGTGGAGGTCGAGCCGGTCGGCGGTGAGGAGGCGGCGGCCTTTCTCGCGGAAGGCACCAAGCCTGCGGGTGATCCTGCCGCCGACGCCAAGGCCCCGGCCGCCAAGGCCGCGCCCAAGGCCGCCGCGCCCCGCACTCCCACCGCCATTCCCATCGTGCCGCGTTCGCTTTCTCGCTTCACCGTGACCGTGGAATTGATCGAGCTCGTGCCGCCCGCCGCTCCCGGCGGAGACAACCCCGCCCCGGCGCCCAACTCATGAGCCTCCGGAACGTCCAAGTCCGCGCCGCCGCGCGCCGCTCCTGACCATGGCCGCGATCCCTCGCGAAAAACTCCAGCTCGGAGCCGCGTTGCTCCTGCTGCTTTCCTCGGCGGCCGGCTTCGGCTATCTGGCCGTCCGCCATCAGACGGATCCGCGGGAGGAGATGCGCCAGGCGCAGCTCTCCGGAACCTCCTATCAGGCGCAGGCGGCGGACGCACCCAAGGTCAAGACGGAGTCCTGGGCCGCGCCCGCTCCCCAGTCGCGCGCGCGCGAGTGGATTTACGACACGTTCACGCCGCCCGAGATCTTCTATAACACGCGCACCCGCCAGTTCACGGTGAGGCCGCCCTCGAGTCTCGTCGACGAGGATTCCTCGGAAGCCTTCGGCATCGAGTTGGTCGCGGTGCGCCCGGAGCCGTTCCGGCTGCAACTGACGGGCTACGTGGGCGGGGAAGGGGAGTGGCGCGGAGTTTTCCAGAACGCGCTCTCCGGGGAGGTCTTTCTCGCCGGCGCTGGTCGCCGCGTGCCCAACCTCGCACTCTCGATTCGCAGCCTCGACGTCCGCCCCCAACCG
Organism: uncultured Opitutia bacterium; assembly: GCA_903900845.1. Taxonomy (GTDB): domain Bacteria; phylum Verrucomicrobiota; class Verrucomicrobiia; order Opitutales; family Opitutaceae; genus ER46. Next base: position 12,041 of record CAIUOU010000038.1, read on the forward strand.
GTCGCGATCGCGGAAAGCATGACCACCCGCCAGCGCGTCGCCACCGCGGTCGTGCGCGACGAGAAGACCGGGCGGGACGTGACCCTTTCGCATCGCGAGCGGGTTTTCACCGGCACGGTTTTCGCCTTCGTTGCCCAGCCCGGCCAGAGTGCTGCGCGGGAAGTGCGGCCCGGTGATACGTTCCGCCTCGGTGAGGCCACCTACCGTGTCGGTCGCATCGAGATCAACCCGGCCGGTGTCGAGATCACCAAGGAGTCGCCCCACCTCGCGCAACCGGATCGCCGCATGCTGACGCCCCGCGAGCCCGACTCGGTCGAGGAGATCCCCGCGCCCGGCCCAGGTTCCTGACCCTTTTCCCCATCCCCCCGATTTTCCCCATCCGCTTTTCCGCAATGAAAACTCGTCACCTTACCGCCGCCCTCCCCGCCGCGCTCGCGGCCGCCCTGCTGCTGGCGGCTCTGCCCGTGCGCGACGCCCGTGCGCAGAACGCGACGGACACGAAGATCCGCCTGATGGCGGAGGCGCTGCGCGCCCGTGATGCCGGCGACCTGGCCGGCGCCCAGCGGGCCCTCGCGCAACTCGCCGCCCTCGCGCCCGATGACCGGGCCGTGCAGCGTCTGCGCTCCGAGGTCGAGACCCAGGCTGTCGCGCAGCAGTCCGACAACGCCCGCCGTGTCGCCGCTGGCAAGGCTGCGGCCGCCCGCGGCCCGCAGGCGATGGTCGACGTCCGCATCCCCGAGAGTGCTCCCGCCGCCGCCACTCCCGCTCCGTCGGGCCCCGGCCCGGAGCAGGAGGCCGAGGCGATCGCCCGCGCCGAGGCCGCGCGGCAGACCGAGGTTATTTCCGCCGGCCGGCAACAGTTGGCCGACGTCCGCGAGCAGGTGCGCGCCGGACGCTATGACGAGGCCATCGTCGCCATCGACGCCGCTATCGCCGGCCTGCCCGTCAACGCTTCCACCCAGGTGCTGATCGCCGACCTCCGCAAGGAGAAGGCCGCGGCTCTGCTCGACCGCGCGCAGTCCGCCATCAAGTCCAACGATCTCGCCGGCGCCCGCGCCGCGCTCGCCGCGCATGATCAACTCGTCCCGGCCAGCTCGCGGTCCAGCGCTCTGGAGCGCCAGATCGCCCGGGCGGGTTCCGATGTCACGTTCGCCGCCGATCGCGCCGCGACCGCGCAGCTCATCTCCAAGGGCCGCGCCCAGTATGTCGCCGGCGACCTCGACGGTGCGCAGGAAACTTTCCGCTCCATCGAAGCGCAGGAGCCCGACAACACCGTCGCCAAGGGATTCCTCCTACGCATCGCCGAGGAGAAGACCGAGACCGGTGCTCTCAATCGCCAGAAAACCCGCGCCCAGATGCTCGAGGAGGTTGCGAAGAGCTGGCAGCGCCCCGGTATCTATCAGGAGCGGGCGCGCGAGGCGGATCCCGCCGCCACCGTCGCACCGCTTGCGCGCAAGCTCGGTGAGATCGTTTTGCCCGCCGTCAGCTGGACCCGCGCCCCGATCGGGGACGTGGTCGCCGCGCTGAGCGCCATCTCCGAGGAGTATGACCGCACCGGCGAGGGCAACAAGGGCGTGAACATCGTCCTGATCGATCCCAGCGGGAAGAATCCGCTGGTGAGCCTCACCCTGCGCAACACCACCCTGAAGCGGGTGCTCGACTTCGTCACCGAGGGCGTGGGTTACCAGTACGAGGTGCAGGCCGACGCCGTTGTGGTGCGGCCGGGTGGCGAGACCTCGACCCTCGAGACCCAGTTCTTCCCCATCACCCGCGCCACCGTTCTCCGCATGACGGGGATGTCCTCCACGCCCGCCCGCGATGGCGCATCCTCCGGCGAGCCGGCCTCCCCGGAGGCCGCCGTCCTCGGCGGTGAGGCCGCGGCCATGAAGGCCTTCCTCCAGCAGGCCGGCGTGAGCTTCACCGTCGAGGGCAGCTCGCTCGCCTATGATGGTTCCGCGATCATCGTCACCCAGACGGCCCGCAACAACGAGAAGATCCGCAACATCCTCGCCCGCTATAACGACGTGCGGCAGGTCGAGATCGAGGCCAAGTTCATGGAGGTCCAGGAGGGCGCGCTCGAGGAGCTCGGTGTGACTTGGAGCATGAACCGCCGCGGCATCCCGCGCGTGAACCCGACGACCGGCGCGCCGGTGCTCGACGCCAACGGCCGCCAGATCTTCGACGCCCAGGAAATCTACACCACTGGCGGCGTCACCCGCCCGCTCGTGGGCGCCTTCCCGGCGACCTCCAACGCCAACGCGCTGGTGATCAAGGATCCCGCGATCACGTTCTCGGAAAGCGATCCCAACCAGACGGCAGGCCAGCTGCGCGTGCCCGTCTCGCCGACCAATATCCCCGGCAGCGTGCAACTCGCCGCCACCGCCAACGCCTTGGGCTCCATCCTCGGCTTCGTCGGCGAGTTCGACGTCAGTGCCGCCGTGCGCGCCCTCTCTCAGAAACAGGGCACCGAGCTGCTCAGCTCCCCGAAGCTCACCGTGCTCTCCGGCAACCCGGCCAACATCACGGTCGCGCAGGAATTGAGGTTTCCGCAGAGCTACGGCGAGATCCAGAGCCAAGTCGGCTCCTCCGCCACCGGCACCGGCGCCGCCGGCGTCACCATCACTGCCGGCACCCCCCAGGAGTTCACCTCCCGCAATGTCGGCGTGGAGCTCAAGGTCACGCCCACCGTCGAGGAGGACAACTACAGCATCAGCCTCGACCTGAACCCTAAGGTTACCGAGTTCGAGGGCTTCGTCGAGTACGGTGGTCCCAGCGTGGCGATCTCCGGCACCACCACGGTCACCGTGCCGCCCGGTTTCTACCAGCCGATCTTCTCGGTGCGCGACATCTCCACCAAGGTCACCATCTGGGACGGCGCCACGCTCGTCATGGGCGGCCTCACCCGCGAGGAGGTCAAGAAGGTCAATGATAAGGTGCCGTTCTTTGGCGACATCCCGCTGCTCGGGCGGCTCTTCCGCTCCAAGGGCGAAAGCGCGCAGAAGCGCAACCTCCTGATCTTCGTCACCGCCAACCTCGTCAGCCCGGGTGGTTCGCCGAAGAAGCAGAACCTGAAGAGCACACCCGCCAACTCGCTCTTCCAGAATCCGACCATCGTCACCCCGGCCAGCTCCGAGCCGCGCACCCGTACCGGGGCGAAGTAACCCACGCGCGACGCCCGCCATGAACACGTTTCTTCGACGCATCCCGGCGGCCGCCGCCTGGGTCGCCGCCTTGCTGCTGGCGCCGGTGGCC
>CAIUOU010000039.1 GCA_903900845.1 uncultured Opitutia bacterium
CAAGTCGGCGCGAAGCGCGCTTAGCGCGCGAGGGACAGCAAATCCGGCAGGCTCACGCGCTTCTCGTAAAGCGCCTTGCCCACGATGACACCATCGAGATTGGCGTGACGCGGCGCGAGCTCCGCCAATCGCACGACGTCCTCCCGGCGGCTGACGCCGCCGCTCGCGATCACGCCGAAACGCCCGGCGCCGAGCATCGCCTCCTGCGCGGGGAAATTCGGACCCGTGAGCATGCCGTCGGTGCCGATGTCCGTGTGGATCAAGGTCCGCACCCCGAGCGCGTCCATGCGCCGCGCGAGTTCCAGCGCGCCAAGATTCGACATGTCGACCCAGCCCTTCACGGCGACCTTGCCGTCCTTGGCGTCGATGCCGACGGCGATCGCGGCACCGAACGACTGGACCAGTTCGCCGACGAAAGCTTCGCTCTCTGCCGCCCGGGTGCCGATGACGACGCGGCTGACACCGAAACCCAAGGCGCGTTCCACGGCTGCGCGCGTGCGCAGGCCACCGCCGAGCTGCACCTTCATACCCAGCGCAACGATCGCCTGCACCGCCGCGAGATTCTTCGGCTCACCGGCAAACGCACCATCGAGGTCGACCACGTGCACCCACGTGCTACCGGCGCCGCGGAATTCCGCGGCGACCGAGGCAGGATCTTCGCCATAGACGGTCTCCTGATCGGCACGTCCCTGCAGCAAACGCACGCAGCGACCGCCCTTGATGTCGATGGCCGGGTAGATGGTCATAAAGGAGCAGGCAGTCAGAAAGCGGTCGCCCGAGCGTCAATGCCCGATTGGGTGATGAAGCCGGGAGACGGACGGAGGGAGCAAGGATCCAAAGGACCAAGGGACCTGGGAGGAAAAGGGACGAAGGGATCCGAGAAGCTCGACCATGGCAGTGAGAAAACTGGCGGCGTTCGGAAAGCCTTCGCTCGTCGGGTAATCTTCATGGTCCGAGGCTGGCAGCCTCGGCTACATCGTATGCCCTCCAGACTGGGTATCATTCAGGAGCTCCGACCGGAAATCTGCTCTTCGGGAGTGGTCGCCGGATCCAGGCTACAGTTGAATCGCGCCTTTGGTGTCTTTCGTGGTGGCCTGCTGTTTTGCGAGTTCCTCCGGCTCCGCTTGCGGTGAACCACGGTTCCGGCTCACTGACCGCTACAAAACTTCCCAACCATGCCCGCCTACCGAGTCCCCGCGTTTCTCGCCGAACTGCTCCACGCCCGCTCGCCGTCCGGCTATGAGGCCGAGGCCCAGGCGGTGTTCGACCATCACGTCAAACCGGCAGCTGACGCGTACGCGAACGACGCCCTCGGCAACCGCATCGCCACCCTCAATCCCAAAGGCGATCCGGTCCTGATGCTCGCCGGCCACATGGACGAGCTCGGTCTCATCGTCACCTACGTCAACAACCACGGTTACCTGTACTTTGACACCATCGGCGGGCACGACCTGAGCGTCATCTCCGGCCGGCGCGTCATCATCCAGACCGCCGCCGGCCCCGTGAAGGGTGTCACTGGCAAGCGCGCCATCCACCTCATGGACGAGGAGGACCGTAAGAAGGTGCCGAAGAAGCACGAGATCTGGATCGACATCGGGGCGCGCGACAAAGCGGACGCGCTCTCACGGGTCAGCATCGGCGACGTGGCGACTTACGATCACGAGCTGGAGCTGATCAACGGAAGCATCGGCACGGCGCGAGCCTTCGATAACAAAGTGGGAGCGTATATCGTGGGAGAAACCCTGGTGCGCCTCGCCCGCGAGAAGAAGAAGCTAGCCGCGAAGGTCGTGAGCGTCGCCACAACCCAAGAGGAGATCGGCGTGCGTGGCGCCACCACTTCAGCCTATCTGGTTAATCCCCACATCGCGGTGGCGGTGGACGTCGGCCACGCGACCGACCATCCCGACTGCGACAACCGCAAGTTCGGCGAGACGAAGCTGGGCGGCGGCCCGATCATCTGCCGCGGCGCCAACATCAATCCGAAGGTCCACGCGCGCCTCTTGGCGGCGGCGAAGAAGCTAGGTATCCCCTTCCAAAATGAGGCAGATCCACGCCCGACCGGTACGGACGCACGCGCGATCCAGATGGGCCGCGGTGGCGTGGCGACGGGGCTGGTGAGCATCCCGCTGCGCTACATGCACACCCCCAGCGAAGTGGTCGACCTGCAGGACGTGGAGCGCTGCGTGCAATTGCTGGTCGAGTTCGCGAAAGGCCTCGAAAAGGGCGATTACGCGCATTGGTGAGCGGGCCGCTGGCGCGCGTGGAAGTTGAAAGTTGGAGTTCAGGTTCCGACCGCGAACGACCCGAGACGCCGCCCGGGACCGGCATTTCGCGGCGCAAGCCCGCTACGGCCTGAATAAAACTTTCCCCCGCGGAAACGCCGCGGGATCTCTCAGGCCGCGTCCTGCGTGGGTTCGGGCGTTTTGGCCGTCCGGAGCGCGGGCTTGCGGCGTCCGGCGACGACGGCGGCGTCGATCACGACCTCGCTGACATCGTCGCGCTGCGGCAGCTCGTACATCACCTCGAGCATGAGGTTCTCCATGATGGCGCGCAGCGCCCGGGCGCCGGTCTTGAGCTCGATCGCCTTTTGGGCGACGGCCTTCACGGCGTCAGGCGTAAGTTTCAGACGCACGCCGTCCATGGCGAAAAGCTTGGAGTACTGCTTCACCATGGCGTTGCGGGTGCGCAGCAGGATCTTTTCGAGATCGGCGACCTGGAGGTGATCGAGCACGGATACCACGGGTAGCCGTCCGATGAACTCGGGAATCATCCCGAAGCGGATGAGGTCCTCCGGCGCGAGCGACTTCATCATCAGCTCCGGCGCGAGGGCCTCCTCGTGTTGCACGCGGATCGAGGCGAACCCGAGGCTGCGGGTGCCGAGCCGGCGCTGGACGATGCCGTCGAGACCGACGAAGGCCCCGCCGCAAATGAAGAGGATGTTCGAGGTGTTGATCTGCACGTACTCCTGGTTCGGGTGCTTGCGGCCGCCCTGCGGGGGTACGTTGCAGACGGTACCCTCGAGGATCTTCAGCAAAGCCTGCTGCACGCCCTCGCCGGACACGTCGCGGGTGATGGAGACATTCTCCGTCTTGCGCCCGATCTTGTCGATTTCGTCGATGTAGACGATGCCGCACTCCGCCTTCTTCACATCGTAGTTGGCGGCCTGCAGCAGCCGCAGCACGACGTTCTCGACGTCCTCCCCGACGTAGCCCGCCTCGGTGAGGGTCGTGGCGTCCGAAATGGCGAAAGGCACGTCGAGGATGCGCGCGAGCGTGCGGGCGAGGAGCGTCTTGCCCGATCCGGTGGGACCGACGAGGAGGACATTGCTCTTCTCCACCTCGACCTCGTTGAATTCCGGCGCGAGCGCCGACGAGTCCTTGGCGTGCGCGCCGTCGAACATCAGTCGCTTGTAATGGTTGTAGACCGCGACCGAGAGAACCTTCTTCGCGTGGTCCTGGCCGATCACATGCTCGTCGAGGGACTTCTTGATCTCACCCGGCTTCACGAGCCGGAAAGCGGGTTTAGCGTCGACCGCCGGCGTTTTCACCTCGCGGTCGATGATCGTCTTGCAGACGCCGACGCAGGAATCGCAGATATAGACGCCCGGACCTGCGATGATTTTCTTCACCTCCGCCTGCGACTTGCCGCAGAAGGAGCAGAGGGTCATGCGCGCGGACTTGGCCATAAAGTCGAAGCTGCCGCCGGTCCTAGGTGAGTCCAGCCCGGATTACCCCGGAGCGGCGACCAGACGTTCAAGGCACCTCGTAGAGCTCGACAAGCGCCTCGCCCGTGCCGCCGTCGGCGCCGCGGACCCAGACGGTGTAGCCGCCAGGAGCGAGATCCGCCAGCAACGCCGCATCGCGGCTGCCGGCGTCGAGCCCGAAGGCGCCCACCGCGCCGAACGTCGAGGCCAGCGAGGATGACCAGTTGTCGTTTTCCGAAATGCGGGTGTCGCCGCGGTAGACCTCGAGCTTGGGATCAGTCAGAAAGCCGCTCACGCCGAAACCGGCGAGCTTGGGACCGATGGCGCGGATCAAAAGTCTCTTGGTCCCGGCGCCGCCAACGTTGAAGCCCACGATCAGGATGTCATCACCCGTACCCACCAGGTTGCGCGCCGACATGTTGACGAGCCGGGGGCTGCTGGTGGAACCGGTGTCGTAGGCTTCGACCAGCACCACACCGGGCCCACCCCCCTGCGCCCAGATCGAACGGGCGCCATCGAGCGGCTGCAGAAACGCCGCATCTCGACTGCCATCGGGCCAGGCGAAGGCTCCGACCGACGCAAACGTGGACGCCAAATTGCCCGGCCAGTTGTCGTTGGCGAAAATGCGAGTTGCCCCGTTGTACAGCTCGAGGCGGGGATCGGTCATCGCGTTGCCCAAGCCGAACGCGGCGAGCGTCGGCCCGACAGCCCGCACCAAAATGTCGCGCGGCCCGCCGCCGCCCACCACCACCCCCACGATCAGAGTCTGGCTGGCGGCCATGGCGGTGCGCACGGAGAGATTGGTGAGCCGCGCAGTCGGCCCGGAGTTCGTCGTTCCCACGGTAACCGTCGCGCCCGCGCTCAGCTCGTTGAGCCCGCCACCGCTCACCCGCACCCGATAGGTGCCGGCATCCGACGGTTGGACCGCCGCAACCGAGTAGACCGCTGAAGTCGCGCCGGGGAGAGCCACGTCGTTGCGCAGCCACTGGTAGGCCAACTCGACGCTGCCCGTGGCGTCGACCGATAGCCGGAGGGCCTGGCCCGCGACCAGCGACGCTCCACTCGGTTGCGTCACGATCGTGAGGCTGGGCGGACCAGCGGAAAAAACCTGCAGCTTGGCGGCGGCGGAAACCGAACTCGCCCCGCTCGTGATCCGCACGGTGTAGGTGCCGGCGTCGGAGCCCTGAACCGAGGCGAGGTTCAAGGCAGGACGGGTGGCTCCGGGGATATCGGCTGCGGCCTTGGACCACTGATAGGAAAGCGAGGCGCCGGAAGCGACGACGGAGAACGTAACCGCTTCACCCGCGGCGGCGTTCACACTCAACGGCCGCTGGCTGAGCCGGATCGCTCCGTAGTCGACCGGCATCGTCAGCACGGCCGCTCCCTCGGAATCCACCGAACCGCCCGCGCCCGTGACCCGGACGGAGTACACGCCCACATCTCCGGATTGAGCGGACGCGATCGTAAACGTGGAGGCGGTCGCGCCCTCGATCGGGGCACTGTTGCGCAGCCAGCGGTAGGAAGCTGCGCCTGTTGCCGTGACCCGAAGCGTCACCGCCTGTCCCTCGCTGACCTCCTGGGAAGCGGGCGGGAGCACGATCACAGGCAACGCCGCCAGACTGGCTGGAACCCCCCTGCGGATGAGGTTGTTCGACGAGTCGACGATGAAGAGCGAGTTTCCGTCCGACACGACATCGGTCGGGTCATAGAAGCGCGCTGTCGCGCCCACGCTGTCCGCGTCACCGATGATCTTTGCCGAACCCGCAACGGTGGTCACCGCGCCTGCTAGGGAAACCCGGCGGACCGTACTGTTTCCGTAGTCCATGACGAACACGTTGCCCGACGCGTCGATCGACAGACCCCGGGGCTGATCGAAGCGGGCGGCGCCACCGGTTCCGTCCTGTGAACCCGACGCTCCCGTCGCGCTTCCGGCCAGGGTGCTGACCGCACCCGCCGGAGTGATACGGCGGATCGCGTTGTTCTGGTTGTCGGAGACGAAAAGGACACCCGAGCGATCGACGGTTATTCCCCACGGCGAGTTGAATCGTGCCGCGCCACCTGCGCCGTCGGTGAACCCCGGTTGCTGGGCAACCCCCGCCAGCGTCGAAACCACGCCCGCAGGCGTGATCTTGCGGATCACGTGGTTCCCCGAGTCGGCGACGTACAGGTTACCGTCCGCATCCATCGCAAGACCGTAAGGCAGAAAGAACCGTGCAGCGGAGCCGGCGCCGTCGGTCGCACCGAATTGCGAGGGCGCGCCCGCGAATGTGGAAACCACTCCGGCCGGGGTGATGCGCCGGATCACGGAATTTTTCGCGTCCGCGACGTAGACGTTGCCGCCTGTGTCAACCGCGAGACCGATGGGGAAATTGAACCGCGCCGAACTCCCGGCTCCATCCGCCGAACCGAAAAGACCGGCCGTGCCGGCCAGCGTGCTCACCACGCGGGCCGGCGTGATTTTACGGATCGTGTTATTAAGCGTGTCGGAGACGTAGAGATTTTTCGCAGCATCGATCGTGATCCCGTAGGGATTCCGAAACGATCCGGGCGTGCCTTCGGCCGCGCCGGAAACATTCGGAGTCCCCGCAAAGGTGGTGATCGAGTAGTTCTCCGCCATGGACCGCGCGCCCACCGCGAAAGCGGCCAGCGAAAGCAGCGTAAACCGAGCAAGACGATGGATCATGGTGATGGTTTTAGGACGACAGCGCGCTCCCCAAGCGTCGCCGCGACGAAAGCGTGTCGACCACGACACGCGCGCGGCAAGCCTCGAGGGCGAACGCCTCAAGGATTGCGGCGGGCAGCGAACCAGCTCTCCACCTTTGCCCGCGGCCAGGTGGTGATAACGTGGCGCGACTCGAGCCAGCCCTTGCGGGCGGTATTCACCCCGGCCCGAACATGGCCAAGCCCGGCGGTCTCGTGGGCATCGGGATTGATGGCGCAAAGCAGACCGCGAGCGGCGGCCTTGCGCCAGTGACGCCAGTCCAAGTCGAGGCGCCACGGGCTGGCGTTGAGCTCAATGACGACGCCGTGGTCGATCGCGGCGTCGATCACCTTGCCCAGATCGACCCGGTACCCCTCGCGCCGCAGCAGCAGTCGCCCGGTGGCGTGGCCGAGCATGGTCACACGCGGATGCTCAACGGCGCGGATAATGCGCGCGGTCATCACCACCTCGTCCTGGCCGAAGGCGCTGTGGACCGAGGCGACGACGTAATCGAGTTCCCCGAGCACATCATCGTCCAGATCCAGCCGTCCGTCCGCGAGGATATCGCACTCCACGCCCGCGAAGACCTTGGTGCGGAAGCGCCCCGAATCGTTGAGCGCGCGGATCTCGGCGATCTGCCGCCGGAGGCGTCCCTCGTCGAGACCGTTCGCCTGGAAGCTGGCCTTGGAATGATCGGCAATCCCGAGGTACTCCCAACCGAGCGCCTCGGCGGCCGCGGTCATCTCGGCGAGCGTGTTGCCCCCGTCGGAGGCGTTCGTGTGATTATGAAAAGCGCCCCGGATGTCGCCCGCTTCAACCAGGCGCGGCAGGGGTCCGCGCTCCGCGGCCTCGATCTCCCCGAGCCCCTCGCGCAATTCCGGCGGGATGAAGGCCAGTCCCAGCGCCGCGAAGACGTCGGACTCGTGCGACACCGCCGGCATAACGGCTGGCGCCGCGTCTCCGGCCGGCGAAAACCCCCACTCGCTGAGACTGAGTCCCCTCGCCAACGCGCGCTGCCGCATCTCGACGTTGTGCTGTTTTGAACCGGTGAAATGGTGCAGAGCGAAGGCGAACTGGTGGTCGGGCACGATCCGGAGATCGGCCTGCAGACCGCCCGTGAATCGCACACTGGCCTTGGTTCCGCCCTGGGCCGTGATCTCCTGGACGCCGGGCTGCGAGATGAACCAAGCGACTACGGGCGCGGAGTCCTCAGCCGACACGATGAAGTCAAGGTCACCCACCGTCTCGAGACCGCGCCGCAGGCTGCCCGCGGCCTCGCAGCGCTGGACCTGAGGCAAGGCCCGCAGACCAGCTACTATCGCCGCGGCCACCTCCGAGGCATCCCACCACAGGTGGCGCTTCGCGTAGGCCTCACGGTTCCGGATACCAGCAAGGATTTTCTCCTGCGTTTTTTCCCCGAAGCCCGCGAGTCCGGCTACCTGCCCGTCCCCGCAGGCCTGCGCGAGAGCGGCGAGGTCCGAAACCCCCAGCTTGCCGTGCAACGCCAGGATCTTTTTCGGCCCCAGCCCGGGAATCTGCAGCATCTCGACCAAACCGACCGGCACTGTGGCGCGTAAATCCTCGAGGAAATCCAACCGCCCCGTGCGCCGCAGATCCGTTATCTTGGCGGCCAGGGCATCACCAATTCCCTTCACCGTCCGCAACTC